>NZ_JBITCL010000008.1:0-330744 GCF_044453165.1 Streptomyces sp. NPDC051740 | reverse complement strand
CGGTCGAGCTGTTCGGCGGGGTGCGCTTCCCCGCCGTCGGCGAACTGCCGTACCTGCTGACCCTCGGGGGCCACGGCTTCTACTGGTTCCGGCTCCGCAAGGACGCCGCGTAGAACCCGGGGCGGGGCGGTTTCCGCCGCTCCGCCCGGGGCACGCATGAGTAACACCCCGCCCACCGGCGGCGCCCCCGTGGGCGCGCCGAAAGAGGGGAAAGGACGCGACGCCATGTCGGAAGCCGTCACACGCACCGTCACGACCCCGCCCGGCCTCCTTGCGTCACTGGATCCACTGCTCAGGGAGTGGCTGCCGCGGCAGCGCTGGTTCGCGGGCAAGGGCCGCCCGGTCACCGGGTTCTCCCTGGTCGCGGCCACCGAACTGCTGCCGCCCACGGCCAAGCTGGGCCTGTACCACCTGCTCGTGCGCGCGCACCAGCCACTCCAGCCGGGCCACGGCAGCCCCGAGCAGCCCGGCGACTGCTACCAGCTGCTCATAGGCGTGCGCGAGGCGTTGCCGCCCCGGCTCGCGCCCGCGCTGATCGGTCATGTGACGCGGGGCCCGCTGGCCGGACGGACGGTCTACGAGGCCCTGCACGACACCCGGCCCGCCGAACTGCTCCTGGAGGCCCTGCGCACCCGGGCCCGGATCGGCGGGCTTCGCTTCGAGCGGGACCCGCGCCAGGAGATCCGGTCCGGTCTGGTGCCGCGCCTGGTGACCGCCGAGCAGTCGAACTCGTCGGTCGTCTACGGAGATACGTTCATCCTGAAGCTGTTGCGCCGGGTCGTGCCCGGGATCAACCCCGACCTGGAGCTGCCGCTGGCGCTGGCCGGCGTGGGCTGCCCCCGGGTGCCCCCGCCGACGGCCTGGCTGGTCGCGGAGCCCGATGAGTCCCCCGGCCCGCCGCCCCCGGCCGAGCCGTACGTCCTGGGGGTGCTCCAGCCGTTCGTGCAGGGTGCGACGGACGGCTGGGAGCTGGCGCTGCGGGAGCTGGCCAAGGGGGAGGACTTCGTCGCCGAGTCGCGGGCTCTCGGGCGGGCCACCGCCGAGGTGCACACCGCGCTGGCCCGCGCGCTGCCCACGGTCACGCTGGGGCACGCCCAGCTCCGTTCCCTGGTCGCCGGCATGACCGAGCGGCTGGAAGCCGCCGTGCACGCGGTGCCCGCGCTGCGGCCGTACGCGGACGGGCTGCGCTCGGCGTTCACGGCGCTGGACGATCTGGCCGCCGAGGGCCGCGTCTGGACCGCCCAGCGGGTGCACGGCGACCTGCACCTCGGGCAGTGCCTGCGCTCCCCCGCCGGGGAGTGGTCGCTGATCGACTTCGAGGGGGAGCCGGCCCGTCCGCTGGCCGAGCGGCGGATGCCGCAGCCGGCGGTGCGGGACGTCGCCGGCATGCTGCGGTCCTTCGACTACGCGGCGCGTTCGGTGGACCCGCCGCAGCCGGACTGGGCCGTGCGGTGCCGGGCCGCGTACTGCTCCGGCTACGCGGAGGCGGCCGGCCGGGATCCGCGCACCGACCCGGTGCTGCTGCGCGCGTACGAGACCGACAAGGCGGTCTACGAAGTGGTCTACGAGGCCCGGCACCGTCCCGAGTGGCTGCCCGTACCGCTGGCCGCCGTGCACCGGCTCGCCTCGACCGACCTGATCTGACCCATCCGACCCGCGTCCAGGAGGCTTCGCCCGTGACCCCCCGCCCCGAGTCCAGCGGTTCGCATCCGGAGCAGCCGGCCGAGCGGCAGCCCGCGGCAGCCGAACCGGTGAAGAAGGCCACCGCGAAGAAGACCACCGCGGCGGCGAAGGCCGTGGCCAAGAAGGCGGCGACCGAGAAAGCGACGGTGAAGAAGGCCGCGGTGAAGAAGGCCGCTGCCAAGAGCCCGGCGAAGAAGGCCGCGAAGAAGACCCCGGCCAAGAAGACCCCCGCCAAGAAGACCACGGCGAGGAAGACGGCGTCGAAGGCCACCCCCGCCGCACAGCCCGCCCCGCCCGAGATGGAGATCGCCGTCTCCCCCGCCGTGGACGCCGCCGACCGGGAGCGGCTGCTGAGCGGGACGCATCACGCCCCGCACTCCGTGCTCGGCGCGCATCCGGTGCCCGGCGGGGTCGTCTTCCGGGCGCTGAGGCCGTACGCCCTCGCGGTGACCGTCGTCTCCGGGGGCCTCACCGTCGAGCTGCACGACGACGGTGACGGCTTCTTCTCGGGGCTGCTGCCGCTGGGCGGGGTCCCGGCGTACCGGCTGCTCGTGACGTACGAGGGGACGGTGCAGGAGACGGAGGACGCGTACCGGTTCCTGCCCACGCTCGGCGAGCTCGACCTGCATCTGATCGGCGAGGGGCGGCACGAGGAGCTGTGGACGGTCCTCGGCGCGCACCCGATGACCCACCAGGGCGTCACCGGCACCCGCTTCACGGTGTGGGCGCCGAACGCGCGCGGGGTGCGGGTGTCCGGCACCTTCAACTTCTGGGACGGCACCGGCTTCCCCATGCGGTCGCTGGGCTCGACGGGGGTGTGGGAGCTGTTCGTGCCGGGGATCGGCGAGGGTGAGCTGTACAAGTTCGAGATCACCCGTCCCGACGGTTCGAGGACCCTGCGCGCCGACCCGCTGGCCCGCCGTACGGAGGTCCCGCCGGCCACGTCGTCGATCGTCACGTCGTCGGTGTACGAGTGGGGCGACGCGGAATGGCTGGAGCGCAGGGCCGAAGTGCCCGCGCACCGGGCGCCGTTCTCCGTCTACGAGGTGCACCTGCCCTCCTGGCGTCCGGGACTGACGTACCGGCAGCTCGCCGAGCAGCTCCCCGCGTACGTCAAGGACCTCGGCTTCACCCACGTGGAGCTGATGCCGGTCGCCGAGCACCCCTTCGGCGGCTCCTGGGGCTACCAGGTCACCGGGTTCTACGCGCCCACGGCCCGCCTCGGCACCCCGGACGACTTCCGGTACCTGGTCGACGCCCTGCACCGGGCCGGGATCGGGGTGATCATGGACTGGGTGCCGGCGCACTTCCCGCGCGACGAGTGGGCGCTGGCGGAGTTCGACGGGCGTCCGCTGTACGAGCACGAGGACCCGCTGCGGGCCGCGCACCCGGACTGGGGGACCCTGGAGTTCGACTTCGGGCGGCGCGAGGTGCGCAACTTCCTCGTCGCCAACGCCCTTTACTGGTGCGAGGAGTTCCACATCGACGGGCTGCGCGTGGACGCGGTCGCCTCGATGCTCTACCTCGACTACTCGCGCGAGCCCGGCCAGTGGACGCCGAACGAGCACGGCGGCCGGGAGAACCTGGACGCGGTGGCGTTCCTGCAGGAGATGAACGCGACCGTGTACCGCCGGGTGCCGGGGGTCGTGACGATCGCGGAGGAGTCCACGGCCTGGGACGGCGTCACCCGGGCCACCCACCACAAGGGCCCCAGCGGCTTCGGCGGGCTCGGCTTCGGGCTGAA
Source organism: Streptomyces sp. NPDC051740 (assembly GCF_044453165.1). NCBI lineage: Bacteria > Bacillati > Actinomycetota > Actinomycetes > Kitasatosporales > Streptomycetaceae > Streptomyces > Streptomyces sp. NPDC051740. The sequence continues at coordinate 327,317 of NZ_JBITCL010000008.1, read as the reverse complement.
GTGGAACATGGGCTGGATGCACGACTCGCTCCAGTACATGAGCCACGAGCCGGTCCACCGCCGGTACCACCACGGCGAGATGACCTTCTCGATGGTGTACGCCTACAGCGAGAACTACGTGCTGCCGATCTCCCACGACGAGGTGGTGCACGGCAAGCGGTCCCTGGTGTCGAAGATGCCCGGCGACTGGTGGCAGCAGCGCGCCAACCTCCGCGCCTACCTGGGCTTCATGTGGGCCCATCCGGGCAAGCAACTCCTCTTCATGGGGCAGGAGTTCGCGCAGGGTGCGGAGTGGTCGGAGGCGCACGGCCCGGACTGGTGGCTCCTCGACCCGAACTACGGCGCCGAGGCCGACCACCGCGGGGTGCGCGATCTGGTGCGCGACCTCAACACCGTGTACGGGCACACCCCGGCGCTGTGGCGGGGTGACACCGACCCGTCCGGTTTCCGGTGGGTGACCGGGGACGCGGCCGAGGACAACGTGTTCGCGTTCCTGCGGTACGACAGCGACGGCTCCCCGCTGCTCGCGGTGTCGCACCTGGCCCCGGTGGTCCGGCAGGACTACCGGATCGGCGTCCCCGACGACGTGCCCGCCTGGCACGAGGTGGTGAACACCGACGCCGGCCGCTACGGCGGCGGTGACGTCATCCACCCCGACCCGGTCAAGCCGGAGCCGCAGGGACGGCACGGGTTCCCGGCGAGCGTCCGCCTGACCCTGCCGCCCCTGGCGACGGTGTGGCTGCGCCCGGCCTGAGCTTCTCCGCTCAGTTTTCCGCTCAGGCCAGGGCGTCGGCCAGCGGCTTCGGCAGCGGCTCGGTGTGCAGGACGCCGAGCCGCTGGGTGGCGCGGGTGAGGGCCACGTACAGGTCGCTGGTGCCGTAGCGGCCCGGCTCGACCACGAGGACCGAGTCGAACTCCAGCCCCTTGGCCTGGCGCGGGTCGAGCAGCACGACGGCGTGCGCCAGGTCGGGCTCGGCACCCGCCGTCACCCCGTCCAGCCGTGCGGCCAGCGCCCGGTGCAGCTCGCGCGGGGCGATGACCGCGAGGCGGCCCTCGTCGGGGGTGAGTTCCGCGACGGCCTTGGCGACGGCGCCGGGCAGGTCGTCGGCGGCGCGGGCCCAGGGCCGTACGCCCGTGGAGCGGACGGAGCCGGGCGGCTCGAAGCCGGGGTGCTCCGCGCGCACCACGGCCGCGGCCACGTCCATGATCTCGGCGGGGGTGCGGTAGTTGACGCCGAGCCGGGTGTGCTCCCAGCGGTCCTCGACGAACGGGGTGAGGATGTCCGCCCAGGCGCCGACACCGCCCGCCTCTGAGGTCTGCGCCGGGTCGCCGACCAGGGTCATCGAGCGGGTGGGGCTGCGCCGCATCAGCAGCCGCCACGCCATCGGGGAGAGCTCCTGCGCCTCGTCGACGATGATGTGCCCGAACGCCCAGGTGCGGTCGGCGGCGGCGCGTTCGGCGGCGCTGCGGTGGTCGTCCTCCTCGTGCCGTTCGGCGAAGCGTTCGGCGTCGATGATGTCGTGCGCCGACAGCACCTCGGAGGAGTCCGGGTCGTCGTCCTCCTTGTCCTCGAACTCGTAGGTCCGGGAGGCGTACGAGACGTCCAGGACGCCCTGGGCGAAGGCGATCTGCGTCTGCCGTTCGCGTTCGGCGCGCTCGCGTTCGAGGCGGTCGTCCTCGCCGAGGAGTTCGGCGGCCTCGTCGAGCAGGGGCACGTCGGAGACGGTCCAGTGCCGGGTGACCGGGCGGCGGACCGCGGCGGCGTCCTCGTCGGGGAGGTGGCCCTCGGGTGCGGCGAGGAAGTCGGCGACCAGGCGCTGCGGGGTGATCCTCGGCCACAGCCGGTCGATCGCGGACCACACCTCGGGGTTCTCGGCGAGCTCGTCGCGGATCTGGGTGATGTCGCTGGGGTCGAGCAGGTTGGAGCCGTCGTAGGGGTCGGTGCCGATGCGTTCGGCGACCATGTCGGTGAGCGCGTTGAGGATGTGGCCCTCGAAGTGCTCACGGGCCACGTTGTGCGGCAGCCCGGCGGCGCGGGTGCGTTCGCGGGCGACGTTCACCAGGCCGTCGTCCAGCATCAGGACCTCGCGGTCGTGCTCGATCGCGATCACCGGGTCGGGCAGCGCCTGCCGGTCGCGTACGACGTCGGCGAGGACGCCGGCCATCTCCGCGCGGCCCTTGACGGCGGCGGCCTCGGGGGTGTCGGTCCGGGTGGTCCGCACGCCGGGGAACAGCTCGCCGACGGTCGCGAGCAGCACACCGGTCTCGCCGAGGCTGGGCAGCACCTCGCCGATGTAGCCGAGGAACGCCGGGTTGGGGCCGACGATCAGGACGGCACGGCGGGCCAGCAGTTCGCGGTGCTCGTAGAGGAGGTAGGCGGCGCGGTGCAGGGCGACGGCGGTCTTGCCGGTGCCGGGGCCGCCCTCGACCACCATGACCCCGTGGTGCGGGGCGCGGATGATGCGGTCCTGGTCGGCCTGGATGGTGCGCACGATGTCGCCCATGCGGCCGGTGCGCGCGGAGTTGAGCGCGGCGAGCAGTACGGCGTCGCCGGTCGGGTCCTCGTGGCCGGTACGGGTCTCGTCGCCGAGGTCGAGGACCTCGTCGTGCAGGGCGGTGACCCGGCGGCCCTCGGTGGAGATGTGCCGGCGGCGCCTGAGCCCCATCGTGGTGTGGCCGGTGGCCAGGTAGAACGGGCGGGCCACGTCGGCCCGCCAGTCGATGAGGACGGGCGTGCGTTCGGCGTCGTCGGCGCGCAGGCCGATCCGGCCGATGTGGTGGGTGTCGCCGGAGGCGAGGTCGATGCGGCCGAAGCAGAGGGAACCGTCCACGGCGTTCAGCGCGGCGAGCAGCCCGGAGCGCTCGGCGACCAGGATGTCCCGCTCCAGCCGGGCCTGCCTGGGGGTGTGGCCCTGGGCGAGCGCCTCCGTGACGGACACCTCGGCGTCGCCGCGCAGGACGTCCACGCGTGCGTACAGTCCGTCGACGAATTGCTGTTCCTGCCGCAATTCCTCGTCCGGAAATTCGGTGTTTGACAATTCCGCTCCCGCCCGGATATACTGTGGTCACTGAACTTCACCGCGACTCCCTTCGAACTTCACCGGAAATGAAGTCGCGAATCAATGAATATACGCAAAGAAAACCCCCGGGCGCAATTGCCCGGGGGTTTTCTTGTGCCGTGCACCAGGTCGCGTCAGGCCGTACCAGGTCGTCGTGCCAGGTCAGAGCACGTCCGCCAGCTCCTCGAGGAGCCGCCGCCTGGGCCTGGCCCCCACCATCGACCGCAGCGGTTCCCCGTCGCGGAACACCATGAAGGTCGGCATCGACAGCACCTTGTAGGCGTTGGTCGTACCGGGATTGGCGTCCACATTCAGCTGGACGACCTTCAGCCGGCCCTCCTCCTCGGCGGCCAGCGCGCTCAGCACCGGCGCCATCTGCCGGCACGGCGGGCACCAGTCGGCCGTGAACTCCACCAGCACCGGCAGCTCGGCCCCGATCACCTCTTCCTCGAAGTCCGCGTCGGTCACCTCGGGCACACCGCTCGCCTTGCTCATCGCAGCTCCCCTCCCAGTTCGCACACCGGCTCCGGACCGCCCGGAACCGCCGCGTCGGCGGCCAGCACGTCCCGTGCCGACTCCGCCCGCGCCAGCTGCTCGCCGACCTTCGCCCGTACCGCGCGCAGCTCGCCGATCAGGGCGTCGAGCTCGTCCAGCTTGCGCCGGTAGACCTGGAGCGAGGCGGGGCACGAGTCGCCCTCGGGATGACCGGCCCGCAGACACTCCACGAAGGGCCGGGTCTCCTCCAGGTCGAACCCGAAGTCCTGGAGCGTGCGGATCTGCCGCAGCAGCCTCAGATCGCTCTCGTCGTAGGTCCGGTATCCGTTGCCGGTGCGCCGCGCGGACAGCAGCCCGCGTGACTCGTAGTACCGCAGCGTCCGCGTGGTGGTCCCGGCCCGTGCGGCCAGCTCGCCGATTCGCATACCGACGAACGTAAGCCTTGACGTCGGCGTCAAGGCAAGGACGGGACGGAAACGGCCGAGCGGCCGGACTCACGGGGGTGAAGTCCGGCCGCTCGGCTGCTGTGGAGGCCCGGATACGGGCGACGGGCCTCCGGTGACCGGGCGGCTGAGCTACGGGGGGAGTACCCAGCCGCCCGGGTCTGTGGGGCGTGACGTCGGCGGCCGTCAGGCCTTGGCCAGCTCCTTCTCGCCGCCCGGCTCGGACAGCTCGGCGCGGGGCTCGTCCTGGTCGCCGTCGGCGGCGTGGTCGTCCAGCAGCGTCTTCTCGTCGAAGGGGACGCGGCCGGCGAGGACCTCGTCCACCCGGGCCCGGTCGATCTCCTTGGTCCAGGTGCCGATCAGGACGGTGGCGACTGCGTTGCCCGCGAAGTTGGTGAGGGCGCGGGCCTCGCTCATGAAGCGGTCGATGCCGACGATGAGGCCGATGCCGTCCACCAGGGCCGGCTTGTGCGACTGGAGGCCACCGGCCAGCGTCGCGAGACCGGCACCGGAGACACCGGCCGCGCCCTTGGAGGCCACCAGCAGGAAGAGCAGCAGCGGGATCTGCTCGCCGATCGACATCGGCGTGCCCATGGCGTCGGCGATGAACAGCGAGGCCATGGTCATGTAGATCATGGTGCCGTCGAGGTTGAAGGAGTAGCCGGTCGGGACGGTGATGCCGACCACCGGCTTGCTGACACCCAGGTGCTCCATCTTCGCGATGAGGCGCGGCAGCGCCGACTCCGAGGAGGAGGTGGAGAGGATCAGCAGGAACTCGCGGCCCAGGTACTTGAAGAGCGAGAAGACGTTCACACCCGCGACGAGGCGCAGCATCGTGCCCAGCACCAGGAAGATGAACAGGACGCAGGTGACGTAGAAGCCGAGCATCAGCACGGCCAGGCTCTTGAGCGCGTCGACGCCGGCCGAGCCGGTGACCGCGGCGATGGCGCCGAAGGCACCGATCGGGGCCGCCCACATGATCATCGCCAGGACGCGGAAGACCAGCCGCTGGATGTGCTCGATGCCGCGCAGGACGGGCTGTCCGGCGGAGCCCATGGCCTGGAGGGCGAAGCCGCAGAGCAGGGCGACCAGCAGGGTCTGCAGGACCTCACCGGCGGTGAAAGCGGAGACGATCGTGGTCGGGATGATGCCCATCAGGAAGTCGACGGTGCTCTTGGCCTCCGCGTCGACCTGCGCCTGACCGGTCTCCTTGACGGCGTCGGTGACCGCGAGGCCCGTACCCGGGTCCAGGATGTTGCCGACGACCAGGCCGATGGCGAGCGCGACGACCGACATCACCATGAAGTAGCCGAGCGCGATACCGCCGACCGCGCCGACCTTGGCGGCCTTCCGCACGGAGCCGATGCCCAGCACGATGGTGCAGAAGATGATCGGCGAGATCATCATCTTGATCAGGTTCACGAAGCCGGTGCCGAGCGGCTTCAGCTCGGTCGCGAAGTCGGGTGCGATCAGACCGACGGCGATACCGAGGGCGACCGCGATGATCACCGCGATGTAGAGATAGTGCGTGCGGTCCCGCTTGGCCTTGGGTGCGGCAGGTGCCGTAGCGGCTGTGCTGGTCACGGCGGCCCTCCTTGACGACGTCGTCGGCATCACCGGCGTGCGGCTCACGTCCGGGGGATGGGTTTTCGGGGAACGCCGTGACTATGTCGTGCCTTGTGAGCGCGGTCACCCTTCCGTTCATTTAGTTCACCGTGGAACCCGGGGGCAGACTGGCTGAATGCGCATCCCCCTCCCCCGGCCCCGCAGCCTCGCGGGCCAGCTCTTCGCCATGCAGGCCGTGCTCATCGCGGTCGTCGTGGCCGGATCCGCGCTGTTCACGTACGTCAGTGACCGCGGCCAGGCCGAGCAGGCGGCGGAACGCCAGGCCACCGCGGTGACCCGTTCGGTCGCCGACTCGCCGTCCGTGCGGGAGGCGATCCGTACGTCCGACCCGTCGGCGAAGCTCCAGCCGTACGCGCTGGCGGTGGTGCGGGACACCGACGTCGACTTCGTCACGATCATGGATCCGCGGGGCATCCGCTGGACCCACCCCGATCCCGACCAGATCGGCCTGGTCTTCCAGGGCAACACGGCCCCGGCACTCCAGGGCCACACCTTCACCGAGACCTACACCGGTACCCTCGGCCCGTCGGTCCGGGCGGTCACCCCGATCCGGGACGGCGACCGGATCACCGGCCTGGTCAGCGCCGGCATAAGGGTCGAGGAGATCAGCCAGCGCGCCCAGGGACAGCTCACCGCGCTGCTGGTGGTCGCGGCCGGCGCCCTCGGGCTCGGCGCGATCGGCACGTACGTCATCAACGCGCGGCTGCGCCGGCACACCCACGGCATGAACGCGGCCGAGCTCAGCCACATGCACGACTACCATCAGGCCGCGCTCCACGCCGTACGCGAGGGACTGCTGATGCTGGACGGCCGGTACAGGGTCGCGCTGATCAACGACGGCGGCCGGGAGCTGCTGGGCGTGACGCCGGAGGAGGACGTGGTGGGCAGGTCGGTGGCGGAGCTGGGGCTGCCCACACCGCTGACGGGCGCCCTGCTGGCCTCCGAGCCCCGGGTGGACGAGGTGCACCTGACGGCGGACCGGGTGCTGGTGGTGAACACCTCACCGGTCACCGGCGGCCAGCGGCGCGGCTCGGTGGTGACCCTGCGGGACGTGACCGAGCTCCAGTCGCTGATGGGCGAGCTGGACTCCGAGCGCGGCTTCACCCAGGCGCTCAGGTCACAGGCGCACGAGGCGGCGAACCGGCTGCACACCGTCGTCTCGCTGATCGAGCTGGGCCGGGCCGAGGAGGCGGTGGACTTCGCGACGGCCGAGCTGGAGCTGGCACAGGCACTCACCGACCAGGTGGTGGCGGCGGTGAGCGAGCCGGTCCTCGCGGCGCTGCTGCTCGGCAAGACCGCCCAGGCCAACGAGCGGGGCGTGGAACTGGTGGTGTCGGATGACAGCCGCCTGGACGACGGCCTCCTCCCGGACACCCTGCCCGCCCGGGACCTGGTCACCATCCTCGGCAACCTGATCGACAACGCCGTGGACGCGGCGCAGGGCGGGCTGCACCCGCGGGTGACGGTGACGGCACTGACGGAGGAGGACGGGGACGGGGACGGCTCGGAGCTGATCCTGCGCGTCTCCGACACCGGCCCCGGCGTGGACCCGGACCACGCGGAGGCGGTCTTCCAGCGCGGTTTCACGACCAAACCGGCCGGTCCGGGCGGGCGGGGGCTGGGCCTGGCGCTCGTACGGCAGGCGGCGGGTCGGCACGGCGGGACGCTGTCGGTGACGTCCGGGGAGGAGGGCGGCGCGGTGTTCGAGGCGCGGCTGCCGCTGAGGGGCTCCACTGTGGTGGAGAGCGCGGGAGGCACCGTATGACCGGGGAACCCATCAGAGTGCTGGTGGTCGAGGACGACCCGGTGGCCGCCGACGCCCATGTGATGTACGTCGGACGGGTGCCCGGGTTCGTCGCCGTGGGCAAGGCGCAGAGTGGGGCGGAAGCGCGACGGATCCTGGACCGGACCCCCGTCGACCTGCTCCTCCTCGACCTGCACCTGCCCGACGTGCACGGGCTCCAGCTCGCCCGCTCGCTGCGGGCGGCCGGCCACCACGCCGACGTGATCGCGGTGACGTCGGCCCGGGACCTCGCGGTGGTGCGGGAGGGGGTGTCGCTGGGGGTCGTGCAGTACGTACTGAAGCCGTTCACGTTCGCGACCCTGCGGGACCGGCTGGTGCGGTACGCCGAGTTCCACTCGGCGGTGGGCGAGGCCAGCGGGCAGGCCGAGGTGGACAGGGCGCTGGCGGCGCTGCGGGCACCGGGTCCGGCCGCACTGCCGAAGGGGCTGAGCGGACCGACGCTGGAGCGGGTGACGGGCGCGCTGCGGGAGGTCGAGGACGGGCTGACGGCGGCGGGGGTCGCCGAGGCGGTGGGGATCTCCCGGATCACGGCCCGGCGGTATCTGGAGCACCTGGTGGAGGCGGGGAGGGCGGGGCGGGCGCCGGTTTATGGGCAGGTGGGGCGGCCGGAGCTGGTGTATCGGTGGGTTCGAGGACTTCAGCAGCGGTGAGAGCCGCGCCGGCTTCAGCGGGGGAACCGGCTCGGGTGAAGGCGTCGGCGGCTCGCAGGTAGGAGGTGCGGGCATCCGCGAGGCGCTGGAGGTGTGTCTGAGCAGCTGCCAGATTTCTGAGCACGCGACCGGTTTCAAACCAGTTCTCGAATTCGTGCAAGACCTTCAAAGCCTTGCCGTACTCATCGATCGCCTCCTCCGCCCGACCCGTCGCCGCAAGGGCGACGCCCAGGTTGCCCCACGCGGCGGCCTCACCTTGACGGTCACCGACGGCCCGGTACAGGTCACGGGCACTGATGAGTGCCTCGATCGCCTCTTCCGGCCGACCGGCCTCATCCAAGGAGCAACCCAAGTTGTCCCATGCCTTGGCCTCACCGTGACGGTCCTTGAGGGCCCGGAACAAGTCGCGGGCATACGCGTGCGCGCTGATCGCCTCGTCCACCATGCCCGCCTCCTGCAGGACGAAGCCGAGGTTGTCCCAAGCGGCGGCCTGACCACGATGGTCGCCGACAGCCCGGTACAGGTCACGGGCACTGGTGAGTGCCTCGCTCGCCTCTCTCAGCCGACCCGACTGCATCAGGGCAGCGCCCAGCCCCAGCCACGCACGCGCCTCACCCGGACGGTTCCCGGCGCGGTGAGCGACCTCCTGCGTGGCACGGTTGATCGTGATCAGATCGTCGAAGTGCCGTCGCCAGCCGAGGTACACCGTCAGCAGCCCGGCCAGCTCCAACGCCACGGACGCGTATCGCTCCTCCCGCACCCACAACGTGGCTGCCACCAGCCCCGCCCGCTCATCGTCCAGCCACGCCACAGCCTGCGCACGGCCGGCAAATGGCTGCGGCTCCAACTTCACCGGCAACGCACTGAACCAGACATGGGCTGCGGCAGACCGCAAGGCGTAGAACACCAACACCCGCGCCCGTGCGGTTTCCCCCTCCTCCCGAAGAGCCGCGTGGCCGGCCACCACACCTGCCCCGAATGCCCGCACCAGGTCATGCAACCGCCACCGCCCACTCCCCCTCTCAAGGAGGTGCGCACGGACCAATGCCTTCAGTTCCCGCGCCGGAGGCACCTCGGCGCCGACCAACGCGGCAACAACCTGGTCACTCACCTCAGCCCCCGGTGCGAGGGCGAGCAACCGCAGCAGCCGAGCCTGCTCGGACGGCAGTCGACGGTAGGACAACTCAAAGGCGGCACGAACGCTGCGCTCACCGTCGTCGAGGTGGTCGAGGCGGTCGTGGGACTCGGTCAGTTCCGCCACGAGTTCGGTCACCGGCTTGCCCGGGTCCTCCGCCAGCAGGGCGGCCGCGATCTGCAGGGCCAGCGGGAGGTGCCCGCAGAGGCCGGCGAGTCGCTCGGCCGTGTCGGGGTCGTCGAGCACCCGGCTGTCGTGCGGGTCGGCGATGCGCAGGGCGAGGTCGAGGAGTTCGTACGCCTCTCTCGGGCTGAGCTGGTCCAGGGGAATCAGCCGCGCACCCAATTGGGCCAGCCGGTCGCGTGACGTGACCAGGACATGGTGCCGGGAGTCGCCCGGCAGGAGGGGCCGGACCTGGTCCGGCGAGGAGGCGTTGTCGGCCAGGACCAGCACCGGGCCGTGCTCGTGAGCCCGGGTAGCCAGCGTGGAGCGGTAGAGCGCCGTCCGCTCATCCGTCGTGGTGGGGATGTACTCCGGCGGAGTACCGAGGGCGCGCAGCAAGGCCTGGAGAGCACGGTCGGCGGTGACAGGCTCCCGGTCGTAACCGTGCAGGTCGATGAAGAGGACCCCGCCGGGGAACCAGCCCCGTTCACGGGCCAGGTGCGCGGTCTCGACGGCGAGCGCGGTCTTGCCGATACCGCCGAGACCGGACACGGCGGCGACGAGGGTCGCCGCCGGCTGCGTCCCGGCCGGGTCCAGCGCGCGCAGCAACTCCTCCGTCTCCTGCTCCCGCCCCGTGAACCCGCCGGGTCTCGGCGGCAGGCCGGCCAGCGCCTCGGGGACGGCGGCCCCGCCCTGCTGGATCACGACCTGTACGCCGACCACCTCGCGCAGGAAGACCCCGCCCCGGAAGTCGGTGTGGTCGCCGTCGTACCAGGACACCCCGCTTCCCGGAGCGGACCGCTCCATGGCCCGCGCGACGGCACCGGCGAGGCCCCGCGGATCGGCGGCGAGCAGGTCGGCCACCGTCTCGCCCCACTCCCGTACGGCCTCCCGCCGTGCCGGGTCCTGTGCCGCCTCGGCGATGTCCCGGACGGATGCACCGGCGTCGAGCCCCACCGCCCGCGCCAGCCTCTCCACCGCCCGGCGTCCACCGTCCCCGCCCGCGCCCTCGGCCAGGGCTGCCAGCAGTGCCGCTTCCATACCCCGTACCCGCCCCCGTCGACAACTCGTGACCGTACGTCAAAGGTAGTGCGGGGAGGCGGTGTTCATGCTGTCTTCGCGTACCACACGACCTGTGAGCCAAGCCCTGCCACGGCGAGCGCCTCCAGCACCGACAGCGTGACCATCAGCCCGCCGCCGTCGCCGTTCGCCCAGAACACGACCAGGGCGGCCAGCGGTACCGCGCAGAACGCCGTCAGGTCGATCACGGTCTGGATCGTCTTGCGGGACCGGCGCCGGGTGTCGCTCCGGTGGTACGCCTCCCACCCGAACGTCGTGAAACCACCCCCGTGCGCCGCGAGGGCGGCCAACCGGGGCCCCAGATCGTCCCGGACGTAACGGCCGATCGCCGAGATCTTCTCGTCGTTGACGAGATAGGTCCACCCGAGGACGACACACACCGGTGGCAACGCCAGGAGCATCGAGGGTTGCTTCGCCTGGGCCGCGGCGGCGATGACGGCGGCCACTACGGCCAGCGTCACATAGAGGAGGTTGTCCCGGAACCCGATCCTCGCCTTCTGCTCGTCCTTCACGGTCTGGTACTCGGCGAGCAGCAACTGCCCGACGGTGAGGTCCTGTTCCGGCACTCGATCCCCTTCCCCCGGTTGTAACTTAGGACTATGCAGGAGACCCGGTCCACTGTTCTGGTCCTGACCGCACTCCCCCTCGAATACACCGCCGTCCGCGCGCACGTCGAGGAGCGGGAGGAACTGGTGCACCGCGACGGGACCCGGGTCGAGAAGGGCCGGCTCCCCGGCACCTCCTGGCACGTCGCCCTCGCCGAACTGGGCATGGGCGCCGAGCGGGCCGCCGCCCTCACCACCCAGCTCATCACCTGGCTGCGCCCCGAGGCCGTGTTCTTCGTCGGCGTCGCCGGCAGTCTGAAGGAGGACGTCGGGATCGGCGACGTCGTCGTGGGCACGAAGGTGTACGAGATCCACGGCGGCAAGCAGACGCCGGAGGGTTTCCTGGTCCGGCCGAACGCCCTGCCGGGCTCGCACGCGCTCGAACAGGCGGCCCGTTCCGCCGTGCGGGACATGCCCGACGTACGGGCGCACTTCCTGCCGATCGCCACGGGCGACGTCGTCCTGGCGGACGCCGAGTCCGAGATCGCCCAGTTCATCCGCAAGAACTACAACGACGCGGGCGCGATCGAGATGGAGGGCTCCGGCGCACTCCAGGCGGCCCATCTGAACGGCCAGGTGAACGCCCTGGTGATCCGGGGCATCAGCGACCGCGCCGACGCCGGGAAACACAAGGCCGACGCCTCGGGTTCCCAGAAGCACGCCGCCGAGCAGGCCGCGTCGGTGACGGTGGCGGTGCTGCACAAGCACCGGCCCCGCGAGGGTTCCTCCGACTCCGAGGAGCGTCCCCATCGGCACGGGCACGGCGGAGCGACGTACGGCGGAGACCACATCGACTTCCGGGGTGGCACCTTCCATGGCCCCGTCACCGGCAAGCAGAGCGGAGGGCAGCGGTAGGGGGACCGTCCACGGGCCTGTCCCGCGAGCAACCGCCACCCTCCCGCCCCGCCCGCTGGGCTTCACCGGCCGGTCGGCGGAGCTGGACCGCCTCCTCCCACGCCTCTCCCCCGACGAGGACGACACGGCCGCGCTGCCGCTCCTCATCTTCGCCGTCACGGGCATGGGCGGCGTAGGCAAGACCGCCCTGGCAGTTGAAACGGCGCACCGGGCCCGTGGCAAGGGGTGGTTCCCGGGTGGAACGCTCTTCGTGGACCTGCGCGGGTACGACGATGACCCGGTCACGGCCGATCAGGCGGTCCTGTCCCTGCTCGACGCCCTCGGCGTACGGGACGGGGACCTGCCGCCGACGGCGGACCGCCAGTACGACACGTACCGCGCGCTCCTCGCCGAGCGACGGGACAGGATGTTGCTGATCCTGGACAACGCCTCGGATCCCGCCCAGTACCTGCCGCTCCTGCCCGGCACGGACCACCACCGAGTGCTCATCACCACCCGGGACCGCCCCGACGCCCTTCCGGCACGCCTGATCGACCTGGAAACCCTCGCCCCAAACGACTCCGTCGCCCTCGTGACCCGTGCCCTGCACGACACCGACGAACGGGACGACCGCCCGGCACGTGAGCCCGGCGCGCTGCGCGAGCTGGCCGACCTGTGCGGGCACCTGCCCCTGGCCCTCCAGATCGCGGCAGGCATGTTGCGTCGACGTCGCCACCGGGACATCGCCTCTCTGGTGGCCGAGATCCGGGAAGCCGGGGACGCGACCACCGTCCTCGACCACGGCAGTCCCGGAACCGACCTGTACGGACGCTCACTCGTCCTGCGACCTGTGCTGGAAGCCTCCTATCGCCGGTTGCCGCCCGAACAGGCCCGACTGCTGCGCCTGCTCTGCCTCGCACCAGGTGCGGAGACCAGCACGGAGGCGATCGCAGCTCTTGCCGGCCTTGACACCGAGTCCGTGCTGTCACTGCTGGAGGATTTGGCCGCCAGACATTTCGTCACGCCAGTGGAGGGCGGCAACGGGACGGCTTCCGCCATGCGGTGGCAACTGCATGACTTGGTGCGGGCGTTCGGGGCGGGTGTGGTGGCAGGGGATGCGAAGTTGCGGGAGGAGGGGGATGCGGCGCGGGGGCGGGTGCTGAAGTTCTACCTGCGATGGACGGACGCGGCTGATGACCGGTTGCGGTGGCTGCCAGGGATGGAGGAACCGGAGCGGTTCGGGGACCGGGGGCAGGCGTTGGCGTGGCTGGACGCGGAGCGGGCAGGTCTGGTCGCGGCGGTGGGGTGGGGGTGGGAGGAGCGATTTGCTGGTGCGGCGGTGCGGCTGGCTTTGTGTCTGGGGGAGTATCTGGACTGGCGGCGGTATTTCGACGACTGGATCGCCGTCGCGGAGGCGGCGCGCGAGTCCGCACAGCTTGCCGGGAACCAGCCTGGCGAGGCTATCGCATGGGACCACCTCGGCCTCGCCCTGGGCGAGGCCGGCCGGGCAGAGGAGGCGATCGACGCCCACACCCGGGCCCGCGACCTATATCAGGCCGTCGGCGACTGTCACGGTGAGGCCAGCGCATGGAGCAACCTTGGCGTCGCCCAACAGGAGGCGGGCCGGGCAAAGGAGGCGATCGACACCCACACCCGGGCTCGCAACCTGTGCCAAGCCACCGGGGACGATGTTGGCGAGGCCATTGCGTGGGACAACCTCGGTGTCGCCCTGGGGGCTGTGGGCCGGGCGAGGGAAGCGATCGACGCCCACAGTCGAGCCCGCGACCTATACCAGGCTGCGGGAGACCGCCACGGAGAAGGCAGGGCATGGCACAACCTCGGCAGCGCCCTGTACGAGACGGGTCAGATGGAGGAGGCAATCAAGGCGTACGGCAAGGATCTGAAGATCTGCCGAGAATTCGAGGACTGGTACGGCGAGGGGCGGACCCTCGCAAACCTGGCCCTTGTCCACGAAGCCGCCCCTCACCCTGCCGAGGCCCGCGCCGCCTACCTCCAGGCCGCCGACGCCTACACCCGCGCCAACGCCCTCACCGAAGCCGCCCAGGCCCGTGCCTACGCCGCCGGGCAAACGGAATAGCTCTCCCGGGCCCACCCCCGCATGCTTCCGGGTGTACTCGGCCGCGCTGAAGAACTGGTCACACACCGCATATGGAGGAGCGGCCCCCGACCGCGGAAGAGGTACCCGCAGTCGGGGGCATTACCCGTCCCGTCGGGGGAAGCCGGACGGGGGTCACACGTTGCTGCCCTTGTGCCTCACAGTGCCCGGGAAACGGCAGCCGTCCGGTGTGGTGCAGGAGCGCGCTCAGGCGCCTTGGGCGTCAAGCTCCCGGTAGGGGTTGCCCTCCGCCGGAGTCACCCGCCAATAGGTCTCGACCATGGCCTTGTACTGCCGATGGGCCGGATTCAGGCCCGTGTGTTTCAGCGCCCAGATCTCCACATGCTCAGGGGAGTCGTCCGACGCCGGCGCCTCTGCCCCGCACGTCATACACAGGGCGGAATAGACGGCCTGCGGATCACCCTCGCCGACTTCCGTCCCCAGCGCCCATTCAGCCGCTTTGACGATCGAACGCGTCACACTTCCCCCCGGCTCCGCCTGTTCACTTCCGCCACCCGGGCGCGCAGCCTCGCATCCGTCCTCGTCCGGCAACGTGGGCAGGCGCAGGGCGGGAACCTGTCGAAGAGTTCCGGTACGTCGGCAGGCTTGACGGTCCACAACGGCCGTACCTGGGTGCGGACACCTGTCCGCGGGTTGATCCGGTAGACCTCAATGGTCATCGTCACCGGGCATCCCCCCAGGAATTCACCCAGGGCCCCGCCCATGCCTGAGCGTCCGTACGGTTGGCCCTGGGCAAGGCGCCCAGATGTGCCACGTAGGGTCGGACGAGCGCGCCTGTCGGCTCCCAGGCTTCTTCCGCCTCCCCATCGCGGAGCAACCGCGTCCGCGGAGGCGTCGGGCACCCTTTCGTACGAAGCCGGTGCACAGTGACCAGCCGGGCACCAAAAACACATGGTGCTGGAGGGAACTGCACCCTTCGAGGTGCTACGGCGGTCGCTGCGTGTCGGCTGTGCCTGCCAGGGGTACGCGGTCCGAACAGGACCGCCCTCAGCCAGTCGAGCAGCTGCGTGATAAGCATGGGTTGTCGACGCTCCTCGTAAGCGTTGGCCACGCCCCGGGGCCGTTCGCGCGGTCGCCGGGGTCCTTGCGTCTCACCAGGCTGACGCACCCTCAAGGAGCTTTCGGTGCAGTTCCGGCGACGCTTGGGACGTTTCAGCGGTAACGTGAAAAAACGCCCAAACGTCCTCGGGGGAAGTATTGAACAGCGCACTGAGATCGGCTATGCGGTCGGCCAACCTGTCGCCCAGGCAGTTGGCGGTACGGGTAGGCGTCTCCGACAAGACAGTGGAACGGTGGGTGGCGGACGCTGAATTGATCCCGCACGCCAGAAACCGGGAAGACGCCTGCAGAATGCTGGGAGTTGACGAAGAGATGCTGTGGCCGAAAGCGGTGAAGGACCGAATCAAGTCCGGTGGGGACCGCGAGATCATCCATTCCTACCCCTACCGGTCCTCCTGTCCCTCGACGGTCTGGGCCGAACTCGTCGAGAAGTCCACGACGGACATCCTCTTCGCGGGGTACACGAACTACTTCCTCTGGATCGACCAGCCCGCGTTCGTGTCGACCCTGCGCCGGAAACTCGACGGTGGGTGCCGCGTGCGTTTCCTACTGGGCGACCCTGACGGCGAGACAACGCGCAACCGCGAGCAGATCGAAGACGTGGCCCTCACCGTTTCCACGCGCATCCGGATCACTCTTGAGCACCTGAGCAAACTCGGTACGCACGAGGGTCTGGAAGCACGTTTCTCCGCGGCGAGCGACGCGACCAGTCACGTCTCACTGTCGGTCTTCCGTTTCGACGACGAGGCGCTCGTCACGCCTCATCTGGCCCGCCTGGTCGGGCACGACTCGCCTCTGCTGTACCTGCGGAAGCTCGGCGGCACCGGAATGTTCGCCCGGTTCACCGACCATGCCGAAGAGTTGTGGTCGAGAGGAATCCCGATGGGTTCTCAGGGCTAGGGCGCAGAACGGCCCGGGGCCGACCGCGTGTGCGCGGTCGGCCCCGGGCCGTCGTGGTCCGCCGAGGGCGGAGGGCCCGCTACTTGAGGTAGACGACGCCGTCCGTGGTGATGGCCGGACGGCCGCTGGTGCCAACGACGACGATCTTGATCGTGTGCTTGGCGCTGCCGCTCCAGGTCTTGGTCCAGATCGCGTCGCGGTACTTGGTGGTGGACGACTTCAGGTCCACGGTGGCGGTCTTGGCGCCGTCCACGTAGATGTGGGCCTGGCCGGAGGTGGTGGCGCGGGAGACGGTCCAGGCGACGGACCGGCCGGTGAAGGTCCAGCTCAGCGAGGCGTTCTTGGAGGAGCTGGAGTACGACTTGCCGCCGAGGTAGCTGGAGGAGGACTTGGTCGTCCAGGTGCCGGACTTGGTGGCGGAGCTCTCCTGGAGGATGACCGGGGTGCCGGCGACCGAGGCGGTGGCGGTGTTGCCGGCCCGGTCGTAGGCCTTCAGCGACCAGGTGGTGGCGGCGCCGGACTTGGCGGTGTGGCTGGCGCTGGTGGTCGTGGGTCCGTAGGTCTTGGCGGTCGGGGCGGTGAGCCGGACCTCCTTCAGCGCGGCGCCGTCGGTGGCCTTCCACTTCAGTGTCAGCGGAACGGCGGCGGTGTTGACGGTGCCGGTGCGCAGGGCCAGGTTCGGCTTGGTGGTGAAGGTGGGGGCGGTGGTCTCGGCGACGACGGTCGCGGCCGCCGTGATGGTCGTCCTGCCCGACTGGTGGACGGCGCGGACGGCCACCTGGTGGGTGCCGGCGGCCAGGGTGGCCGTGGCGGAGGTGGCGGTGCCGGCGGTGGTGGCCACGGTCTTGCCGTCCGCCAGGAGTTCGTACTTCGAGATGAGCGCGGCCGGGGTGGTGGCCGACCAGTTCACCGTGATGCCGGCCTTGGTGTAGGTGGTGGAGCCGGAGGTGCTGTTGCCGGTGACGGACTTCAGGGTGAGGCCGGAGACCGGACCGCCCGCCCAGGTGCGGACGGTGGCGAGCTTGTTGTAGAAGGCGTCGCCGGGGCACTGGGTGTTGTAGCCGTCGCGGTGGCCGTGGATCGCGGGCAGGGTCAGTCGGTCGCCCTTGGCCCAGGTCTTCCCGGTGTAGCTGCGCCCGCTGTCGCCCGCGGTGAGGGTGGCGGTGCCGGTGGGGGCGACACCGTACTGGCCGAGCTTCCACGCGGCGATCCGGGCGACGGAGGTCATGGCGGCCGTGGAGGGCGCGGTGGAGGTGTAGGTGCCCAGCACGGATATGCCGGTGGTCTCGCTGTTGAAGCCGTAGGCGTGGGCGCCCGTCACCGGCCGGTCGACTCCGCCCTTGCGGCCCTCGTAGACCGTGCCGCACTTGTCGACCAGGAAGTTGTAGCCCACGTCCTTCCAGCCCAGCTGCTTCACGTGGTACGCGTAGATGCCGCGCACCACGGCCGGGCCCTGGGCGCAGGTGTAGTCGTTGGACTCGGCGGTGTGGTGCGCCACGACCGCCTTGACCTTCCCGTCGGGCAGGTAGCTCGGCTCCTCCGGGCTGATCGACTCGTCCGCGCCCCAGGCGGCGCGGGAGGTGATCTGCGGGCGCGGCGCGGTGGACGGCG
Source organism: Streptomyces sp. NPDC051740 (assembly GCF_044453165.1). Lineage (NCBI taxonomy): Bacteria > Bacillati > Actinomycetota > Actinomycetes > Kitasatosporales > Streptomycetaceae > Streptomyces > Streptomyces sp. NPDC051740. The sequence goes on along the minus strand of NZ_JBITCL010000008.1, from coordinate 309,717 downwards.
GCGCGGGCGGGACGCTCACCGAAGGGCTGGGGGAGGCGGTGGGCGAGGAGGTGTCCGGGGCGGACGGCGTGACGGGGGCCGACGGCTCGGTCACCGAGGGCTCCGGTGCCGAGGGCTCGGAGGGGGACGGCTCGGGCGGCGTCTCGGAGGCGGGGGTCTCCGGGAGGGTGGCGTCCGGCTGCGGCTCGGTGCCGGTGCCGGTGTCCGGCTCGGTGGTCGAGGGGATGGGCTCCTCGCTCTCCTCGGCCCCTTCGGCCACGTACGCCGCCGGCTCCAGCGCGGTGACCTCGCCGCTGCCGGGGTCGACCATGTCCAGTCGCAGGCCCTTCGGCAGCCTGGCCGAGTCCTTTCCGTCGACCCGCGCCTCGACGCCGTCGGACGGGCCCACCCACGCCGGCTCGGTACCGCCGCGCGCGGCGCCGCTCTCCCCCTGGCCGCTGTCGCCGTCCAGCGTCAGCCACCGCGACCAGTTCCGCGTACCGGCGGCCCGGGTGCGGACCTCGACCGTGCCGCCGACGCGGGCGGACGGGTCGGACCAGGTCACACCGAGCATGCTGAACGGCCCGGTGTCCCGCTTGCCCAGGGCGGCGGAGGTCCCGTCCCCGGAGACCCGCAGCGCGGTGGTCTCCGCCTTGCTGGTGACGGGCCCCGGCGCACCGCCGGCGTGGGAGCCGCCGCTCTCCTGTCCCGTCATGGCCTGAAGGACGAGTGCCCCGGACAGGCCGGCCGCGACGACCGCGGACGCCTTCCAGAAATGCCGTGGTGTGCGCATGTCGGTTCGCGAGGTCCTTCTGCGTGAGGGAGGAACGGAGCGGGAAATCCGCCGCCCGGACTGGCGTCACGCAGGAGACTCACACGAAGGGGTGAAGGTTGTACGACAGTGTTGACGCCCTGGGGCAAGAAGATCGGAAACCGGTCACGCGGGGCCGGTCCGACGGCTTGCCGCCCCCGTCGCGCTTCTCATCCGTCCGCGCAGGTCTCCCGCACGTAGCCGGGACTCCCCTTCGTCACGAGGTCCAGGTCACGGCGGACGACGCCGATGTCGTCGCCCCAGCCGTCGCAGGCCGCTCGCAGCCCTCGCTCGCTGTACTCGACGACCACGACGTGGGGGCCGAACGCGCTGACGTAGTCACCGCACTCCTCGTACATCCCGCACTCCTCCACCACGGCGAAGTCGAGACCCACCTCCTTGCGCGCCGGGGCCAGTTCGGCGGTGTTCTTCTGGCCGATGGCCAGGCCCTTCTCGTGCGCGTGCGAGGCGAGCAGCGTGAGGAAGGCCTTGGCGTCGTCCGCGCTCAGCAGGTTGCCCGGGGCCCGCGTGTAGCTGTCGTAGTTGTCGGGCTCGACGGCCTGGAACCCCTTGGACGCGCACTGGTCGATCCAGCCGTTCACCTTCTCGGCGATCCGTTCACGCTTGGCGGCGGTGCTGATGTCGAGCATCGCCTCGCCCCACTCCTCGTCCATGACCACTCTGTCGGCGCCGTCGCGCAACAGGAGGTCGGGGTCCCAGCTCTTGTCCTCCCCGGGCTGGGCCTGGAAGGCGTTGACGTAGCAGATGTTGTAGGCGCCGGGCGCGGGGGACGCCGTGTGGTCGCGGGCAACGATGTCCACCCCGTCCGGCGGTGCGTAGGCGCCGCCGAGCTGGTAGTCGAATCCGGCGTGCACAGGCGGCAGGACGGGCTTGCCCGCGCCCTGGCCGTCGCCGGGGGCGCCGCCCGTGCACGCCGTGACCAGGAAGGGGAGGAGAACGGCCGCTACCGCGAGCGGCGACGGGAGGCGGCGGGCGGGGGGCCGGCTGGTGCGCATGGCTGACGGGCTCCGTGGGGGAACACTCCCGCCCCGGACCTGGCGGCGGAATGGCGACTCGGGGGCGGGCTTGCCGTGGTGGAGCGGCTCCACCGGCTGGGCGTGTCCGTGGGCCAAAGGCTCGCCGTCAGCCACTCGGAAAGCTAGACGATCACGAAACCGCACGTCCAGCCGGGTGGCCGGACACCGGCAGCCACCGGGGCCGGTTCGTGTCCGTCGGGAGTCCCCAGCGGCACGCGGGCCTCGGCGCCCGGTCCCGAACACGGGTGGCGCGGATGCGGAGCCGCTCCACCTCGATGAGCCCCGGCGGTGACGGGCCGCGGTCCCCGTCCCGTTGCCGTGGGACGGCCGCTGCCCGGCCTCACCGGGTGCTCGCGTCCGGGCCGTTCCGAGGCCGGCGGCCAGGATCTGCGGGGGCATGCCCGGCCGCCCGTTCACTAACAGGTACATGACATTCGGCCCGACCGTCCCCCCGGCCCCTTCCCCCGTCACCACAACGAAGAGTCCGGCCCCGCCGCCCCACGCGGCGGGGCCGGAACCCCAAGATCTTCATGAGTCCTCTAGAAGACCGACTCCGCCTCGTCCATCCGGTCCTTCGGGACCGTCTTCAGCTCGGTGACCGCCTCCGCCAGCGGCACCATCACGATGTCGGTCCCCCGCAGGGACGTCATCTTGCCGAACTCGCCCCGGTGCGCCGCCTCCACCGCGTGCCAGCCGAAGCGGGTGGCGAGGACACGGTCGTACGCCGTCGGGGTGCCGCCGCGCTGGACGTGGCCGAGGATGACCGGCTTGGACTCCTTGCCGAGCCGGCGCTCCAGCTCGTACGCCAGGGCCGTGCCGATGCCCTGGAAGCGCTCGTGGCCGAACTTGTCGATCTCGCCCTTGCCGTAGTCCATGGTGCCGTCGGCCGGGTGCGCGCCCTCGGCGACGCAGATCACCGCGAACTTCTTGCCGCGGGCGAAGCGTTCCTCCACCATCTTGGCCAACTGGGCCGGGTCGAAGGGGCGCTCGGGCAGGCAGATGCCGTGGGCGCCGGCCGCCATGCCGGACTCCAGGGCGATCCAGCCCGCGTGCCGGCCCATGACCTCGACGACCATCACGCGCTGGTGCGACTCGGCGGTGGTCTTGAGGCGGTCCATCGCCTCCGTGGCGACGCCGACCGCCGTGTCGAAGCCGAAGGTGCGGTCGGTGGAGGAGATGTCGTTGTCGATCGTCTTCGGGACGCCGACCACGGGCAGACCCGCGTCGGACAGCATGCGGGCCGCGGTGAGCGTGCCCTCGCCGCCGATCGGGATCAGCGCGTCGATGCCGAAGTCGCGGATCATGTCGGAGGCGTTCTCGCAGGCCTCGCGGAGGCGGTCGCGCTCCAGCCGGGAGGAGCCCAGTATGGTGCCGCCCCGGGCCAGGATGCCGCTGACCGCGTTGAGGTCGAGGGGCCGGTAGCTGCCGTCCAGCAGACCGGAGTAGCCGTCCTCGAAGCCGATGACCTCGTCGCCGTAGTTGTCGACCGCCCGGTGCACGACCGACCGGATCACTGCGTTCAGTCCAGGGCAGTCGCCGCCTGCGGTGAGTACTCCTATGCGCATCGTGCTGAGTCTCCTGGTCGCTGTCGATACCGGTGAGCCAGTCCCGATTGTTTCACGTCCCCCCGGGCGCCGCCGACGCCGTACGGGTGAGCGCCCTAGCCAGCACCGGAGGTATTGTCAAGAGGGGTCCGCTCACCTGGGTGGGCGATTTTTTGCGACCCCGCCGAAGACCCTTGCGGCCCTCGACGAAACGGAGAGCGCGCGTGACCCGCAGCGTGTACGTGACCGGTATCGACCGCGGCGACGGCCGCCAGGTCGTCGAACTCGGGGTCATGGAGCTCCTGACCAGGCAGGTCGACCGGGTGGGCGTCTTCCGCCCCCTGGTGCACGACGGGCCCGACCGCCTCTTCGAACTGCTGCGCGCCCGGTACCGGCTCACCCAGGACCCGTCGACCGTCTACGGCCTCGACTACCACGATGCGTCCGCCCTCCAGGCCGAGCAGGGCACGGACGAGCTGGTGTCGACCCTCGTCGAACGGTTCCACCGGGTCGCCCGCGACTACGACGTCGTCCTCGTCCTCGGCACCGACTACGCCGACACCCAGCTCCCGGACGAGCTGAGCCTGAACGCCCGGCTCGCCAACGAGTTCGGCGCCTCCGTGATCCCGGTCGTCGGCGGCCGCAAGCAGGCCGCCGAGGCGGTGCGCGCCGAGACCCGCAACGCCTACCGCGCCTACGACACCCTGGGCTGCGACGTGCTCGCCATGGTGGTCAACCGGGTCGCCCGCGAGGACCGCGACGAGCTCGCCGAGCGGCTCGCCACCCGGCTCCCGGTGCCCTGCTACGTGCTGCCCGACGAGCCGGCGCTGTCCGCCCCGACCGTCTCCCAGATCGTCCACGCCCTCGGTGCGAAGGTGGTGCTCGGCGACGACTCGGGGCTCGCCCGCGACGCCCTGGACTTCGTGTTCGGCGGCGCGATGCTGCCGAACCTCCTCGCCGCCCTGACCCCGGGCTGCCTGGTCGTCACGCCGGGCGACCGCGCCGACCTGGTCGTCGGTTCGCTGGCCGCGCACAGCGCCGGCACCCCACCGATCGCCGGGGTGCTGCTGACCCTGGACGAGGTGCCCGGCGAGCGCATCCTCACCCTCGCCGACCGGCTCGCCCCCGGCACGCCGGTGCTGTCGGTGCCGAGCAACAGCTTCCCCACCGCCGAGCAGCTCTTCTCCCTGGAGGGCAAGCTGAACGCGGCCACCCCGCGCAAGGCGGAGCGGGCGCTCGGCCTGTTCGAGCGGTACGCCGACACCGCGGACCTCACCAAGCGGGTCTCCGCGCCCAGCAGCGACCGCGTGACCCCGATGATGTTCGAGCACAAGCTGCTGGAACAGGCCCGTTCCGACCTGCGCCGGGTCGTGCTCCCCGAGGGCACCGAGGAGCGGGTGCTGCACGCGGCGGAGGTGCTGCTGCGCCGGGGCGTGTGCGAGCTGACCCTGCTCGGCGACGTCGACCAGATCCGCAAGAAGGCCGCCGACCTGGGCATCGACCTCGGTGACAGCCGGCTGATCGACCCGGCCACCTCCGAGCTGCGGGACTCCTTCGCCGAGCAGTACGCCGCCCTGCGCGCCCACCGGGGCGTCACCGTGGAGCTGGCCTACGACGTCGTCTCCGACGTGAACTACTTCGGCACGCTGATGGTGCAGGAGGGGCTTGCCGACGGCATGGTGTCGGGCTCGGTGCACTCCACGGCCGCGACGATCCGGCCGGCCTTCGAGATCATCAAGACCGAGCCGGACGCGGGCATCGTCTCGTCCGTCTTCTTCATGTGCCTGGCCGACAAGGTGCTGGTCTACGGCGACTGCGCGGTCAACCCGGACCCGGACGCCGAGCAGCTCGCCGACATCGCCGTGCAGTCGGCGGTCACGGCGGCGCGTTTCGGGGTGGAACCGCGGATCGCGATGCTGTCGTACTCGACCGGTACGTCCGGTACGGGCGCCGACGTCGACAAGGTGCGCGCCGCCACCGAGCTGGTGCGCTCGCGCCGGCCCGATCTGCGGATCGAGGGGCCCATCCAGTACGACGCCGCCGTGGAGCCGTCGGTCGCGGCGACCAAGCTGCCCGGCTCGGAGGTGGCCGGGCAGGCGACGGTGCTGATCTTCCCCGACCTGAACACCGGCAACAACACCTACAAGGCCGTGCAGCGCTCGGCCGGCGCCATCGCCGTCGGGCCGGTGCTCCAGGGTCTGCGCAAGCCGGTCAACGACCTGTCCCGGGGCGCCCTCGTCCAGGACATCGTCAACACCGTCGCCATCACGGCGATCCAGGCCCAGTCCCCGACCGAGAAGGCGACCGCCCAGTGAGCTCCACGCGTGTCCTCGTCCTCAACTCCGGCTCCTCGTCGGTGAAGTACCAGCTGCTGGACATGCGCGACAGCAGCCGGCTGGCCGCCGGGCTGGTCGAGCGGATCGGTGAGCGGACCTCCCTCGTCCGGCACACCCCGCTCGCGGCGGGCGGCGGGACCCGGGAGCGGACCGGCCAGGTCGTCGACCACGGTGCCGCGCTGAAGGCGATGGCCGAGGAGCTGGCCGCCGACGGGCTCGGACTCGACTCCCCCGAGCTGACCGCGATCGGCCACCGGGTGGTGCACGGCGGGAAGCACTTCACCGAGCCGACGGTGATCGACGACCGGGTGCTGGCCGAGATCGAGCGGCTGATCCCGGTCGCCCCGCTGCACAACCCGGCCAACCTCACCGGCATCCGCACCGCCATGACGCTGCGCCCGGACCTGCCGCAGGTCGCCGTCTTCGACACCGCCTTCCACACCACGATGCCCGAGTCGGCCGCCCGCTACGCGATCGACGTCGAGACCGCCGACGCGCACCGCATCCGCCGCTACGGCTTCCACGGCACCTCGCACGCGTACGTCTCGCGGGCGACGGCCGAGCTGCTGGGCAAGGAGCCCGGGGAGGTGAACGTCATCGTGCTGCACCTGGGCAACGGGGCGTCCGCCTCGGCTGTACGGGGCGGGAGGTGCGTGGACACCTCCATGGGGCTGACGCCCTTGGAGGGGCTCGTGATGGGTACGCGGTCCGGAGACATGGACCCGGCCGTCATCTTCCATTTGATGCGTGTTGGCGGAATGTCCGCCGACGAGATCGACACTCTCCTCAACAAGAAGAGCGGTCTGGTCGGACTCTGCGGTGACAACGACATGAGGGAGATCCGGCGCCGGATCGACGAGGGCGACGAACAGGCGAAGCTGGCGTTCGACATCTACATTCACCGTCTGAAGAAGTACATCGGCGCCTATTACGCCGTTCTCGGACGGGTGGACGCGGTGGCCTTCACCGCCGGGGTCGGCGAGAACGCCGCTCCGGTGCGGGAGGCGGCCGTGGCGGGCCTGGAGGGGCTGGGCCTGGCGGTGGACGGCGGGCGCAACGCCGTACGCGGCGGCGGGCCGCGGCTGATCTCGCCCGAGGGCGCGCGGGTCGCGGTCGCGGTGGTACCGACGGACGAGGAAATGGAGATCGCTCAGCAGACATACGCACTGGTCGGAAAGAACAACTGAGCAGGGACTTCCTCATTTGTATCTTCCGCCAGACGGAATATTCCGTAGCGAAACAAACCGATAGGATCGCCCCATGCGCCGTTCGAAAATCGTCTGTACTCTCGGCCCCGCGGTCGACTCCCACGAGCAGCTCGTCGCTCTGATCGAAGCCGGCATGAACGTGGCCCGCTTCAACTTCAGCCACGGCTCGCACGCCGAGCACCAGGGCCGGTACGACCGGGTCCGTGCCGCCGCCAAGGAGACGGGCAGGGCCATCGGTGTCCTCGCCGACCTCCAGGGCCCGAAGATCCGCCTGGAGACCTTCGCCGAGGGTCCCGTCGAGCTGGTCCGCGGTGACGAGTTCACCATCACCACCGAGGACGTCCCGGGCGACAAGACGATCTGCGGAACGACCTACAAGGGCCTGCCCGGTGACGTGGCCAAGGGCGACCAGATCCTGATCAACGACGGCAACGTCGAGCTGAAGGTCACCGAGGTCGACGGCCCCCGCGTGAAGTCGATCGTCATCGAGGGCGGTGTCATCTCCGACCACAAGGGCATCAACCTGCCCGGCACGGCGGTGAACGTGCCCGCGCTGTCCGAGAAGGACATCGAGGACCTGCGGTTCGCCCTGCGGATGGGCTGCGACCTGGTCGCCCTGTCCTTCGTGCGGGACGCCAAGGACGTCGCCGACGTCCACCGCGTGATGGACGAGGAGGGCCGCCGGGTCCCCGTCATCGCCAAGGTGGAGAAGCCGCAGGCGGTGGAGAACATGGAGGGCGTCGTGGCGGCCTTCGACGCCGTCATGGTCGCGCGCGGCGACCTGGCCGTCGAGTACCCGCTCGAGAAGGTCCCCATGGTGCAGAAGCGCCTGATCGAGCTCTGCCGGCGCAACGCCAAGCCGGTGATCGTGGCGACCCAGATGATGGAGTCGATGATCACCAACTCCCGTCCGACCCGCGCCGAGGCCTCCGACGTGGCCAACGCGATCCTGGACGGCGCCGACGCGGTCATGCTGTCGGCCGAGTCGAGCGTGGGCGCGTACCCGATCGAGACCGTGCGGACGATGTCGAAGATCGTCCAGGCGGCCGAGCAGGAGCTGCTCTCCAAGGGCCTGCAGCCGCTGGTGCCGGGCAAGAAGCCGCGCACCCAGGGCGGTTCGGTGGCCCGCGCCGCCTGCGAGATCGCCGACTTCCTCGGCGGCAAGGGCCTGGTGGCCTTCACCCAGTCCGGCGACACGGCCCGGCGGCTGAGCCGCTACCGCGCCACCCAGCCGATCCTGGCGTTCACCACGGACGAGTCCACCCGCAACCAGCTCGCGCTCAGCTGGGGCGTGGAGCCGTACGTCGCGCCGTTCGTGAACAGCACCGACGAGATGGTCGAGCTGGTGGAGCAGGAGCTGCTCAAGCTGCACCGCTTCAGCGAGGGCGACACCGTGATCATCACGGCCGGCTCGCCCCCCGGCGTCCCCGGCACCACCAACATGGTCCGCGTCCACCACCTGGGCGGCACGACCGGCTGACCGTGAGGGGCCTGTACGGCACCGAGGGCGTCCCCCGTGGTCTCACGGGGGACGCCCTCGGTGTGTTGTGTGTTGCGGCTCCCGGGGGTCCTGGTGGCGTTCAGCCGGTGGTGATGTACTGCTGGAGCCCGGGGACGTGCAGGGTGCCGCCGAACTGGCCGGCCTGCTTCACCGTCACCTTGGTGAAGTAAATCAGCGGGATGTCCAGCGGGGGCGGGTGCTCCGGGTCGAACGTGATCGGGATCAGGCCGAGCAGGTTGCCGGAGATGCTCTCGGTGTACATCACGGTGTCGCCGTCGCGGATCGTGGACGTCGACCCCTTGGCCGCCCGCACGTGGTGGGTCGCGCCGGACTGCTCGTCCTTGACCGTCTGGTGCAGGTCCCCGATGTCGGTGCCGTCGGAGATGACGTACTTCAGCACCCTCTTGGTGGCGCCGCTCGCCGTCCGCACCTCGACGATGCCCTTGTACGAGGCGCCCTTCAGCGTCAGCGAGCTGGCGTTGAGGGTCCAGGGGTCGTCGGGCAGCAGGAGCTCGTTGTCGACGCCGCCCTCGGCGTCGGTGGCGACCGGGCAGTCCTCGGGGTCGACCATGGCCGACTCGGAGGGGCTGGGGGAGGCGGGGGTCTCGGGGGTCCCGGTGGCCTCTTCGGTGGCTTCCTCGGCCGTCTCCTCGGTGTCCTCGGCGGTCTCCGAGGCCTTGTCGCCGGTGTCCTCGGCGGTGTCCTTCGCCGCTTCGGTGACCTTCTCGGTGACCTTCTCGGTGGTCTCCTCGGCGGTTTCGGCCGCGTCCCCGGCCGTGTCGTCCTCCGTGGCGGAGGCGGACGGGGCGGGGCTCGCCTCGGCCTCCTTCGGGGTGAAGACGTCCTTGAGGGCGTCTCCGAGGTCCTCCAGGAGGTTGCGGTCGGTCTCCGAGGGCTCCGGCTCGGGCTCGGCCGTGTCCTCGGCGGCGGAGGCCGAGGGGGCGGGCGCCGGTTCGTCCTTGTCGTCGGAACCTGAATCCGACGAAGAGGACGTGTCCTTGTCCGTGTCCTTGTCCGCCTCGGGGGCCTTCTGCTCGCCGGAGGTCCCCGCCGAGGGCTCCTCGTCCGCGGACGCGCTCCCGCTCGCCGACGCGAACGGTGTGGGCGACGCGGAGGCGTCGTCCTTCTCGGCGTCCTCGACGATCTCCAGGCAGGCCTGGTACTCGTCGACGGTCAGGCTGTTCGCCGTCGGCGTCCCGTCGTTGCCGTCGGCGAGGGCCAGCGTCGGCGTGAACCCCATCCCCATGAGGACCGCCGTGGGCATCGCCGCCAGGGCGATCGCCTTGCCGCTCGGCACGTGGAACCTGGTGAACAGCGGCTTCTTCGGGGCCGCGTGACGCGGTCCGCGCACCTCGTCAGCCGACACGGTGCCCCCCTGCGGCCCGGACGCCGTCCGCCTCCCCGTCTTCCCCCTTCTCGAAGGAAACGGCCGGGAACTGCGGTGCCACGGAGGGGTCGTGGGGCGTGGCGTCCGGCGCCGCCTCACCCGTGGGCGCGTCGACGCCGTCGTACTCCCCCGCCGCCTCGACCGGCGGCTCGCCCGGCGCCCAGGAGAGCGCGAGCGCCCCGCCGACCAGCGCGAGCAGGAAGCCGATCAGGAAGCCGCCTATGTTGGAGACCACCAGGGACACCAGGGCCAGCAGGATCGACGCGACACCGGCGAAGACCCGGGTGGCGGACTGGAACCACATGGTCAGGCCCAGCGTGACCAGCAGTACGCCGATGATCAGCGACCCCGCGCCGGCCGTCGTCGCCATGGCGAGCGACATGTGGCCCAGCTTGAGCGTGGCGTAGGGGAAGTACGCGATGGGGATGCCACCCAGCAGCGTGAACAGACCGGCCCAGAACGGCCGGGTGCCCCGCCAGTCGCGGAATCGCAGACGCAGCCGGGTGAAGGTCCCGGTGCTCTGGACCGGAGTCTCGGCACTCATGGAAAAAGCTCCCTGGGTCCGGTGGAAGTACGTACCGGCTCGGCCGTAGGCGTGGAGAAGCCGGAAGTGTGGGTCTGTGAGGGTGGCCCGGCATGCGCGGACCGGCCGGGCGGCGGGGCGGAGAAGCGATGGCTTCTCCGCCCCTCGGGGCAGCTCAGCCGCCCCGGGACACCCCGGTGACGGAAGCCGTCTAGTAGCACTCCATCTTGGCGTCCGTGCCGAGACGCATCGACAGGCCGTTCAGCGTGAACGTGCCGGCCGTGGTCGCCCACGCCGTCTGCTCGACGCCGTAGAGGTCGGCCGACTCCGCCTGCTGGGCGAAGCCGCCCGGCAGCACGCTCTCGCCCTCCTTGACGGCGGGGCCGCGGCTCTTGTCCTTGACCGCAACACCGATGTCGATGTTGTTGAACGTCGCATCGGCGTCGAGCTGGGCGACGTCGATGTAGAGGTTCTTGGCCGTGACCGGCTTGTCCTTGTCCCTGCCCGCGTCAAGACGAAGGTAGATCGTCTTGTTGATGACCGGGATCTTCGTCGCCACCGACTGGCACATCTTGGTGATCGTCGCGTCGGTGAACGACGAGATGGCGACCGGAACCTGCGTCTTCTTGTCACCGTCGGTCGACGTGTAGACGGTGTCGATACCGCCGTACTGGGCGAAACCCTCACCGTGCAGGTGACCGGCCGTCACCTTGAACTGCTGGCCGGACACGCTGAACGACGCCGCGAGCGCGCCCTGCGCCAGGCCGACACCCACCGCCGCCGTCGCGAGCACGCTGGGCACCATGACCACAGCGAACCGCTTCCATCTGGTCCCGCCACGCACCTGGGACTCCATATTTCCTCCTTCTCGGACGTACATCTCCTGCCCCGGCCCGTCGCCATGAACGGCGGCCCGGCCGGGCAGGGATGGGAGAAGTGCTACGTCCTCGGGAAGGAGAGCGCCCGAGCTCGACGGCACGTACGACGTGCCCGATCACCGGCGATCACCCCCGAGCGACAACCACTGGTCGCGCCTGACACGCATCACGCACAACCCTGCTGGACAGGCTTCACCGGGTGGGCGAAGACCCCCCTGTCCGAGAACCGGCGTCACTGCCGCCGGTTCTGCTCGGTGGGGACCCAGGAGTTCCCGCGCCCCGACCGGCTGTCGGGATACGGGTAATGGACCGAGCGTCGCCGATCGTGGTCCATTCTCGCCGTCGGCACAAGGGGGTTCGTTACTCGCTGGTAACGGCCGGGTGACCCCGCGACGACCCGACGGCGCCGCACGGCGACACTGGGTTCACCACAAGTGCCGTACAAAACCGTTGATTGACGGACGGAGTCCGACAGATCCACGCCCGCGACTTACTCGCAGTAACAGCGGCCGCGATTACCAAGTTTTGGCAAAGCGCGGCCGCACCGGCATCCGTGATCCGTTCGGCAACTCGAACCTCACACGCCCGAACCCCCGGCAAAACAGCCGGAATCGGGCGGCGACGCCCGGCTGGTTCAGAACAGGGCCCGCGCCAGCGCCCGGCGCGCGGCGACCACCCGCGGGTCGTCGGCGCCGACCACCTCGAACAGCTTCAGCAGCCGCACCCGTACGGTCTCGCGGTCGTCGCCCGCGGTGCGCCCCACCGTCTCGATGAGCCGGCCGAAGGCGTCCTCGACATGGCCTCCCGCCAGGTCCAGGTCGGCGGCGGCGATCTGCGCCTCGGCGTCCCCCGGCTTCTCGGCGGCCTCCTTGCGCACCTGCTGGGGGTCCATCTCCTGCACCCGCTTGAGCAGTTCGGCCTGGGCGAGACCCAGCGTGGCCTCGGGGTTGGTCGGGTCGTCGGCGAGCACGTTCCTGTACGCCTGGACGGCACCGCCGAGGTCACCGCTGTCCAGCGCCTGGACGGCGGCCTCCAGCAGGGCGTCGTACGGACCGACGGCCTCGCCCGGAGCGGCCTGCGCGCCGCCGCCCGGCTCGGCGTCGGGGTCGACGGCGAGGCCGGTCAGGCCGAAGCGCTCCTCACCGACCTGCACCAGCTGGTCCAGGGTCTGGCGGATCTGCGCCTCGCCCGCGGCCCCCTGGAAGAGCGGCAGCGCCTGTCCGGCCACCACCGCGAAGACCGCCGGGATCCCCTGGATCCCGAACTGCTGCATCAGCATCTGGTTGGCGTCGACGTCGATCTTGGCGAGCAGGACGCGCCCGTTGTACTCGACGGTGAGCCGCTCAAGGAGCGGGCTCAGCTGCTTGCAGGGCTCGCACCACTCGGCCCAGAAGTCGATGACGACCGGGACCTCGGTGGACCGCTGCAGGACGTCGCGCTCGAAGCCGGCCTCGTCGACGTCGATAATGAGGTCGGCCGGGGAGATCGCGCCCCCGCCGCCCTGCCGGGCCGCTTCCGCGCGCGCCTGCTCCGCCTTCGCCTTGGCCTCCTGGGCCGCCTTCACCGCGGCGAGGTCGACGACTCCGCTCATGGACATGTTCCGTGGCTGCATGCGTCTATCCTCCCCCGTACTCCGCGTGTGTGTGAAAACGCCCGGGAAAGCCAGGCATACGTGTGCTGCTGACGCCGGGTCCCCACCCCGCGCCGGTGGTCGTCGCTCGGGCACGCCGGTCACGCGTGCTTTCGCTACGGGTCGTAGCGTAATACCGACCGGTCCCCGCTGAACAGGGCGTCCCGGTGATCTCCCTCACGCACGGCCGCACGGAATCCGCCGTTATCGTCGTGCCATGCAGAGCCGCACCCCAGCCGGTCGCACCGGGCGCCCGCGCAGTGCCGCCGCGGACGCCGCGATCCTGGCCGCGACCCGTGCGGCCCTGGTCGAACTGGGCTGGTCCAAGCTCACCTTGGGAGACGTGGCGGTCCGCGCCGGGGTCGCCAAGACCACCCTCTACCGGCGCTGGGCGGGCAAGAACGAACTGGTCGTGGACGCCGTCGCGGAACTCTTCGACGAGCTGACCCTGCCCGACCGCGGCTCGCTCGCCGCCGACATCGAGGGCGTCGTGCTCCAGTTCGCCGCGATCCTGGCCCGCCCGGAGGCCAGGAACGGCCTGATGGCGGTGGTCGCGGAGGCGGCGAGGGACGAGGCCCTGCGGGAACGCATCCGCGCCTCGATCGTGGACCGCCAGAAGCGTCTCGTCCTCGCCGGCCGGGCGCGGGCGCAGGCGCGGGGCGAGCTGCCGCCCGAGTCCGACGCGCAGGAGGCGGAGCGCACGGTCGACCTGATCTTCGACATGGTGGCCGGCGCGGTGGTGCACCGCACCCTGGTGAGCGCGGAACCGGCCGACGAGCAATGGGTGCACGGCTTCACCCGGGTCCTGCTGTCGGGCCTCGCCGCCGCGGGGCCCTGAACCGGCCACGGTCGGCCGGTAGTCGCCTGTCACCGCCCCCGGCGCGCTGCGAGGATCGATGATCACGCCGCACCGGAACGTGCGGGACACCGAGCAGCCAGGGAGGCGCGTATGACCGGGACCGGAACCGAACCCGCCGCCGTACGGATCGACACCTCCAGGCCGCACCCGGCCCGGGTCTACGACTGGTTCCTCGGCGGCAAGGACAACTACCCGGTCGACGAGGAGCTGGGCCGGCAGATCATGGGCGTCGACGGCACGGCCCGGCACGTCGCCCGCACCAACCGCTGGTTCATGCAGCGGGTCACCCGGTGGCTGGCCGGTGAGGCGGGCGTCCGCCAGTACCTGGACATCGGCACCGGCATCCCCACCGAGCCCAATCTGCACCAGGTGGCGCAGGGCATCGCGCCCGAGTCCCGCGTGGTCTACACGGACAACGATCCCATCGTGCTGAAGCACGCCGAGGCTCTTCTGCGCAGCACTCCCGAGGGCGTCACCGACTACGTCCAGGCCGATGTGCGCGATCCCGGCCGCATCCTGGAACAGGCGCGCGAGAAGTTGGACTTCGGCCGGCCGGTGGCGCTGTCCCTGGTCGCGCTGACGCACTTCCTCGGCGACGAGGACGACCCGTACGGGCTGGTGGCGCGGCTCGTCGAGGCGCTGCCCTCCGGCAGCTACCTGGTCCTGTCGCAGCTCACCGCCGACTTCGACCCCGAGGCGGTCGGCCGCGGGGTCGAGATGTACAGGGCGGGCGGCGTCACGCTCGCACCGCGCGGCCGCGCGGAGATCGCCCGCTTCTTCGAGGGTCTGGAGCCGGTGGAGCCGGGCCTGGTCCAGCTGACCGACTGGCATCCCGAGCTCGCGGTCGGGGAGACGGTCGACGAGCACGCGGTGATCTCGCTGTACGGGGCGGTGGCCCGCAAGCCGTGACACGGTCGCACGGCGGGGCCACTCATATCGAGCAAGTTCCGTCGGCCGCCGGATCCCCACCGGGAAACGAGTGGCAAAGCCCTTGCTACGGTGCCCCGATGGCATCGGTCAAGAAGTTCCAGGTCACCTTCGACTGCGCTGAACCCGAGCGCCTCGCCCGTTTCTGGTGCGAGGTGTTGGGGTACGTCGTACCGCCTCCGCCGGAGGGGTTCGCCACTTGGGACGATTACCACCGCTCGCTGCCGTCCGGCCATCAGGTCGTGTGGTTCGCGTGCGTCGATCCCTCAGGTGTGGGCCCGCGGCTGCTCTTCCAGCGCGTCCCCGAAGGCAAGGTCGTCAAGAACCGGGTGCACCTCGACGTGCGGGCCGGTACCGGGCTCGTGGGTGAGGAGCGCCTCGCCACGCTCGAAGCCGAGTGCGCACGGCTGGTCGCGCTCGGCGCGGTACACGAACGCACGCTGTACGCCGACGAGGACAACGAGTCGTGCATCGTGATGCGGGACATCGAAGGCAACGAGTTCTGTCTCGACTGAGCGTCTCCCGGGGCGAGATGAGGAGCCGTCTCCCCGCTGCGGTACCCCGGTCGGCGGGCCGTGACCGGTGGGGCGGAGGCCGGCCGGGTGACCCGCTCGCCGCTCGTCGGCACCGGTCACGGGTTCCGTACCGCCCCGCCGTGCGGGGCGGTCACCGCGGCACGCGCGGAACCGGTCGGGGACGCGCGTCGAGCCGCGGATACGGAGTTCCGAGTTCCCGGCTCCGCGCCGCGGAATCCCGACGGGCGGCGCCGCGCGCCCTCCTCTCCGGTCGTCCGACCGGTGCGCCGCCGTGATCCAAGGGGCTCCGCGCCGCAGAATCCTCGCGGGCGGCGCCCTACGCCGTCCCCTCCGGTCGTCCAACCGGTGTGCCGACGTGATGCATGGGACACAGAAGGGCACTACCTTGCGCATACTCAGACGGGCGCTGGGCACCACGCTCACCGCAGCCCTCGGTTCGCTGCTGCTGACCGTTCCGGGAGCCGCCCCGGCGTTCGCGGCGGGCGGCGTGCCGCTGCCGTTGTACTCCCTCGCCGACATGGAGGTCGACGGGAGCAACCAGCGGGTCTTCCTCAGCATGCCCGCGGGAGCGGACGGCCGGGTCGTGGTGACGGACTACGACGGCGGGAACAGCACCTGGCTGGGCGGCCTGCCGGGCGCCGGCGGGCTGGCCCTCTCGCCCGACTCCCGGACCCTCTACGTGGCCGCGCGGGACATCGACACCATCGTCGCGTACGACACCACGACACTGACGGAGACCGCACGGTACTTCGTGGGCGAGGACACCGCCCCGTGGAGCCTGGCCTTCGCGGGCGGGAGGCTGTGGTTCGGGTACGGCTCCGGCGGGGACCTCGGGTCGGTCGACGTGTCCGGTGCCGAGCCGGTGATCGAGCTCGGTCTGGACGCTTCACTGGACTGGGGGGCGGAGCTCGTCGCCTCCCCCGCCGACCCCGACGTGCTGGTGGCCGGCACGGGCAACCCCAACGTCAACACCCTCACGGTGTACGACGTGGGCAGCGGATCGCCCGATGTGACCGCCCGACGGGTCTTCTCCGGGACCGAGATGAACGGTCTGCGGGACCTGGACGTGACACCCGACGGCCGGAGCGTCGTCGTGGCCGCCCTCATCTCGCCCGGCTACCAGACCTTCCGCCTCGACGACCTCTCGGACCAGGGAGCCCCCGCGGCTTCGCCCTCTCCCCTGGCCGTCGCCGTCGCACCCGACGGCACGGTGACCGGAGGAACCTCCAACAACAGCGCCGCCGCGCCGGACCTGTCCTTCTACGCGCCGGGCGCTCCCGCTCCGCTGACCACGGTCGAGCTGGGCGGTGACACCGAGAGGCTGGTGGAGGAGGGGCTGGCCTGGGCGCCGGACGGGAGCCGGGTCTTCGCCGTGACACAGCAGACCGGCGTCATGGGACTCCGGTTCCACGCGCGGCAGGTCGCCACCACCGTGCAGACCACCCTTGCCCTCCAGGCGCCCCCGACCAGCAGGTGGTACCGGCAACTGACCGTCACCGGCACCCTGGCTCCGGCGGCCGGCTTCGCTCCCGGCACCACCGTCGCGGTGAAGCGCTACGACGCCGCCGCTCCGGAAGGCACCTCGCTGGGCACCGTCACCGTGGCGGCCGACGGTACCTTCGCCGTGACCGACACGCCGCGCAGGACCGGTCAGGTGAGGTACGGCGTGACGTACGCCGGTGACCCCTGGCACACCGCGGCCTCCGCCGAGGTGACCGTGGAGATCACCCGCTACTGACGCGGCCTCCAGCACGGACGTCGCCGTGGCCCGGATCAGGATTCCGGACCACGGCGATCCCCCTCTGCGCGGTCTCGGCGCAGGACACCGGCTCCACACCCGGAACACCTCTGACCGACGGCGCGTCCCGGGCGGCACGACGGCGGAGGCGGTCGCGCCGGCGGACGCTCCCGCCGCCCCTACCGAGTGGCGTCGGGTCTAGAAGCCGGCGGGCTCCGTGTACACACCCCACTCGTCGCGCAGGACACCGCAGATCTCGCCGAGCGTCGCCTCCGCGCGTACGGCGTCGAGCATCGGCTCGATCATGTTGGCGCCGGAGCGCGCGGCGGCGATCATGGCGTCGAGCGCGCCGCGCACCTCGGCGTCGTCGCGGGCGGCCTTGCGCTCGCCGAGGAGCCGCACCTGCTCGCGCTCCACCTCGTGGCTGACGCGCAGGATCTCCAGGTCTCCGGTGACGGACCCGGTGTGGACGTTGACGCCGACGACCCGCTTGTCGCCCTTCTCCAGCGCCTGCTGGTAGCGGAACGCCGACTCGGCGATCTCGCCGGTGAACCAGCCGTCCTCGATGCCGCGCAGGATGCCGGAGGTGATCGGCCCGATCGGGTGCCGCCCGTCCGGGTGGGCCCGCAGGCCCCGCTCCTTGATCTGCTCGAAGATCTTCTCGGCGTCCGCCTCGATGCGGTCGGTGAGCTGCTCGACGTACCAGGAACCGCCCAGCGGGTCGGCGACGTTGCCGACGCCGGTCTCCTCCATCAGCACCTGCTGGGTGCGCAGGGCGATCTCGGCGGCCTGCTCGCTGGGCAGTGCGAGGGTCTCGTCGAGGGCGTTGGTGTGGAGGGAGTTGGTCCCGCCGAGCACGGCGGCCAGGGCCTCCACGGCGGTCCGTACGACGTTGTTGTACGGCTGCTGCGCGGTCAGCGAGACACCGGCGGTCTGGGTGTGGAAGCGCAGCCACTGCGCCTTGTCGCTCTTCGCGCCGTAGACGTCCCGCATCCAGCGCGCCCAGATCCGCCTGGCCGCGCGGAACTTGGCGATCTCCTCGAAGAAGTCGACGTGCGCGTCGAAGAAGAAGGAGAGCCCGGGCGCGAACACGTCCACGTCGAGCCCGCGGCTGAGCCCCAGCTCCACGTACCCGAAGCCGTCCGCGAGCGTGTACGCCAGCTCCTGCGCGGCCGTCGCCCCGGCCTCGCGGATGTGGTACCCGGAGACCGACAACGGCTTGTAGGCGGGGATGCCGGCCGCACAGTGCTCCATCAGGTCACCGATGAGGCGCAGATGGGGCTCGGGCTGGAAGAGCCACTCCTTCTGCGCGATGTACTCCTTGAAGATGTCCGTCTGCAGCGTGCCGTTGAGCACGCCGGGGTCGACGCCCTGGCGCTCGGCGGCGACGAGGTACATGCAGAAGACGGGCACGGCGGGCCCGCTGATCGTCATGGAGGTCGTCACGTCCCCGAGCGGGATGTCCCGGAACAGGACCTCCATGTCGGCGGCCGAGTCGACCGCCACCCCGCAGTGCCCGACCTCGCCCAGGGAGCGCGGGTCGTCGGAGTCGCGGCCCATGAGCGTCGGCATGTCGAAGGCGACGGAGAGCCCGCCCCCGCCGTTGCCGAGGATCATCTTGTACCGCTCGTTGGTCTGCTCGGCGTTGCCGAACCCGGCGAACTGCCGGATGGTCCACGTACGCCCCCGGTAGCCGGTCGGATACAGCCCGCGGGTGAACGGGTACTCCCCCGGCCAGCCGATCCGCTCGAACCCCTCGTAGCTGTCCCCGGTCCGGGGCCCGTACACCGGCTCCACGGGATCGCCGGAGAGCGTGGTGAAATCCGCGTCGCGCTTGCGAGCGGCGTCGTACCGGGCCTGCCAGCGTCGGCGGCCCTCCTCGATGGCGTCAGCGTCCATACCCTCGAATTTACTAGGACGTCCTAGTAAATGTCGATGGGAGACCGCCGCACACTGCTCCGTACGGCGGTGGGATGCGAAACGTTACGCCTTGGCGACCGCAGGGGCTTCCCCGGTGACCTCGCCCTCCAGCTCGCGGCTGATCCTGCGCTCCACGAAGAACGCGGCGGTGGGGACGGTCCCGGCGAGCAGCACCCACAGCTGCTTCTTGACCGGCCACTTCGCCTTGGAACCGAGGTCGAAGGCGAAGATCAGGTAGACGACGTACAGCCATCCGTGGGCGATGCTGACCACCTGCGTGAAGTCGGCCGCCCCGCCCATGTCGAGCGCGTACTTGCCGATCATGCCGAAAGTCAGCGCGACGAGGAGGACACCGGTGACGTAGGCCATGATCCGGTAGCGGGTCAGCACGCTCTTCTTCATGGACACGAGCGTAACGGCCCGTTCCGGGAGATCTTGGCAGGGGTAGGCCCCCCTCGAAGTCAGCGGGTGGCGCCCTCCGGCCACAGGATCCGTACCGGGGTGCCGCCCCGCTCCGCGTACGAGACCGCGTCCGCGGTGCCGCCGAAGCCCCAGGCAGGCTTGCCGTCCCACACCGCGAGGAGTTCGTCGGACAGGCCCACGAGGATCTTCGAGCCCGCCATGTGCGCCTCGGACGTCGACTCGTCCATGCCGGTCTCGTGGACGTCGGACGCCTGCCCCAGCAGGGCGTCATAGGTGGCGTGGTGCCACTCCGGGAGGGCATCGCGGTACCCGGCCGCCGGAATGATCACCTCAAGACGGCCGCCGTGCTTCACCACGGCTTCGGCGAACCAGGCGTCGGGGCCGTCCGCGATGCACGAAACGCCGACCAGCTCGGCGGCGTCATAGGCGCTCACCGCCTCGACGAGCATCTCCCGCACGCGCCGCTCCACGTCCACGCCGAGTCCACGGTGACCGGTGATCCCCACCCGCATGCCTGTCCTCCTACAGATGGGCGCCGTGCAGGCGCTCGTCGAAGTCGCGCACCACCTCGGGCGGC
Source organism: Streptomyces sp. NPDC051740 (assembly GCF_044453165.1). Taxonomy (NCBI): domain Bacteria; kingdom Bacillati; phylum Actinomycetota; class Actinomycetes; order Kitasatosporales; family Streptomycetaceae; genus Streptomyces; species Streptomyces sp. NPDC051740. Next base: position 289,903 of record NZ_JBITCL010000008.1, on the reverse strand, counting down.
GCGCTGGTCGTGAGGGTACGGCGCACAGCGCGGGCCCAGCAGGATCACGGCCGGTGGCTGAGCCATTCCTGTGGCAGTTCCTGGCCGGGTTCGTCGAGCCAGTACGTCTGGCCTTCGGGGGTGACGGTCACGCCGAAGCGTTCGCGCACGGGGTACCCGTGGGACTCGAACCACTCGTATGCGCGTTCCGCGGTGTCCCACAACTTGCGGGGACCGCTCTGGTGGACCGTGCCGTCTTCGACGTGCGCCCACGATCCGTCGCTGGTCCACATGCGGTGGCCGGTGACGATGCCGCCACTCGCCTCCTGGGCTTCCCCGACCTCGCCCACGACGAGGGAGTGCATGAAGCGGAAACCCTCACCGCTGAGGTCACGAAGGTCGAAGACGGCGTGCCGGTGAGTGGGGTTGTCAGGCTGCCCCGGGTAGGGGACGCCGCCCGTGCTGTTCTCGTCGCGGGCCTTCATGAAGTAGGAGCCACCGGCCAGGAAGCGTCCCAGGAGGGTGCCGTCCCCGCCGACGGTCATGCGAGCGTTGCCCCAGCCGAGGGGGCAGACGATGACGCCCCCGGGCCGGACACCGCGTGCCAGGGCGTAGGGGAAGGCGTCGAAGCCGCAGGTGACGACCAGCCGGTCCAACGGGGTGTCGGCCGGGAAGCCGACACGGGCGTCCGCTGCCCGCACTGTCGGGTGGTAGCCGGCCTCACCGAGACGGGCCTTGGCCAGACGAGTGAGGTTGGCGTCGACCTCCACGGTGACCAGGTTCTTGTCGCCTGACCGGTGACAGATCAGAGCAGCGTTGTAGCCGGTTCCAGTGGCGACCTCCCCGATCGCGTCGCCGTCCTCGACACCGAGTGCCTCGAGCATCTGGAGCATGAGGCTGGGCTGGGACGAGGAGGAGGTGGCCATGCCTTCGGACACCTGCGTCGTCAGTGCGCGGTCGCTGTAGACCGCGTCGAAGTATCCATCGTCGTCGGCCGTGACGACGGCCCACTCACTGTTCACCTGGCGGTGGAAGACGGGGACGAACACGTGACGGGGCGTCTCGGCGACCGCCCTGTACCAGGCGGGATCGTGGAGGTGACCACCGTCGGCGAGCCGCTGGGTCATGTCCTGCCGCAGGGCTTGGACGGCAGGGGTGTCCGGGTGGCTCAACTGATCGCTCCTCGCAGGAGGGAGGCGTGCGCCTCCGCGATGGGCAGCCCGGTGGCCTGGGCGATGAACTGCCACTGGCCGGCCGGGTTGCACTCGTAGAAGACCCATTCGCCGTCCGGGCGTACGGCGAAGTCGAAGGCCCCGTAGTTCATTTGGTAGAAGTTCATGAAACGTCGCACTCGCCGGGCGACATCTTCGGGGATACCGACGGGCTCGTACTCCAGGGCGTCGTAGTCGCTGCGCCAGTCGGCGCGTCCCCGTTCGCTTCTGGAGTGGATGGCGACGGGGAACATGCGGCTCCCGACGACGGTGAGGCGTACCTCGTACGCCTTGGGCACCCACTCCTGGAGATAGTGGGCGGTCAGTTCCAGGGACTCGTCGAGGTCGCTGACGTGGAGGCGGCGGGTGGGGATCATCAGCGGCGGCCGGCCGACGAGGTCGAGAGAGGCCGCGGCGATGGGCTTGCACGCGAGCGGACCACCGACGTTTTCACCCCATGTGCGTGCGGCGGCGAGGTCGTTGCCGATGAAAGAGCGGGGTACGCGCAGGCCGCACACGGTGGCGGTGGTGAGTTGGCCCGGCTTGTGGGCGCCGGCCCGGTAGACGTCCGGGTGGTTCATCCAGGTGACCGGTAGCGAGGTGAGGACCTGCACCATGCCGATCAGGGCCTGGGACAACGCCCATGCGCGGTAGGCGTCATCGACCTTGGGAGAGAGGACCGGGAGGCCGGGCCGCCCGTAGTAGACGGCTCGGACCTCCTGGAACCGCACCGCGCGCCGGCTGGTCTCCAGGCTTCCGATCCATCCGGGCGCTGTGGCCCTGTGCTCGGCGACCAAAGCGACCTGCTGGGGGAACTCGGCCAGATCGAACCGCAGTACAGGCGTTCCGCTCTCGGTGAGTGCGTGAACCACCAGGTCGGCGGTGGGATCGAGTTGCTCGGCGACAACAAGGACATGCCCGCGCGGTGTGGTCACTGTGTTACCTCGCGGCCTTCATCAGACCGTGCGCGGCCGGCGCCTGCCCGGGGTCGGGCTCCTCGAACAGGTACGGGTCCTTCGTCTCGTCCGCCGGCCCGTTGGAGTCGTTGTTGGTGGCGGTGGAGGAGGCCGCGATGGGCTCCATGGCCCACAGTCCGCCGTCGGGGGTGACGTTGAGCTGGCGGTCCTCGTCATAGTGGAACGAGCTGGGGTCGATGGTGACGGTGTAGGTGGGTGCCGGCGCTTGGGCGCCGAGGGGTACGAGAGTCGTGGCCATAAGGACTGCCTCCTTGAATGAGTGTGGATGTCGTCGTGCGGCCCGCCCCGGTGACGGCGCGAGTGGGGTCACCGGGGCGGGGTGGTACCCCGCCTCCCTGGCGCGATCTTCCGTCGGGGAGCCATCGGATCGGTTGTGCAGGGAGACGGGAGTCGGGTGTTCAGGCGCGATCCCTCGCGGCGCAGTACTGCCACACCATGTGGTCCAGTTCGGCGATGCACATCGCGCAGCCGTAGAGCGGGGCCTGCGCCCCGGAGGAGACGACGGGACCGATCCAGGCCACGGTGACGTTCGAGCGCCGGCAGTACAGCCAGCACGTGCCGGTGACCCAGGGGCTGTCCCGCAGTCGGCGGCCCTCGGAAGTGGGGGCGTCACACGCGATGCGTCCGGGAGTGCTCATCGGGATGCGGCGGCAAGACCGTGGAGACGGTGCCGAGGACACCTGCAGGGCGGCCAGTTGTCGACGAGCGGGATCATCTTGATCGGCGTCACTTCGTGCTCCTCGCGGATCACGATCCTCTTGCCGTCCGGAGTCACCCGGTACACCGCCATGGTCATCATGTCAGTCCTCAGCTCGCGGACGTTCCGTTGTTCGCTGTCTGTAATCAGTCAACGACACACTGAGTGAGCGAAGGCGCACAGGAAGTGCACAAGAGCGCCGCATGGGTACTCGTGGCTGAGAACATGAGGGGCGGAACATCCGACTGGGAAGACATCACGTATGAGCGCAGAGAGCACCACGCCTGGGCCGGGTGCCAACGTCAAGGTCCTGCGCGTGCAGCGCGGCTGGCTGCAAGACCATCTGGCCGCCAGGGCAGGCATGTCGAAGTCCATGCTCGGCAAGATCGAGCGGGGTGAGCGCCCGCTGACCCAGGGCATGGGCGCGGCATTGTCGAACGCTTTCGGGATCACGCTCGACGAGCTGCTCGGCCAGAGCCCGGTTGCCCCGGGCGAGGAGGACCGGCTGAAGGAACTGCGGAATGTCATACGGCGCTTCGATCTGCCCACGGACGAGCCGGTGCGCGCCGAACTCCTTGAGCAGGGCCTGGCGGAACTCTTCCAGCTCCGCGGCGACGCCGATCTGGCCGGGGTGACGCAGCGGTTGCCCGGTCTGCTGCGTCGGGCGCAGGACCACGCACACGCGACGGGCCTGCCGGAGCACTGGGCGCGGGTGGCCGACGTCTACAGCACGGTCTACTGGCTCGCCGCGCGGCACCGCTGGATGACGCTGGCGGAACTGGCGGTGGTCAAGCAGCGGCAGGCGGCGGAGCGGGCGAACGCGTTGACCCGCGCCGTCGCGGCCCGGGACGAGGCCGGTACGTTCCTCAACGGAGGGGATTTCGCGGGCGGCCTTGCCGTGGTCGACCGGGCGGTGGTGGAGGTCGAGTCGACGCTGTCGGGCCGGGCCCGCAGCCTCGGGCTCGGGCTGCTGCATCTGCGGGGGATGACGCTCGCCGGCCGACTGGCGGACAAGAAGACCGCGCAGCGGCACATCGTGGCGGCACTGAAGGCGGCCGAGGTCATCGACACCGATGTGAACGTCAACGGCATGCACTTCGGGCCGGAGAACACCGCGACGCACGTGGTGGCGACCAACGCGGACCTGAACCGGCACGCGGACGCTCTGGAGGCCGGGGAGAGGTACCTACGAGAGGGCCCCACGCTGCCCGCGACGCGTATCGGACCGCTGCACATGAACGTGGCCCGGTCGAAGCTGGCGCTCGGGGACCGCGACGGGGCGGTGGACTCTCTCGCCGACGCGTGGAAGGCGACGCCTCAGATGGCGAAAGTGCACCCGACCTTCCAGGAACTGAGCCGGGTGCTGGTATCGCTGCACAAGCGGAGCAACCCGAAGGTGTCCGCGCTGGCGAAGCGGGCGGGGATCTCCCTGTAGGAGGGGTCAGCAGCAGCCGTTCGCCGGCTCGCCGCTGTACGCCGTCATGGTGAAGAGGCTGCGCCTCTGAACGTTGCTGCCGCGCCGTGGCATCGGCCCTCACTCCTCCGCGAAGTCCCCCGCCGCCAGCCGCAGCGGGCGGAGCATCGCGAAGAGTTCGCCGCACTCCTCGGCGTCGTAGGCGCCCAGGCCGAAGTCCATGGCCATCAGGTCGCGGGTGGCCGACTCGACCACCTCGCGGCCCTTGTCGGTGATGGTCGCGAGGGTGCCGCGGCCGTCGTTGGGGTTGGGGCGCTTCGCGACCAGGCCCGAGCGCACCAGGCGGTCCACGGTGTTCGTCACCGACGTGGGGTGCACCATGAGCCGCTCGCCGATCTTGGACATCGGCAGCTCGCCCGACTTGGAGAAGGTCAGCAGCACCAGCGCCTCGTACCGCGCGAACGTGAGCCCGTACGGCTTGACCACCGCGTCCACCTCGGCCAGCAGGATCTGCTGCGCCCGCATGATCGAGGTGATCGCGGCCATCGACGGCACGTTTCCCCAGCGCTGCTTCCAGAGCTCGTCGGCGCGGGCGATGGGATCGAACGAGAGACTGAGCGGCTTCGGCACGGACCAGACCCTACCGGCCGGTCATATGTCGGTCAGCCCCGTCTCACTCATCGGTATCTCCGCGTACGACGACCCGGCGAGACCGTTCGCCGTGGCGTGGACGACCATCAGCGCAGGACGTAACTCCCCGCCCCCAGAACCGTGCGCAGGCGCCCCTCCTCCCGGAGGGCGACAACGGCCTTCTGAACCGTCGACTGTGTCACCCCGTACTCCGCCGCCAGCGTGACCGTACCCGGGAAGCGTTCACCAGGTTCCCACTCGCCAGCGTCCAGACGTCGACGGAGGTCTGCGGCCACCTGGGGCCAGACGGGAACGGCGCGATCGAGGTCCATGCCTCCAGCGTCTGCGGGAATGCGAATACGAGCTACCGCGTAAGCGCGTAACCGCGTAAGGTCGTCACCGTAAGTACCCCGGCGACCGCGCGAACGGCCCCGGGGCGTGGCCGACGCTACTAAGGAGCGACGACATGCACGACACTACCCAGCTTCGACGCCTGCCCTGGCGAGAGGACGATCGACCCGTGTTCGTCCCGCAGGGCGACGGAATCGTCAACCGACTGGCCGACGTGCTGGAGGCCGAACTGATCGAGACGGCACGAGCCGACGCCGCTCGGGCACGGGGCCTGGCCGACGACACCGGGGCGACCCGGCCGGAACTGAGGACCGCCCTGCGCTTCGTCGCGCACTCCGTCGAGGAAGCGGTCCTGGTCGCGGTCCTGCGCGGTGAGCGGCTGGGGCTGAGCGGCCCTGAGCCGTCAGGTGGTGGGCAGGCAGACGAGTCCGGCCGATAACGGCGGGCGCAGGAAAAGGCCCGGTGGAGGTACCGGAGAGTCCGGTACCTCCACCGGGCCTCGGGTGGACACCGTCCACCCCGCACGGCTACTCGGCCAGATGCCGCTCGACGGTCTCCACCTTGGACGTGAGACCGTCCTCCACACCCGGGCGGATGTCCGCCTTGAGGACCAGGGAGACGCGCGGCGCGCGTGCCTCCACCGCGGCCACGGCGCGCTTCACCACGTCCATGACCTCGTCCCACTCACCCTCGATCGAGGTGAACATCGCGTCGGTGCGGTTCGGCAGGCCGGATTCGCGGACCACCCGAACGGCGTCGGCGACGTACTCCCCCACGTCCTCGCCGACGCCCAGCGGTGTCACCGAGAAGGCGACGATCACGCGTTCACCACGCCCTCGTTACGGGCGCGGGAGGCGATCACCGCGTCCTCGGCCTCGCGCTTGAGGCGGCGGTCGGCGAAGAAGCCGCCGGTGGGCAGGACCGACATCAGGAAGTAGAAGGCGGCGGTCCCCAGCGACCACTTGGCGCGGTTCCAGGCGTCGGCCCAGAAGAGCACGTAGAGGACGAAGAGGAAGCCGTGGACCGCGCCCATCACCGGGACGGCGTTGAAGTCGGTCGTCCGCTTCAGGACCGAGCAGACGAGCAGCAGCAGGAACGAGATCGCTTCGGGGCCCGAGACCAGGCGGAGGCGGCGGAGGGCGGAGGCGGTCTTGATGTCCACGGGTCACCTTCGGTGGGAGAGACGTCGGCGTTGACGGGTCGGACGGCTTGTGAACGCACGCACAAGCGTCCCGCCATTGTGGCAAACGCCGTCCGTGATCACCGGAGGGGGCCCGTCGAACATTCGGTGATGGGAGCGTTCCTCCCGGCTTGACGTCGCTTATGCGGTGTTTCGTCGGGAGAAACGCTCCAATCGTTCCGCCGAGGCGGGACCGCACACCCCGTACGGGTGCGACTCCACCCTCGGGATCTGTCGGCGGGGGCGAAGGTGCGGCTACCGTCGCAGGCGTGGCGATGTTCCGACTTCAGAGCAGCAAGGTGCTCGCCGTCGACATGACCGGGGACGCCGTGAAGGCGAAGAACGGCTCCATGGTCGCGTACGACGGTGAGATGGCCTTCAAGAAGCTCAGCGGTGGCGGTGAGGGGCTGAGGGGGATGGTGACCCGCAGGCTCACGGGCGAGCAGATGACGCTGATGGAGGTGAAGGGGCACGGGACCTGCTTTTTCGCGGACCGGGCCTCCGAGATCAATCTGGTGGGTCTGCGGGGCGACAAGCTGTACGTGGAGTCCAGCAATCTGCTGGCGACGGACGGGGGGCTGCGCACGGGGACGAGTTTCACGGGGATGCGCGGGGCCTCGCAGGGCAACGGGCTGTTCACGACGACGGTCGAGGGGCACGGCCAGGCGGCGCTCCTGTCGGACGGGCCGGCGGTGCTGCTCCGGGTCAGCCCGCAGTACCCGCTGACGGTCGACCCCGGCGCCTATGTTGCCCACCAGGGGAACCTGCGGCAGTCCTTCCAGTCGGGTGTGACCTTCCGCACGCTGATGGGCGAGGGCGGCGGCGAGGCCTTCCAGATCCGGTTCGAGGGCGACGGGCTGGTCTACGTGCAGCCCAGTGAGCGGAACACGATCGCGGGGGATGTGTGACATGGGCTTCCGTGAGATCAACTCGAAGATGATCGAGGCGACCGTGTCGCCGGGGCAGCGGCTGTTCAGTCAGCGCGGCGCGATGCTCGCGTACAAGGGGGAGGTCGGCTTCGCCCCGAACACGGCCGGCGGTCAGGGCGGGGTGATGTCGATGATCGGGCGGCGGGTGGCGAACGAGGACACGCCGCTGATGACCGTCGAGGGCAGCGGCACCGTCCTGTTCGGGCACGGCGGCCACCACATCCAGGTGATCGACCTCGCCGGGGACACGCTGTACGTCGAGGCCGACCGGTTGCTGGCCTTCGAGGGCACCCTGGAGCAGGGCACGGTGTTCCTCGGCGCCCAGGGCGGGGTGATGGGCATGGTCCGGGGGCAGGTCTCCGGGCAGGGGCTGTTCACGACCTCGCTCAAGGGGCACGGCTCCGTCGCCGTGATGGCTCACGGAGGGGTCATCGAGGTCCCGATCACCCCGCAGCGGCCGGTGCACGTCGACCCGCAGGCCTACGTCGCCCACCACGGCGACGTCCGCAACAAGCTGTCGACCGCCCTCGGCTGGCGGGACATGGTGGGCCGGGGTTCCGGCGAGGCGTTCCAGTTGGAGCTGAGCGGCAGCGGTGCCGTGTACGTCCAGGCGTCGGAGGAGAAGCTTTGAACGGCACTGTGCACGACCCGATGACGCTGCCGTCCGACGACAACGTCGATCACTACACCTTCTGCGTGGAGCTCAAGGGCACCCAGTGGTTCATGCAGAAGGGGAAGATGATCGCCTACTACGGTTCGATCGAGTTCAACGGGATCGGGCACGGGCGGCTCGACCGACTCGTCCGTACGTCGTTCCATTCGCCACTGCACGCGAGCGACTGGGTCGTGGCGGAGGGCTCGGGCAAGATGCTCCTCGCCGACCGGGCCTTCGACGTGAATTCGTACGACTTGGACGACGGCAACCTGACCATTCGCTCGGGCAACCTTCTCGCTTTTCAGCCAAGTCTCGCGCTCAAGCAGTCGATCGTGCCGGGTTTTCTGACGCTGATCGGAACCGGGAAGTTCGTGGCCGCCTCCAACGGTCCGGTGGTGTTCATGGAGCCCCCCATCCGGGTGGATCCGCAGGCGCTGGTCGGATGGGCGGACTGCCCCTCCCCGTGCCACCACTACGACCATGGCTACATGACCGGCCTGATGGGCGGTCTACGTGCGATGACGGGCCTGGGCGGGGCCTCCGGCGAGGAGCACCAGTTCGAGTTCGTGGGGGCGGGCACGGTGCTGCTCCAGTCGTCCGAGACGTTGATGGCGGAGCAGTCCACGGGAGTGACCCCCGACGAGCCGGGAGTGCCCGGGGGCGGGGTCACGGGCGGCCACGGGCAGGGGGCGGGCACACCGCGCCTTCCCGGACAGCTGGGAGACCTCCAGCGTCGCTTCGGGCTGTGAGCGGTAGTGTGCGGGGTGTGACATCGAACGTCTGCGCACGGTGTCACACGGAAGCCTTATTAGTTCACCATTCAACTTCCTTAGGTAGACTTCATTCATGGAGACCGAGACGGCCACCCGCTGGCTGACCAATGCGGAGCAGTGCGCCTGGCGCACCCACCTGGAGGTCAACAGGCTGTTGACGTACCAGCTCGAGAAGGATCTGCAGCCGTTCGGCCTGACGATGAACGACTACGAGATCCTGGTGAACCTGTCCGAGTCGGAGGACCGGCGGATGCGGATGAGCGACCTCGCCTCCGCCACCATGCAGTCCAAGAGCCGCCTCTCGCACCAGATCACCCGCATGGAGAACGCGGACCTGGTCCGGCGGGAGAACTGCGAGTCCGACCGCCGCGGGCTGTACGCGGTCCTCACCGACCACGGCATGGAGACCATGCGGAAGGTCGCGCCGCATCATGTGGCGTCCGTGCGCCGGCACTTCATCGACCTGCTCGCCCCCGAGGCCCTCACCGAGCTCGACAAGGCCCTCAAGCCCATCGCCGAGCATCTGCGGGGGCAGCGGGGGCGTCACTGACGGTCCCCGGGCTCAGCGGGCGAGCGGCAGGCGGAGTTCGAAGACGGCTCCGCCGGTCGGCGCCGCGGACGCCGTGAGCGTCCCGCCGTGCCGTACGGCGACGTCCCGCGCGATCGCCAGGCCCAGCCCCGCGCCACCGTCGTCGCGGCTGCGGGCGGCGTCCAGCCGTACGAACCGCTCGAAGATCCGCTCCCGGTCGGCCTCGGCCACACCCTCGCCGTCGTCGGCCACCGCCAGGACCGCCCGGTCGCCCTCCCGCCGTACGGTCACGGTGACCCGCTCGCGGGCGTGCCGCCGGCCGTTGTCCAGCAGATTGGCGAGCACGCGCGCCAGTTGCCCCCGGGATCCGGTGACCTCCGCCGGTTCCGCGTCCACCGTCACTCCCGTACGGCCCGCGGCCTCCTCGCGGGCCAGTGCGGACAGGTCGACCCGGGCGTCGGCGGGCCGCTCCCCCGCGTCAAGCCGGGCGAGCAGCAGCAGGTCGGCGGCGAGGTGCTGGAGCCGCACGGTGTCCTCGACGGCGCCGTCCAGGTCCAGCAGCCCGGGGTGGGCGGCGGCCACCTCCAACTGGGTGCGCAGGGACGCGATCGGGCTGCGCAGCTCGTGCGAGGCGTCGGCGACGAACCTCCGCTGCCGCTCCACGGACGCCTCCAGCGCGGCCAGTGTCTCGTTGGTGGTGCGGGCGAGGCGGGCGATCTCGTCGTGGGTCGCCGGTTCGGGGACGCGGCGGGCGAGGTCCTCGGAGGCGGTGATCGCCGCCATCTCGCTCCGGATGCCCGCCACCGGGCGCAACGCCCGGCCGGTGACCAGCCAGGTCACACCGGCGACCACGCCGAGCAGGACGGGCAGGCCGATGAGCATCCCGGTCAGCGTGGTGCTCACGGCGCTGTGCTCGGCGGCGAGCGGGGCACCCGCGTGGACGGTGAGGCGGCCCCGGTCGGAGGTCTCCACCTCCAGGGCGGCGAAACGGTAGTCCTCGGTGTCACCGTCGATGGTGGCGGAGCCGTTGGTGAAGGTGGTCTCGTCGGCGACCTGGCCCGGGGCGAGGGACTCGCCGGAGTCGTCCGAGTCGTCGCCGGAGTCATCGTCGTCGTCATCGTCCGGCTTCGGCGACCGCGGCGTCACGTCGGTCGTCGCGGTGCCGGTGATCCGCTCCAGGTCCTCGCTCGCCGCGACCAGCCGTCCGTCCTCGTCGACGATCTGCACCGGGCGGTCCTCGCCGTCCAGCCCCGACAGTCTGTCGTACGGGGTCCGGGCGGCGAGTTCGGAGGCGACCGCCCGCGCGGACTGCTCCGCCCGGGTGCCGGCCTCGCCGATCAGGTTGGAGCGCAGCGACAGCAGTACGGCGGTGCCGGCCGCGACGAGGGCGACCGCGACCACGAGGGTGGCGCCGAGCGTCGCCCGTGCGCGGACCGAACCGAACAGCCGGCTCACGGCGCCGTCTCCAGGCGGTAACCGGCGCCGCGCACGGTGCGGATGAGACCGGCGCGCAGTTTGCGGCGCAGGGCGCTGATGTAGACCTCGACGATGTTGGGGTCGCCCTCGTAGGCGAAGTCCCAGACGTGTTCGAGGATGTCGGCCTTGGAGACCACCTCGCCGGCCCGCAGCACCAGGTGTTCGAGGACCGAGAACTCCTTCGCGGTCAGGGTCACTTCGTCCTCGCCCAGGAAGACCCGGCGGGCGGCGGTGTCCACCCTGAGGTCGCCGTGCACATGGACCGGGGAGGCCCCGCCGGCCGGCCGGCGGCGCAGCAGCGCCTTGATCCTGGCGACGAGGACGACGTACGAGAACGGCTTGGTGAGGTAGTCGTCGGCGCCGGTGTCGAGGCCCTCGGCCTCGTCGTACTCGCCGTCCTTCGCCGTGAGCATCAGGATCGGCACGTCGTGGCCCGCGGCGCGCAGGGCGGCGCAGACGCGGTAGCCGTTCAGGCCGGGCAGCATGATGTCGAGGACGAGGAGGTCGTACGTCACCTCCGTGGCCCGGTGCAGGCCCTCCCGGCCGTCGTGGACGACGTCCACGGCGTAGCCCTCGGCGGTCAGGCCCTTGGCGAGCGACAGGGCCAGCCGCTTCTCGTCCTCCACGATCAACAGACGCATGGGGTCAAGGGTCGCAAAGGGAACCTGAAGATCCCTTCAGGAGGTTTCAGGTTCCTCTCAGCGTCGGTCAGCGAGATTGAGGACGTCGAAAACAGAGCAGCTCGGGAGGAACCAGCATGAAGCGCAACATCGTGATCGCCGTCGTCACGGCCGCGGCCCTGGTCGGGGGCGGTACGGCGACGGCCCTCGCGGTCTCGGGGGACGACGACGGGGCGGCGTCGGTGGCGCAGACGGATAACCGGGCGGGGGCCGACGACGGGCGGGACGACGACGATCGTGACGACGACCGGGGTGACGACCGCGACGAGCGTGCCGTCTCCGGTGACGTGACCGCCGCCGACGCCATCGCCGCCGCGCTGAAGCACACGCCGGGCACGGCCGTCTCCGCCGAGCTGGACGACGGGGCCTGGGAGGTCGACGTCCTCGGCAAGGGGGACGACTGGCACAGCGTGCGCGTCGACCCGGGCAGCGGCAAGGTCCTGGGCGCCCAGGAGGACGACGAGGACGACACCGCCGAGGTGCGGGCCGCGCTGAAGGGCGCGTCGGTGACGGCCGAGGAGGCCGCGAAGGCGGCTGCCGCCAAGGGGACGGTGACGTCGGTGGAGCTGGACGACGACGATGACAAGGGGTGGGAGACCGAGAGCCGCGCCTCCGGCGGGGGCGAGCGGGACTGGCGGGTCGACCTGGGCAGCGGCAAGGTCACGGCCGACCGGGGCGACGGCGGGGGCGACTCGGACGACGACTGATCGTTTTCGCCCCCGCCGCCCCTTCCCGTCCCGTCCCTGGGGGCTGTGCCCCCAGGCCCCCCTTTGTCCTCAAACGCCGGACGGGCTAGTTGATGCCGGACGGACTGGTTGACGCCGGACGGGCTAGTTGGGACCGGTAGTGGTCAGGCCCTCCACCAGTTCGTCCGCCGCTCGGTACGGGTCCAGCTCACCCGCGATGATGCGTTCCGCCAGCGCGTCCAGGCGGCGGTCGCCGTGGAGGTCGCCGATGCGTTCGCGCAGGGCCGTCACCGCGATGGTCTCGACCTCGCGGGAGGCGCGGGCCAGGCGGCGCTCCGTCAGGACGCCCCCCTCCTCCATCCAGGCACGGTGCTTCTCCAGGGCCTCGACGACCTCGTCGACGCCCTCGCCCCGCGCGGCGACCGTCTTCACGATCGGGGGGCGCCAGTCGCCGGGGGCCCGGGACTCGCCGAGGCCGAGCATGTGGTTCAGCTCGCGGGCGGTGGCGTCGGCGCCGTCGCGGTCGGCCTTGTTGACGACGTAGACGTCGCCGATCTCCAGGATTCCGGCCTTGGCCGCCTGGATGCCGTCGCCCATGCCGGGGGCCAGGAGCACCACCGACGTGTCGGCCTGGGAGGCGATCTCCACCTCCGACTGTCCTACGCCCACCGTCTCGACCAGGATCACGTCGCAGCCGGCCGCGTCCAGGACGCGGATGGCCTGGGGGGCCGACCACGCGAGGCCGCCCAGGTGGCCTCGCGTGGCCATCGAGCGGATGTAGACGCCCGGGTCGGAGGCGTGCTCCGACATGCGGACGCGGTCGCCGAGCAGGGCACCGCCGGAGAAGGGCGAGGAGGGGTCCACCGCGAGGACGCCGACCCGCTTGCCCTGTTTGCGGTACGCGGTCACCAGGGCCGAGGTCGAGGTGGACTTGCCCACGCCCGGGGAGCCGGTCAGGCCGACCACGTACGCGTTCCCGGTCAGCGGCGCCAGGGCCGCCATGACCTCCCTGAGCTGCGGGGACGCCCCCTCCACCAGGGAGATCAGCCGGGCCACGGCCCGTGGCCTGCCTTCCCTGGCCTGGGCGACCAGCGAGGAGACGTCCTGCATCACAGCTCCGTTCACGAGAGGGAAATCAGCAACCTGCGAGGAACCCCGGCTCAGGCCTTGGGGACCCGCACGATCAGCGCGTCACCCTGGCCGCCACCACCGCACAGCGCCGCCGCGCCGACACCGCCGCCGCGCCGCTTCAGCTCCAGCGCCAGGTGCAGTACGAGCCGGGCGCCGGACATCCCGATCGGGTGACCCAGCGCGATGGCGCCGCCGTTGACGTTCACCTTTTCGATGGAAACGTCCAGGTCCTTCATTGACTGCACGGCGACCGCCGCGAAGGCCTCGTTGATCTCGATGAGGTCGAGGTCGGAAACCTCCAGGCCCTCCTTCTTCAGGGCGTGCCTGATCGCGTTGGACGGCTGCGACTGGAGGGAGTTGTCCGGACCGGCCACGTTGCCGTGGGCGCCGATCTCGGCGATCCAGTCCAGGCCCAGCTCCTGCGCCTTGGCCTTGCTCATCACGACCACGGCCGCCGCGCCGTCCGAGATCTGCGAGGAGGTGCCCGCGGTGATCGTGCCGTCCTTCGAGAAGGCCGGGCGCAGCTTGCCGAGCGACTCGACCGTGGTGTCGCCGCGGATGCCCTCGTCCTTGCTGAACAGGACCGGGTCGCCCTTGCGCTGCGGGATCTCGACCGGGGTGATCTCGGCCTCGTAGACGCCGTTCTTCTGCGCGGCGGCGGCCCGCTGGTGGGACAGGGCGGCGATCTCGTCCTGCTCGGGGCGGGCGATGCCGAGGCGGGTGTTGTGCTTCTCCGTGGACTCGCCCATGGCGATGTTCTCGAAGGAGTCGGTCAGACCGTCGTACGCCATGGCGTCGAGCATCTGCACCGCGCCGTACTTGAAGCCCTCGCGGGACTTCGGGAGCAGGTGCGGGGCGTTGGTCATGGACTCCTGGCCGCCGGCGACGATCACGTCGAACTCGCCGGCGCGGATCAGCTGGTCCGCGAGCGCGATGGCGTCGAGGCCGGAGAGGCACACCTTGTTGACGGTGAGCGCCGGGACGTTCATCGGGATGCCGGCCTTGACGGCGGCCTGGCGGGCCGGGATCTGCCCCGCCCCGGCCTGGAGCACCTGGCCCATGATCACGTACTGGACCTGGTCGCCGCCGATCCCCGCACGGTCGAGGGCGGCCTTGATCGCGAAGCCGCCGAGGTCGGCTCCGGAGAAGGACTTGAGCGAGCCGAGCAGCCGACCCATGGGGGTGCGGGCGCCCGCGACGATGACGGAGGTCGTGCCGTTCGTTGCGGATGGTGCGGAAGTTTCGGAAGACATGAGCTGCGATCCCCTTCCGGCTGCACAGCCGAGGAGTGAACGAGGGTTTACTTCGAATGTACTGACGTGCGGTGGACCACGTCATCGCCCTTTCGGTGTGATCGCGCGCACGTTGCGTAACCATCGCGGGAGCGCTGCACTGAATCCATGCTGACGCGAATCGACCACATCGGGATCGCCTGTTTCGACCTCGACAGGACTGTCGAGTTCTACCGGTCCACGTACGGCTTCGAGGTGTTCCACTCCGAGGTCAACGAGGAGCAGGGCGTGCGCGAGGCCATGCTCAGGATCAACGACACCTCCGACGGCGGGGCCTCCTACCTGCAGCTCCTGGAGCCGACCCGGGAGGACTCCACCGTCGCCAAGTGGCTGGCGAAGAACGGCGAGGGCGTCCACCACATCGCTTTCGGTACGGCGGATGTGGACGCGGAGGCCGCGGACATCAAGGACAAGGGCGTACGCGTTCTGTACGAAGAGCCCCGGCGCGGCTCCATGGGGTCACGAATCACCTTCCTGCACCCCAAGGACTGCCATGGCGTACTGACAGAACTGGTCACTTCGGCGCCCGTTGAGTCGTCCGGGCACTGACCCACGTACATAAGGGCCGGTAGGGTTGGGTCCGGTCGCCGCTCGATGCGTGGTGACCATGGTCCTTTCGTTTGGATCAGGCCGGATCAGGGAGCGGGGCCTGGTGCGTGCAACTGCAAGGCGGAGGAGGAAGTCAACGCGGAGCGTTGGCGACCGACGACGACGCCGCAGAGGTGCGTGCCAGGGTCCGCGAGCCCGGCCTGATCCAAACGAAAGGACCGATGTCCCGTCGTCTTCGGCGGCGGGATCGCCGGGGTCCGGGTTTCGGGGGGCGAGCGCGGGGCGGCAGCCCATGCTCCGCCGTTGATCTGACACCATTCCCCGGGGGCCCCGTTCGGCGGATGGACGGAGCTCGGCCAGACTTGCGACCAGGGGACGGATGGGACCGCGCAGTGCGGGGCTACGAGAGCCAGGAGCGAGAGCCGGCGGCTGACGTCGACCACCTCTCTCGGTTCGAAGCCGAGATGAAGCGGCTGAAGACCGAGCGGGAAAAGGCGATCCAGCACGCCGAGGACCTCGGCTACCAGGTCGAGGTGCTGCGCGCCAAGCTGCACGAGGCGCGGCGCACCATCATGTCCCGGCCCGCGTACGACGGCGGTGACATCGGCTACCAGGCCGAGCAGTTGCTGCGCAACGCGCAGGTGCAGGCCGACCAGCTCCGCGCGGACGCCGAGCGGGAGCTGAGCCAGGCGCGGGCGCAGACCCAGCGGATCCTCCAGGAGCACGCGGAGCAGGCGGCCCGGCTCCAGGCGGAGCTGCACCAGGAGGCGGTGACGCGGCGCCAGCAGCTCGACCAGGAGCTGGCGGAGCGCCGGCAGACCGTCGAGTCGCACGTCAACGAGAACGTGGCGTGGGCGGAGCAGTTGCGCGCCCGCACCGAGCAGCAGGCCCGCCGGCTCCTCGACGAGTCCCGCGCGGAGACCGAGCAGGCGATGGCCGCCGCCCGCGCGGAGGCGGAGCGGCTGACGGCCGAGGCGCGGCAGCGGCTGCGGAGCGAGGCGGAGTCGGCCCGCGCGGAGGCGGAGCAGATCCTGCGCCGGGCCCGCGCGGACGCGGAACGGCTGCTGAACGCGGCCTCGACGCAGGCCCAGGAGGCCACCGACCACGCCGAGCAGCTGCGGACGTCCACGGCCAGCGAGTCGGAGTCCGCGCGCCGTGCGGCGCAGGAGCTCAGCAGGGCCGCCGAGGAGCGGATGTCCCAGGCGGACTCCGCGCTGCGCGAGGCCCGCGCGGAGGCGGAGAAGGTGCTCGCCGAGGCGAAGGAGGCCGCCTCCAAGGCGCTCTCCTCCGCCGAGTCCGCCAACGAGACCCGTACGCGCACCGCCAAGGAGCAGGTGGCGCGGCTGGTCAGCGAGGCCACCAAGGAGGCGGAGGCCACCAAGGCGGACGCCGAGCAGCTGGTCGCGGACGCCCGCGCGGAGGCCGAGAAGATCGTCGCCGAGGCCTCCGAGAAGGCCCGCGCGCTCACCGCCGAGGAGACCGCCACCCAGCTCTCCAAGGCGGCCAGGACCGCCGAGGACGTGCTCAACAAGGCGTCCGAGGAGGCCAAGCGGACCACCAGGGCGGCGGCCGAGGAGGCCGAGCGGATCCGCAGCGAGGCCGAGGCCGAGGCGGACCGGCTGCGCGCCGAGGCGCACGACATCGCCGAGCAGCTCAAGGGCGCGGCGAAGGACGACACCAAGGAGTACCGCGCCAAGACGGTCGAGCTGCAGGAGGAGGCCCGCCGGCTGCGCGGCGAGGCCGAGCAGCTGCGCGCCGACGCGGTCGCCGAGGGCGAGAAGATCCGCGCGGAGGCCCGCAAGGAGGCCGTGGCGCAGATCGAGGAGGCGGCGAAGTCCGCCGAGGAGCTGCTCGCCAAGGCGAAGGCGGACGCCGACGAACTGCGCTCCACCGCACAGGGCGACAGCGAGAAGGTCCGCACCGAGGCCATCGAGCGCGCCACGACACTGCGCCGGCAGGCCGAGGAGACGCTGGAACGCACCCGTCAGGAGGCCGAGCGGCACCGCGCGGAGGTCGTCGAGCAGGCCGACGCGCTCAGGGAGGACGCCGAGCGGGCCGCGCGCGAGCTGCGCGAGGAGACCGAGCGGGCCGTGGAGGCGCGCCGCGCGGAGGCCGCCGGGGAGCTGACGCGGCTGCACACGGAGGCCGAGGAGCGGCTCGCGTCGGCCGAGCAGGCGCTGAGCGACGCGCGTGAGGAGGCCGGCCGGATCCGCCGGGAGGCGTCCGAGGAGAGCGAGCGGCTGCGCGCGGAGGCCGCCGAGCGGATCCGGACGCTGCGGCAGCAGGCGGAGGCGGAGGCCGAGCGGCTGCGTGACGAGGCCGCCGCGGACGCGTCGGCGTCCCGCGCGGAGGGCGAGTCCGTCGCCGTGCGGCTGCGGTCGGAGGCCGCGGCCGAGGCGGAGCGGCTGAAGTCGGAGGCGCAGGACAGCGCCGACCGGATGCGCGCGGAGGCGCAGGCCGCCGCCGAGCGGATCTCCGCGGAGGCCTCGGAGACGCTGGCCGCCGCGCAGGAGGAGGCCGCCCGGCGCCGCCGCGAGGCCGAGGAACTCCTCGGCGCGGCCCGGCAGGAGGCCGACCAGGAGCGCGAGCGGGCCCGCGAGCAGAGCGAGGAGCTGCTGGCGTCGGCGCGCACCCGTGTGGAGGAGGCGCAGGCCGAGGCCGTACGGCTGGTCGAGGAGGCCGACCGGCGTGCCACCGAGATGGTGTCGGCGGCCGAGCTCCACGCCCAGCAGGTGCGGGACTCCGTGGCGGGGCTGCACGAGCAGGCGCAGGAGGAGATCGCCGGGCTGCGGTCCGCCGCCGAGCACGTGGCGGAGCGGACGCGTCGCGAGGCCGAGGAGGAGGCGGACCGGGTCCGCTCCGACGCCTACGCGGAGCGGGAGCGGGCGAGCGAGGACGCGGGCCGGCTGCGGCGCGAGGCGCAGGAGGAGACGGAGGCCGCGAAGGCGCTGGCCGAGCGGACGGTGTCCGAGGCCATCACGGAGGCCGACCGGATCCGTACGGATGTGTCCGAGCACGCCCAGCGGGTGCGTACGGAGGCGTCGGACGCGATCGCCGAGGCGGAGCAGGCCGCCGCGCGCACCCGGGCGGACGCCCGTGAGGACGCCAACCGGATCCGTTCGGACGCGGCGACGCAGGCGGACACCCTCATCACCGAGGCCCGCAGTGAGGCGGAGCGGCTCACCGACGACACCCTCGCGGAGACCGACCGGCTGCGCATGGAGACGGTCGCCGAGGCCGAGCGGGTGCGGTCGGAGTCGGTGTCCAAGGCGGAGAAGCTGATCGCGGACGCCACCGGGGACGCGGAGCGGCTGCGGGCCGGGGCCGCGGAGACGGTCGGGTCGGCGCAGGCGCACGCGGAGCGGATGCGCCAGGAGGCCGAGCGGGTCAGGTCCGACGCGGAGTCGGAGGCCGAGCGGGTGGTGTCCGCCGCGCGCGAGGAGGCGGAGCGGACGCTGGACGAGGCCCGCAAGGACGCCAACAAGCGGCGCTCCGAGGCGGCCGAGCAGGTGGACACGCTCATCACGGAGACCACCGCCGAGGCGGACAAGCTGCTCACCGAGGCGCAGCAGCAGGCGCTGAAGACGACGGCGGAGGCCGAGTCGCAGGCGGACACGATGGTCGGCGCGGCCCGCAGCGAGGCCGACCGGCTGGTCGCCGAGGCGACCGTCGAGGGCAACACCCGGGTGGAGAAGGCCCGTGCGGACGCGGACGAGCTGCTGATCGGCGCGCGCCGGGACGCCACCCAGATCAGGGAGCGCGCGGAGGAGCTGCGCGACCGGCTCACCAGTGAGATCGAGGAGCTGCACGAGCGGGCCCGCCGTGAGGCGGCGGAGACGATGAAGTCGACGGGCGACCGCTGCGACGCGCTCATCAAGGCCGCCGAGGAGCAGCTCGCCAAGGCGGAGGCGAAGGCCAAGGAGATCGTCTCCGAGGCCAACTCCGAGGCCGGCAAGGTGCGGATCGCCGCCGTGAAGAAGGCCGAGGGCCTGCTGAAGGAGGCGGAGCAGAAGAAGGCCAGCCTGGTGAAGGAGGCCGAGGAGCTGAAGGCCGAGGCGGTCCGGGAGGCGCGGCGCACCGTCGAGGAGGGCAAGCGCGAGCTGGAGGTGCTGGTGCGGCGCCGCGAGGACATCAACGCGGAGATCTCCCGCGTGCAGGACGTGCTGGAGGCGCTGGAGTCCTTCGAGGCGCCGGGAGGCGCGAAGGACAACGGGGTCAAGGCGGGGGCCGCCGCGGGTGGTACCCGTACGGGCGGCAAGTCGGCGGAATAGCCGGCAAAGCGGACGAAGTCCCTTGTAGAGTGAGGGCTTTGATCATGCTTTTGGCAAGCATTCCGACGGCGAGCCACTCAAAAGGGGTGTCATTCTCCGTATCAAACGTGCATCCGCTCGATGACACAGCGCTTCGGCCCCTAGGATTCCACCTATCACCTCACCGGTCTCATTCGACAGGAACCCCATGAGCGACACTTCCCCCTACGGCTTCGAGCTTGTGCGGCGTGGATACGACCGCGCTCAGGTGGACGAACGTATCTCCAAGCTCGTCTCCGACCGTGACAGCGCTCTCGCCCGCATCACCGCTCTGGAAAAGCGCATCGAAGAGCTCCACCTCGAGACGCAGAACGCCCAGGCCCAGGTCAACGACGCCGAGCCGTCGTACGCCGGTCTCGGCGCGCGTGTGGAGAAGATCCTCCGCCTCGCCGAGGAGGAGGCGAAGGACCTGCGCGAGGAGGCCCGGCGCGCGGCGGAGCAGCACCGCGAGCTCGCCGAGTCGGCCGCCCAGCAGGTGCGCAACGACGCGGAGTCGTACGCCGCCGAGCGCAAGTCGAAGGCGGAGGACGAGGGCGCGCGGATCGTCGAGAAGGCCCAGGGCGACGCCTCCCAGCTGCGTTCCGAGGCGCAGAAGGACGCGCAGTCCAAGCGGGAGGAGGCGGACGCCCTCTTCGAGGAGACCCGCGCCAAGGCCGCGCAGGCCGCCGCCGACTTCGAGACGAACCTCGCCAAGCGGCGTGAGCAGTCCGAGCGCGACCTGGCCTCGCGCCAGCAGAAGGCCGAGAAGCGCCTCGCGGAGATCGAGCACCGCGCGGAGCAGCTCCGCCTGGAGGCCGAGAAGCTGCGCACCGACGCCGAGCGCCGTGCCCGCCAGACGGTGGAGACGGCCCAGCGTCAGGCGGAGGACATCGTGGCCGACGCCAACGCCAAGGCCGACCGGATCCGTTCGGAATCCGAGCGTGAGCTCGCGGCGCTGACCAACCGCCGCGACTCGATCAACGCCCAGCTGACGAACGTGCGCGAGATGCTGGCGACGCTCACCGGTGCCGCGGTGGCGGCGACCGGCGCGCCCTCCACCGAGGACGAGCCGATCTCCCGCGGGGTTCCGGCCCAGCAGTCCCGGTAACGGCGACCGACGCATACCGGCGAAGCCCTCTGCCACTGAGGTGGCAGAGGGCTTCGTCCCGTTCTAGCGTGGCCGCATGATCGAGCTCGAGGGGCTGACCAAGCGGTACGGCGAGAAGGTGGCGGTCAAGGATCTGACCTTCACCGTCAGACCGGGCGTCATCACGGGCTTCCTCGGCCCGAACGGCGCCGGCAAGTCGACCACCATGCGGATGATCCTGGGCCTGGACCACCCGACCGCCGGGGACGTACGGATCGACGGCACGCGCTACGACCGGCTCAAGGACCCGCTGACCCGCATCGGCGCCCTGCTGGAGGCCAAGGGCGTGCACCCCGGCCGCAGCGCCTACAACCATCTGCTGTGCCTCGCGCAGAGCAACGGCATCCCGCGGCAGCGGGTGCACGAGGTGCTGGACACGGTCGGGCTGACGGCGGTGGCGCGGAAGAAGGCCAAGGGGTTCTCGCTCGGCATGGGCCAGCGGCTCGGCATCGCGGCCGCGCTGCTCGGCGACCCGCGGATCCTGATGTTCGACGAGCCGGTCAACGGGCTCGACCCCGAGGGCATCCACTGGATCCGCACGCTGATGAAATCGCTCGCCGCCCAGGGCCGTACGGTCTTCGTCTCCTCCCACCTGATGAGCGAGATGGCGCTGACCGCCGACCACCTCGTCGTCATCGGCCAGGGCCGGCTGCTCGCCGACACCTCCATGGCCGAGTTCATCGAGCGCAACTCCCGCTCGTACGTCCGGGTCCGCAGCCCGCAGCGCGAGCGGCTGCTCGACGTGCTGCGCCAGGCCGGGGTCACCGCCGTGGAGAGCGGCGACGGGGCGCTGGAGGTGGACGGCTCCAAGGCCGAGTACATCGGGGAGCTGGCGGCCCGGCAGCAGCTGGTGCTGCACGAGCTGAGCCCGCAGCAGGCCTCCCTGGAGGAGGCGTTCATGCGGCTGACCGCGGAGTCGGTGGAGTACCACGCGCACACCGGCACCGGTACGCCCGCGCCCCCGCGGCAGCAGTGGGGCGAGAGCTGGAAGAAGGGCTGAGCGGCATGGCGGCGACGCAGGTCGTACGGTCCGAGTGGACCAAGATCCGGTCGGTGGCGTCCACGGTGTGGACGCTCTCCCTGGCGGTGGTCGTCACCATCGCGTTCGGCATGCTGATCTCGGCGCTGTCGAAGAACGAGTTCGAGACCATGAGCGCACGGGACCGGCTCTCCTTCGACCCGACCTTCATCAGCTTCGCCGGGATGAGCCTCGGCCAGCTCGCGATGATCGTGTTCGGGGTGCTGGTGGTGTCGAACGAGTACAGCACCGGCATGATCCGCGCCTCGCTGGCGGCCGTACCGCGGCGCGGCACGTTCCTGCTGAGCAAGCTGGCGGTCGCCACCGCGCTCGCCCTGGTCGTCTCCATGGCGACCAGTTTCGCCACGTTCTTCCTGGGCCAGGCGATGCTCGGCGAGCACAAGGCGTCCCTCGGGGACGACGGGGTGCTGCGGGCGGTGATCGGCGGCGGTCTCTACATGACGCTGATCGCGCTGTTCTCGATGGGCGTCGCCGCGATGCTGCGCTCCCCCATGCTGTCGCTGGGCATCCTGATGCCGTTCTTCTTCCTGATCTCCAACATCCTCGGCAACGTCGACGCCACGAAGAAGGTCGGACAGTTCCTGCCCGACCAGGCCGGCAGCAGGATCATGCAGGTGGTGACGCCCCTCGACGACGACACCCCGTACGGGCCCTGGGGCGGCCTCGGCATCATGGCGCTCTGGGTGCTCGCGGCGGTCGTCGGCGGCTATGTGCTGCTGAAGCGGCGCGACGCGCAGTGAGTGACCGCGCGGGACCGGTTTTTACCTCGACTTGAGCGGAACCGTCAGCGCCTCGATAAGCTCCTAACCCTTACGGGGGCGTGTGCCCCGCTGTCCTGAACCTTTCGATGGGTGCGGAGCATGATCGAGGCAGTCGGCCTGACCAAGCGGTACGGCGACAAGACCGCTGTGTACAACCTTTCCTTCCAGGTGCGTCCGGGTACCGTCACCGGGTTCCTGGGTCCCAACGGCTCGGGCAAGTCGACGACGATGCGGATGATCCTCGGTCTGGACAACCCCACCGCGGGACGGGTCACGATCGGCGGCTACCCGTACGCCAAGCTGCCCAACGCCCCCCGTCAGGTCGGCGCGCTGCTGGACGCGAAGGCGGTGCACGGCGGCCGGTCCGCCCGCAACCACCTGCTGAGCCTGGCCCAGCTCTCGGGCATCCCGGCCCGGCGGGTGGACGAGGTGCTGGGTGTGGTGGGCCTGCACGAGGTGGCGCGCAGGCGGTCCAAGGGCTTCTCCCTGGGCATGGGGCAGCGGCTCGGCATCGCCGCCGCGCTGCTCGGCGACCCCCAGGTGCTGCTGTTCGACGAGCCGGTCAACGGCCTCGACCCCGAGGGCATCCTCTGGGTGCGCAACCTGATGAAGGCGCTGGCCGCCGAGGGCCGTACGGTCTTCGTCTCCTCGCACCTGATGAGCGAGATGGCGCTGACCGCCGACCACCTCATCGTCATCGGGCGCGGACAGCTCCTCGCGGACATGAGCGTGACGGACTTCATCTCCGCCAACTCCGCCGACTTCGCGCGCGTGCGCACCCCCGACACCGAGCCGCAGCAGCGCGAGAAGCTGTCCGCCGCGATCACCGAGGCCGGCGGCCACGTGCTGCCCGAGCAGGACGGCGCGCTGCGGGTGACGGGACTGGCGCTGCCGCGCATCAGCGACATCGCCCACGACTCCGACGTACGGCTGTGGGAGCTGTCGCCGCACCAGGCGTCGCTGGAGGAGGCGTACATGCGGATGACGCAGGGCGCCGTCGACTACCGCTCGACCACCGACCAGAAGGCCGGGCTCCAGCAGCCGCTGCCGCCCGGCGCGCAGCCGCCGATGCCGGTTCCGGGACAGGGCCAGCCCGGCTGGTACGCCCCGCCGCCGCCCCAACAGGGCGCGCAGCCCTTCGCCGCGCCGCAGGGCGTGCCCGGGCAGGCCCCCGCGGGCCCCTACGGCGCCCCGGGTGCCTCTGGAGCGGCCCCGGGCGTCCCCGCGCCCAACCCGTACGCGCAGTCCGCCCCGCAGGCACCCCAGGCGCCGCCCGCCCAGGCTCCGGCGGCGCCGCCCGCCGCACCCTCGACCGCTCCCGCCGCGCCCGCAGCGCCTCCGACCGCTCCCGCCGCCGACCTGACCAAGCCCGAGGACGCCCGATGAGCACGCCCCCGCCCCCGATGCCGCAGACCGCCGCACCCGACTGGCAGGCGGCGCCCGGCTCCCCGTATCCCGGCTACACCTCGCCGATCCCCGTGGTCCGTACGCACCTCGGGCACGCGCTCGCCTCCGAGTGGACGAAGATCAAGTCCGTGCGCTCCACGATGTGGACGCTGGGCGTGTTCGTGCTGCTCGTGGTCGGCATCGGTCTGCTGACCGGCCTGGTGGTGTCGAGCGCCGACGCCGACATGGGCGGCGAGAGCCCGCTGGCCTTCGGCTTCTTCGGGCTGCTGCTCGGCAACATGTGCATCATCACGCTGGGCGTGCTCACCACGGCGTCGGAGTACGGCACCGGCATGGTCCGCACCACGATGGTCGCCTGTCCCTCGCGCGGACGGGTGCTCGGGGCGAAGGCCATCGTGTTCTTCCTGATCGCCTTCGTGGTGACCCTGGTGTGCGCGACGCTGGTCGGCTTCCTGCACGAGGCGCTGCTGGGGGGCCACAACGCCAAGGACCCCTCCGGTGAGGAGTGGCTGAAGGGCACGGTCGGCGTCTCGCTCTACGTGGCGCTGCTCGGCACGCTGTCGCTGGCGATCGGGTCGATCATCCGGCACTCCGCGGGCGCCATCACCATCATGATCGGTGCCGTGCTCGCCCCGCTGGTGATCGCGCTGTTCATGTTCTCGTCCTCGCTGGCGGACGTGCAGCAGGCGCTGTTCGAGTACTCCATCCCGAACCAGATGAGCATCTTCTACGCCAACTCGCTGAGCGAGTCCGGCCCGTCGGGCTGGGACCCGCTGTGGATCATGCTGGTCGCCACCGGCGTCGCACTCGGCGGCGCCTTCGCCCTGCTGCAGAAGCGGGACGTGTGAGGGCGGTTCAGAACTTCGGCGCGTTACGGGACCGCCGCACCCGCGTGGTGCGGCGGTCCTTCGCGTTCCAGCACGCCTTGTGCCAGTGGCGGCGGTCGTCGACGCCCGCGTGCTCCGACCAGGCCACCACGTGCGGCACTCCGTCCGGGATCAACTGGTCGCAGCCGGGGCAGCGGTAGGCCTTGCCCTGGGCACTGGCGCCCGCCACGTGCCGCACGCTCCACTCCTCGTCCTGCCAGCTCTCCGTGGACTGCCAGCCGCCGTAGCGGCCGGAACGGTCGTCCTCGGCGCTCCGGCCGGACGAACCGGCTCCCTTGGCTCGGTTGCGACGCGGGGACACAGAACACCTCACGGGGCTATACAGGATGCTGGGGCCGCCTCCAGCCTACGCGGCGTGCGCAGGAGTACGCGTACGGAACCAAACGTCACAAGTCCCCTCCGTGTCGATGGGGCACCCCCTCCTGAGCGCCCGATTCTGCAGACAATCCGCAAAATCCCCCGCCCGGCCGTGTCCTCGGCACGTGTCGGGCGGTTATGCCCTGCGGGGGAGCTCCGCGTCGGAGCCAAGGAAGCAGGAAAGCGATGCGCGTTGGAAGTTTCGTGTTGGCCGCCCAGTTCCCCGGGCAGGGCGAGGGAGAGGCGCTGCACCGCGCGGTCCGCTCGGCCGAGGTCGCCGAGGAGGCGGGCCTCGACACGGTCTGGCTGGCCGAGCACCACTTCGTGCCCTACGGCACCTGCCCGTCGGCCATCACCCTGGCCGCGTTACTGCTCGGCCGCACCCGCCGGCTGCGGGTCGGTACGGCGGTCAGCGTGCTGCCCACCGTCCACCCCGTGGCCCTGGGCGAACAGGCCGCGCTGCTGCACATCACGAGCGGCGGCCGGTTCTCGCTGGGCCTCGGGCGCGGCGGGCCGTGGGTCGACCTGGAGGTGTTCGGGGCCGGTCTCGAGGCCTACGAGAAGGGGTTCCCGGAATCACTCGATCTGCTGGTGCGCTGGCTGCGTGAACCGTCCGTCGGGGCCGACGGCGAGCGGTTCCGGTTCCGCGAGGTGCCCGTCGTGCCGCGCCCGTCGGAGTCCCTGGACGAGACGGAGGGCCCGGAGGTCGTGGTCGCCTGCACCTCCCCGGCGAGCGTACGGCTGGCCGCCGAGCGCGGACTGCCGATGCTGCTCGGCATGCACATCGGGGACGAGGAGAAGGCCGAGATGGTCGCGCTGTGGCGCAACCACGCCCGCGCCTGCGGGCGGCCGGCCCGGGAGATCCACCGCGCGGCCCATGTCTCGGCCGGTGTCTGCCAGATCGCGGACCGGCGCACGGACGCGGCGGAGACCCTGACGAAGGCGATGCCCGGCTGGCTGAAACAGGGACTTGAGGCCCATGTCACGGTGGACGGACGGCAGCGGCGGATGCGCGACCCGCTGGCGTACACCGAACTCCTCTGTGGACTGCACCCGGTGGGCACCCCGCGACTGTGCGCCGACCGGCTCGCCGCGACCAGCGAGCGGACCGGCATCTCCCGCTTCGCCCTGCTCGTCGAGGGCTCCGGCGACCTGGCGGCGACCGAGGAGAACGTACGGCGGCTCGGAGCCGAGGTACTGCCCCGGCTCGGCTGAGCGAGCGGGGTTCACACAGGCTTGCCGCCCCGGTACGACTGCACCTCCCGCGTACGGAGCGGCAAGCGAACGGTGGAGCGCGTCAGCAGTCGCGCAGTTCGGGCGACTGGTTCAGTATCTGAGCGCGCACCGAGGTGAAACGGGCGTGCCTCTCGTCGACCGAGGGGTCGAGCGGGAACACCGCCACCCGGTGGCAGTTCTGGAAGGCCAGCCGTACACCGAAGTGCCGTTGCAGCGCGCCGCGTATCGCGTCACTCGCAAGCGCACGCAGCAGCTGACCGCGTGCGTGCTCGTCCGGCGGGGGCGTCTGGTTGTCGGCGAAGGGTCCGCCGTCCACCTTCAGCTGTGCCACCAGGGAGCTGATCATCTCCCATGCGAAGGGCAGGGAGGTCCGGACGCAGTCGACGAATTCCGCTTCGTCGACCTCGCCTCGCTCGGCCTGTTCGAGTAGGGCCGGTGAGACGTCGAGCGACATGGGTTCTCCTCTCGCACCCCCGACGAACAGGGGTTGCCTGACAGATAAGGGAGTGCGCGGTATCGGACACGCTGCGTACACAGTTCGCGACCTCCCGTTCAATACCGTAAGCAACGGACGGTGACGGCACCAGGCGAATGCCCGGATGCGGAACTTCCTGTGGGCCGGTAATCGGCCACCGCCGAAACAAGCGTTTTCCCGGAGATTCAGGACGCGTCGCGTGGGCCCCGAGGGTCAGGTGCGACGACGAATCGCGTCGACCCCGGCCGGTCGAGTAGCGTTGCCGACCATGCGTCTCGTCATTGCCCGCTGCTCCGTGGACTACGCCGGGCGGCTCACCGCGCACCTGCCGTCGGCACCCCGTCTCATCCTGGTCAAGGCGGACGGCAGCGTCTCGATCCACGCCGACGACCGGGCCTACAAGCCCCTGAACTGGATGTCGCCGCCCTGCACCCTGAAGGAGGGCGCCGGCGAGGAAGAAGGCGTCTGGACCGTCGTCAACAAGGCGGGCGAGAAGCTCATCATCACGATGGAGGAGATCCTCCACGACTCCTCGCACGAACTGGGCGTCGACCCCGGCCTGATCAAGGACGGCGTGGAAGCGCACCTCCAGGAACTGCTCGCCGACCGCATCGAGATCCTCGGCGAGGGCTACACCCTCATCCGCCGCGAGTACATGACGGCGATCGGCCCCGTCGACATCCTGTGCCGGGACGCCGAGGGGCGGACCGTCGCGGTGGAGATCAAGCGGCGCGGCGAGATCGACGGCGTGGAGCAGCTCACGCGCTATCTGGAGCTGCTGAACCGCGATCCCCATCTCGCCCCCGTGCGGGGCGTCTTCGCCGCGCAGGAGATCAAGCCGCAGGCCCGGGTCCTCGCGACCGACCGGGGCATCGGCTGCCAGGTCCTCGACTACGACGCGATGCGCGGCATCGAGGACGACAAGCTGCGGCTGTTCTGAGCGGTACACCGCGACAGGGCCGGGGGCCGGGTTCCGTCGGGAACCCGGCCCCCGGTCGTGCCTACGGGTCAGATCACCCGTTCCGGGCCGCCGGGCGTGCCCACGTCGCTGCTCTGCGGGGCGCTCGCGCTCGTCTCCACGGGTGAGGAGACGGAGCCACTCGCGGAGTCGGTGGTGGACGGCTCCTCCGGGGGCGTGGTCTCCGTCTCGGTCGGCTCCGGTGTGGTCTCGGTCTCGGTCGGCTCCGGCTCGGTCGTGCCGGAGGACGTGGGCGGCTTGGGCGTCGTGGGCTTCACGCTGGGCGACTTCGAAGACGACGCGGAGGGGGACTCGGTCGGATCGCCCGGCTTCGTCGTCCCGCTCGGCCCGTCCGACGGCTCCCCCGACGAACTGGCCGTGGGCGTCGGGTCGTCGGACGTGCCCGGCGTGCCGTCCGGGCCCGGATCCGTCGGCCGGCTGGTGGCCTCACCGGTGTCGCCCCCGTCCCCGGTCGCCGGATCGGCGCCGAGGCTGCCGTCGTCGACGCCCTGGCTGGCGGAGGGGTTGACGCCGACGTTCTCGGACGGGGTGCCGGCGTCGTTCTCCGACGTGGCGCCCAGGGTGACCACCGTGCCCAGCACGGCGACGAGCAGCGCGCCCGCGCCGGCCGCCACCAGGTTGCGCCTGGCCAGCCCCTTGAGGCCGCCGCCCGGCTTGGCCTGCGGCGTGGAGCGCGGCGTGGACGGCGACGGCACCGCGCGGTGGACGACCAGACCGGTGTCGGAGGGCAGTTGGAGGTCCGGGAAGGCCGTCGGCACCCCGCGGGGCGGCGAGGCCGACTCCTCGTAGCGGGCCTCGGGCACCTCCTCCCCCGCGGTCGGCATGAGCGACAGCGGGGTTCCGGAGCGGTCCGCGACGAGGGCCAGCGCCCTGCGTCCGGCGACGGTGCCGCGCTTGTCGGCGAGGGCGCCGCGCAGCCCGATGGACGCCTCCAGTTCGGCGCGTGCCCGGTCGAGCTGTCCGGCGCACAGCGCGTGGATGCCGAGTTCGTGGTGGAAGTAGGCCTGTTCCGCCACGTCCCCGGCGAGCCGGGCGGCCTCCGCGCCGGCCCGCAGCGCCTTCTCCCAGGCGCTCCAGTGCAGGCCCGAGGCGAACGCGGGCGCGGCGGTACGGGCGAGCTGTACGGCCGTGCTCCGCTCGCCCTCGGTGACGGCCGTGGTGAGCGGCGACAGCACGGCGAGCGCGGCGAGCACCGCGTCGGCCTCGGCGCAGACCCGTTCCGGGGTGACCGAGGGGTGCCCGGTCCACCAGGCGTAGTGCCGGGCGGCGGCGCGGGCCCGGTCCTCGGCCTCGTCGGCGTATCCGGCGGCCTCCAGCT
Organism: Streptomyces sp. NPDC051740; assembly: GCF_044453165.1. NCBI lineage: Bacteria > Bacillati > Actinomycetota > Actinomycetes > Kitasatosporales > Streptomycetaceae > Streptomyces > Streptomyces sp. NPDC051740. Next base: position 260,869 of record NZ_JBITCL010000008.1, on the reverse strand, counting down.
GGGCCGGCACCCCGGCGGCGAGCCGGTAGCGGGCGCCGGCCGGGGAGACCAGTCCGCAGGCGGCCAGCTCGCCGAGCGCGGCGTCGGCGTGGGTGTCGCCCACCAGGGCGGGCAGATGCGCCTGGTGGGGCACCTCGCCGCCGAGCGCGGCGGCGAACCGCAGGGTGGCGCGGGCCGAGGCGCTGAGCCGGGAGGCGAGCAGCGGAGCGGGTGCGGCGGCCTCGCCGAGCGAGGGCAGCGGTACCTCGTCGCCGTCCGCGGGATCGTAGGACGTCCCGTCGGGCCGTACGTCCTCGAAGACGCCGAACTCGTCGACGGCGTCGGCGCCGGCCCGCAGCCGGTCGCGCTGCCGCAGCAGGGCACCGGCCTGGACGAAGCGCAGCGGCAGGCCCTCGGACTCGAACCAGAGGTCGCCGGCCCAGTTCGACTCGTCCTCGGTGAGGTCCCGGCCGACGGCGTGCTTGAGCAGGTCGAGACCGGCCGCGCGGTCGAGACCGGGGAGGGCGACCTCCTCGATGCCGGCGCCGGCGGACGGCTCGGGCACGTCCGGGGTGGCGCCGAGCAGGAAGGCGCACTCGGGGGTGGCGTCCAGCAGCTCGTCGAGGGCGGCGCCGCCGAACTCCAGGTCGTCGAGGACGACGACGGCGCCGATCTCGCGGACGTGGCCGGTGAGTTCGTCCCGGTCCGGGCGGTGCAGCGGGGCGTCGTGGACGGCGTAGAAGAGGTCGTGCAGCAGGTCGTCGGCGGAGCGGCGGTGGCCGTTCAGCCGGACGACGCCGTCGGGGGCGAGGTCCGCGCAGTCCTCGGCGACGGTGTCGAGGAGCCGGGTGCGGCCGGAGCCGGCCGGGCCGGTGAGGCGTACCGAGCGGCCGCGGGCCAGCAGCCGGACCAGCTGCTCGCGCTCGTCCTGGCGGGCCAGCAGCGGCAGCGGGAGCTGCGCGGGTCCCGGCGGGACGGGCGGCCTGGCGGCCCGCTCGACCTCGGCGCGCTCGGCCTCGGTCAGCTTCGCGGGGCGGGCCGGCCGTTCGGCGGGCGGGCAGGGCTCGATCTCGCTGCCGTCGACGGGGTTGACGGTCAGCAGGAAGTCGCCGGAGACGAGCTGCACCGTGCGGGCGAGCGCGGGCGCGTGCTGTCCGAAGTCGGACGTGAGGGATTCCCGGGGCGGACGCTGGCGCGGCGCGAGGCCTCCCCCGGTCTCGAACTCTCCCCCGCTCTCGGCTTCTCCCGAACGGGGGGACCCCCATGAGCGGGAGGTGTCCCCCTCCTCGTGGCCGTACTCCTCGGGTCCCGGGTTGTTCGGGTCCATAGGTCCTAGCCCCCCAAAAGCGTCGTGTGGTGGAAGCCCTTCCCGGCCTCGTCGCACACCGCGCTGTCGCTTCTGGTCCGGGCCCGCTCAGGGTTTGCAGGGCAGCAGGCAGCCGAACCCTAAACCTTCGCCCAGTATCTACGACAGTCCGGGGTACCGCGCGGTCCCGGACGTCACGGTCTCGTGAGGATTGTGCGCGCGTCGAAGGGTTCGTCGAGGTCGGTCCGGGTTCTCGGGGGGTCGTCCGTCCCGCACCCGTACGCCCTCATACACGGGGCAGCGTGTCCACCCCGATGCCTCCCTCGATCGCCAGGATCCGGTGCAGCCGGGTGGCCACCAACAGGCGCTGCATCTGCGGCGGCACGTCCCGCAGCACCAGGCGCCGGCCGCAGCGGCCGGCCCGTCGGTGGGCCCCCATGATCACACCGAGTCCGGTGGCGTCCCAGGAGTCCAGGTCGGACAGGTCCAGCACCAGGTCGCCGACTCCGTCGTCGACGGCCGAGTGCAGGACCGTACGGGCGTCCGCCGCGCTGCGGACGTCGAGGCGGCCCCCGACGACCAGCCCGGCGTGGTCGCCCTTGATGTACATATGCGCTCCCCGATATGCGTCTCGTGCTCCGCGTTTTCCGAATGGCCGGTGATGCAACCTCTGACTGCGTGGCGGCGTCCGGGGTTGCTACCTGTAAGCGAACCGATACCGAATTCACCCCGGCGTGTGATGCGTGCCGGGGCGAGTGCGCGGCGTCAGTGCTCGTAGAAGCCCTGCCCGCTCTTGCGGCCGATGTCACCGGCGTCAACCATCCGGCGCATCAGCTCGGGAGCCGCGAACTTCTCGTCCTGGGACTCGGTGTAGATGTTGTCGGTGGCGTGCAGCAGGATGTCCACGCCGGTGAGGTCGGCGGTGGCCAGCGGTCCCATCGCGTGGCCGAAGCCCAGCTTGCAGGCCACGTCGATGTCCTCGGCGCTCGCCACGCCCGACTCGTACAGCTTGGCGGCCTCGACGACGAGGGCGGTGATGAGGCGGGTGGTGACGAAGCCGGCGACGTCGCGGTTGACGACGATGCAGGTCTTGCCGACCGACTCGGCGAACTCCCGTGCCCTGGCGAGGGTTTCGTCGCTGGTCTTGTAGCCGCGGACCAGTTCGCACAGCTGCATCATCGGGACCGGCGAGAAGAAGTGGGTGCCGACGACCCGCTCCGGGCGCTCCGTCACGGCCGCGATCTTGGTGATCGGGATGGCGGAGGTGTTGGAGGCGAGGACGGCGTCCTCACGGACGATCTTGTCGAGGGTCCGGAAGATCTCGTGCTTGACCTCGAGCTTCTCGAACACCGCCTCGACCACGACGTCCGCGTCCGCACAGGCGTCCAGGTCGGTGGTGGCGGTGATCCGGGCGAGGGCGGCGTCGGCGTCGTGCGCCTCCAGTTTGCCCTTGCTCACGAACTTGTCGTACGACGCCTTGATCCCGTCGGTGCCGCGCGTGAGCGCCTCGTCGGTGACGTCCCGCAGGACGACGTCCCAGCCCGCCCGGGCGGACACCTGGGCGATGCCGGACCCCATGAGACCGGCCCCGATGACGGCGAGCTTGCGTGCCACTGTGCGACTCCCCTGATACGCGCTGTCTTGTTCTCCAGGAGCGGACATTAGCGTTCGCGGGGCCCTGTGTGACCGGTAAGTAACGCGCGTCACGTCTCACATGACGGACATCACACCGACGGCAGGCGCCGGTGGATCCGACGGACCGTCAGGAGCCGCCCCGTGATGCGAGGGTAGGAGGGCCGGTGTCCGATCGACGGAGGAGAACCTCGGCATGGCCGTGATCCACCGCACCACCCTCGAGCCGACCAAGCTCGAACTGCTGGCCGCCTGGCTGCCCTCGCGCCCCTGGTACCACGGGGGCACGGGAGGTCCGCGGCTGACCAGGGCCGGCGGTTTCCGGCTCGACGACCCGAAGGGGGAGGTCGGTGTCGAGTTCATGGTCGTCACCGACGCCTCCGGCGCCGAGCCGGCCGCCTACCTGGTGCCGCTCACCTACCGGGGCGCTCCGCTCGACGGGGCGGAGCACGCCCTCGTCGGCACCACGGAACACGGTGTCCTCGGGCGGCGCTGGGTCTACGACGGCTGCCACGACCCGGTGGCCGTCGCCGAGTTGGCGGCGCTGGTCGAGGGCCGCGTGCGGGCCCAGGCCCAGAGCGTCAGCGACACCCCGGACGAGGAGGTCACCCGCGCCTGCGCGGGCGAGACCCCGGTCCCGGCGGAGTTCACCACCGTCGAGGACACCCCGGAGCACACCGAGCTGTCCGCGCCGGACGGCACCGCCCTGCGGGTCCTGCGCACCCTGCTGCCCGCTCCGGACGGCTCGCCGCTTTCCGGGCCGGGGGCGGCGGGTCATGTCGCCGGCGCGTGGGAGCTGCCCGACGGCACCCGCGCGCGGGGCCTGCTGTGCGTCCTGCGCACGGCCCCTCCGGCGTAACCCGGTTCAGCCGCGCACCGCGTAACCGAGCACCCTGTCGCTCAGCAGTTCCTCGATGTCGTCGACCAGTCCGAGCACCTCGCGCGACACCTCGACCGGTGCGCGGCCCTTCATCATCTCCCGGCCGATCGTGGTGAACACCGTGCTGTGGATCCAGCAGATCTGGCCGGCCACCAGGCCCGGCAGCGGGTCGCCGGGGGCGGCGCCCGTCTCCTCGCGGAGCGCCGCCTCCAGGCTGTCCTGGACCTCCTGCTGCAGGCTCCACAGCCGGGAGCGCAGCGGCGGGGAGTCGTGGATGACGCGTATGAAGCGGTCGTACCCCTCCATCAGACCCACCCGGGGTGACACGCCCTCGATGTCGGCGCGCAGTTCGCGCAGTACCGCGTGGGCGGCCGACTCCCCCGTGTCCCGGCCCCGGACCCAGCGGGCGAGCTGGTCGACGACGCCCGTGGAGCGGTCGAAGAAGAGGTCCTCCTTGGCGGGGAAGTAGTTGTAGACCGTGTTCACGGAGACGTCGGCGGCCTCCGCCACCTCCGCCATCGTCACGGTCACGAAGCCGTGCTCCAGGAACAGCCCGGTGGCGATGTCCGAGATCCGCTGCCTGGTCTCGCGCTTCTTCCGCTCCCTGAGCCCTTCTGCCATGTCCTCATCGTAGGTCGGCCCGAGGATTTTTGAGCTTCCTAAAATTTTGGAGTCATTGCAAAATTTCAGTCCTTCTGTTTTTCTGGGGTCATGGCAATCATCAGTACGGCCGGACTGGCCCGTACCTTCCAGACCAAGCGCGGCCCGGTGGAGGCCGTGCGCGGTGTCGACCTCACCGTCCACGAGGGGGAGATCCTCGGCTTCCTGGGGCCCAACGGGGCCGGGAAGACCACCACCCTGCGGATGCTCACGACCCTGCTCGCCCCCACCGGCGGCGCGGCCACCGTGGCCGGCCACGACCTGGCGACCGACCCCGCCGGGGTGCGGCGGGCCTGCGGCTACGTGGCGCAGTCCGGCGGGGTCGATCCGCAGATCACGGTGCGGGAGGAGCTGGTCACCCAGGGCCGCCTGTACCGGCTCGGCACGGCGCGGGCCGCCGAGCGCGCCGAGGAGCTGGCCCGCGATCTGGACCTCACCGAGCTGCTGGACCGCACGTGCGCCGCGCTCTCCGGCGGCCAGCGGCGCCGCCTGGACATCGCGATGGCGCTCACCCACCGCCCGAAGGTGCTGTTCCTGGACGAGCCGACGACCGGTCTCGACCCCGGCAGCCGCGCCGGCCTCTGGGACCTGGTGCGGCGGCTGCGCGACGAGCACGGCACCACCGTGTTCCTGACCACCCACTACCTCGACGAGGCGGACGCGCTCGCGGACCGGCTGGTCGTCGTCGACCGGGGCACGGTCGTCGCCGAGGGCACACCGGGCGCCCTGAAGCTGGAGTACGGCGGCTCGGTCGACGCCTCGCTCCAGGACACCTTCCTCGCCATCACGGGCCGCAGTGCCTCCCCGGCCGACGCCGCCCCCGTAGCCGTATAGGACCTCCACGATGCTGCTCCACGACACCGCGCTCATCTACGGGCGCTATATGCGCCAGTCCCTGCGCTCCCGCTTCGCGCTGCTCTTCGGCGTGCTGATGCCACTGCTGTACCTGCTGTTCTTCGGCCCGCTGCTGACCGGTCTGCCGCTCGGTGGGCAGGGCAGCTCCTGGCAACTGCTGGTGCCGGGGCTGCTGCTGCAACTCGGCCTGTTCGGGGCCTCGTTCGCCGGTTTCACGATCATCATCGAGAAGGGGCAGGGGGTGCTCGACCGGATGCGGGTCACGCCCGTGAGCCGCCTCGCCCTGCTGCTGGGCCGGGTCCTGCGGGACGCCACGCTGTTCGTCTTCCAGGCGGTGCTGCTGGTGCTGGCCGCGCTCGTGATGGGGCTGCGGGCACCGCTGGCCGGCGTGCTGATCGGCTTCGCCTTCGTCGCCCTGCTGACCGTGTCCCTGGCCGCGCTGTCCTACGCGCTCGCCATGAGGATGGACACCCCGCAGACGTTCGGGCCGGCGATCAACGCCCTGACCATGCCGTCGATGCTGCTGTCGGGCCTCATGCTCCCGATGACCCTGGGCCCCGCCTGGCTGGACGTCCTGTCCCACCTGATGCCGTTCCGCTACCTGGTGGACGCGGTGCGGGACGCCTATGTCGGCGCCTACGCGACGGCCCACATGCTGTACGGCGTCGTCGTCGCCGTCGGCTTCGCGGTCCTCGCCGTGACAGTGGGCACACGCGTCTTCCGGACGGCCGGGGCGTAACTAGGCTGGCCCCATGGTCAACCTGACGCGTATCTACACCCGGACCGGCGACAAGGGCACCACCGCGCTCGGTGACATGAGCCGGGTCGCCAAGACCGATCTGCGGATCTCCGCCTACGCCGACGCCAACGAGGCGAACGCGGTGATCGGTACGGCGATCGCGCTGGGCGGTCTGGAGGAGGAGGTCGTCGAGGTCCTCACCCGCGTCCAGAACGACCTGTTCGACGTGGGCGCCGACCTGTCGACGCCGGTGGCGGAGAACCCGGAGTACCCGCCGCTGCGGGTCGAGCAGTTCTACGTCGACCGGCTGGAGGCGGACTGCGACCGCTTCAACGAGCGGCTGGAGAAGCTCCGCTCCTTCATCCTGCCCGGCGGCACGCCCGGCGCGGCCCTGCTCCACCAGGCCTGCACGGTCGTACGCCGCGCCGAGCGCTCCACCTGGGCGGCGCTGGAGGCCCACGGCGACACCATGAACCCGCTCCCCGCGACCTATCTCAACCGCCTCTCCGACCTGCTGTTCATCCTGGCCCGCATCGCGAACAAGGAGACCGGGGACGTGCTGTGGGTGCCGGGCGGGGAGCGCTGAACCCTACCGGGGCTCCGCCGGGCCGCGCGCGGCCCGGTGGAGGCCCAGCAGGGTCTCGGCGCCACCGGCGCACATCATCACCACGCCCACCTTGGCGGGCGTGACCACCGGCAGGTCCACTCCCCCGGCGAACAGCCACAGCGCCAGGCCCGCCACCAGCGTGGCGGGCCCCGCGAGAAGGTTCCTGGACGCCCGTGTCACCGGCCGACACGCTCCTTGCCGACGCCGGTGACGTCCCGCTCGCCCGCCGGGGCCTTCTTCGGCCAGATCCAGTAGGCCAGGGCCACCAGGCCGTGGATTCCGGCGATCCGCCACGCGGTGAAGCGCCAGTCCTCCAGGGAGGTGACGCGGCTCGGGTCGTCGACGTACCAGATGGCGAGCTGGAGCAGCGCGGTCGCCACGGCGGCGCCGATCAGCGTGCCCAGCCACACCTTGGCCTCGTGCCGGGCGCGGGCCATGCCGTAGCGCGGCGGGCCCAGCGGCTTCGGGGCGCCGCCCAGCCGGTGGGCGGCGTGGCCGTCGAGCCACTTCACGGTGCGGTGGCCATGGCCCACGGTGTAGCCGATGTAGAGCGCGGCCAGGCCGTGGGTCCAGTTCGGCTCGGCGCCGTTCCTCAGGTCCAGCGCGGTGGCGACCAGCAGGACGACCTCCAGCAACGGCTCGCACAGCAGCAGGGCCAGACCGGTGCGGGGCATCTTCAGCAGGTAGCGGCAGGCCAGTCCGGCGGCCAGCAGCACCCAGAAGCCGATCTCACAGGCGGCGATCAAGGCGACGATCACGGTTCGCTCCCTTCGGTCACCCTTTCAGGCTCCCGTGCGGAGCGGCCTGTTTCGTCGTCGCCGCCGATGAACTCGCGGTACATCGAAAGATGCAGTCCGGGACCGTCCGCGGGAATCAGGCGCCGGGTGCGCGCACCGTGTTGGATGGTGCCATGGCCGTACGACTGCCCCGCCCCCGCCGCTTCGACGTGTGGGTCGCGCTGGCCGGACTGTTCGGCGGACTGCTGATGTGGGGCATAGGGCTGGGCACCCGGCCGGCCGGCGAGCCGATCGTGCTGTTCGAGGGCCGCTGGCCGATCCTGCTGCCGCTGTTCGCGGCGGCCGGCTGCGAGCTGCTGCGCAGGGCCGCCCCGCGCACCGCCGTGCTGGGCGGCACGGCCGCCCTGATCACGGACACCCTCACCCAGGGCAGCATCGCCACCCTCCTGATGTACACCGACCTGATGTACGCCGCCGTCCTGTACGGCACGCCCGCCGCCGCCCGCCGCCTCCCGTGGATCACCGGACTGACCAGCATCGCCGCGTCGCTGGTGCCGTACGCCGTGTGGCGGGTGCCCGAGGCGCTGCTGATCGGGGTGGCGGTCGGCGTCGTGTCGTTCGCGCCCGCGTCGACCGGCCTCATCGTGCGCAACCACCGCGACGCCGCAGAGGCGGCTCAGCTGCGGGCCGAACAGACCGCGCTGCTCGCCGAGATGGACCGCACCCAGGCGGTGACGGCCGAACGCGCCCGGATGGCGAGGGAGTTGCACGACATGGTCGCCAACCACCTCTCCGCGATCGCCATCCACTCCACGGCCGCGCTCTCCCTGGACGACGAGAGGACCTCCCGCGACGCGCTCACCGTGATCCGGGAGAACAGCGTCCAGGGACTGTCCGAGATGCGACGGCTCATCGGCATCCTGCGCGACGGGTCCGACGACCGGGAACCGGCCGCGACCCCCACCCTCGACAGCCTCGGCACCCTGGTCGAGGGCGCCCGCGCCAACGGCCTGGACGTCACCCTCGACGCCACCTACGACTCGGTTCCCGCACCGGTCGAGCTCGCCGCGTACAGGATCGTGCAGGAGTCACTGACGAACGCGCTGAAGCACGCCGCGCCGGGGAGGGTCACCGTGCTGCTGCGCCGCCTCGACGGCGGCCTCGACATCCGGGTGGCCAGCCCGTACGGCGGCCGGGACACCCCGCGGGCGCCGGGGTCAGGGGCCGGGCTCGTCGGCATGCGGGAGCGGGCGGCCCTGCTGGACGGCACGTTCGAGGCGGCGCCGGAGAGCGGCCCGGACGGCAGGCTGTGGGTCGTACGCGCCTCCCTCCCCGTCACCGACATCACCCAAGGAGAGACGCAATGATCCGGGTCCTGGTCGCCGAGGACCAGTCCGCCGTCCGTGCCGGACTGGTCCTCATCCTGCGCAGCGCGCCCGACATCGAGGTGGTCGGCGAGGCGGGCGACGGCGAGCAGGCGGTGGCCCTCGCCCGTGAACTCCGCCCCGACCTGGTGCTGATGGACGTACAGATGCCGCGCCTGGACGGGGTGTCGGCGACCCGGCAGGTGGTCGGGGAAGGGCTCGCCGATGTACTGGTGCTGACCACCTTCGACCTCGACGAGTACGTGTTCGGGGCGCTGCGGGCCGGGGCGGCCGGGTTCCTGCTGAAGAACACGGACGCGAAGGACCTCATCGCGTCGGTGCGCACGGTGGCGCGCGGCGAGGGCATCGTCGCCCCGGCGGTCACCCGGCGGCTGATCGCGGAGTTCGCCGCGAAGCCGGCCCGCCGGGCGACCGCCGATCCGGCGGTGCTGGACGCCCTCACCCGGCGCGAGCGCGAGGTGCTGTCCTGTGTCGGCGAGGGGCTGTCCAACGCCGACATCGCGGTCCGTCTCGACATGGCGGAGGCGACGGTGAAGACGCACGTCAGCCGTCTGCTGGGCAAGCTGGAGCTGCGCAGCCGGGTGCAAGCGGCGGTGCTGGCTCAGGAGTTGGGGATCTGACGGAAGCCGGCACGAGTTCCGGGGACAGTGGTCCAGACCTATTGACCCGTGGTCCAGACCTTTCTATTCTCGCGGACACTGCGGGCGTGATGGCTCAGTCACGCCCCCGACGGCTTCTCCCCCATAAGGAGGCGCAGCATGCGCTTCAGACACAGAGCCGCCGCAGGGTTCGCGACCCTGCTGCTCCCCCTCTCCGGCCTCGTCGCCCTCGCGAGCCCCGCCCAGGCCGCGACCTCGGCGACCGCCACCTACGCCAAGACCCAGGACTGGGGCTCCGGCTTCGAGGGCAAGTGGACGGTGAAGAACACCGGCACCACGAGCCTCAGCTCCTGGACCGTCGAGTGGGACTTCCCCTCCGGCACCAAGGTCACCTCCGCCTGGGACGCCACGGTCACCAACTCCGGTGACCACTGGACCGCCAAGAACCTCGGCTGGAACGGCACCCTCGCCCCCGGGGCGTCGGTCTCCTTCGGCTTCAACGGCAGCGGCTCCGGCGCCCCCTCCGGCTGCAGGCTCAACGGCGGGAGCTGCGACGGCACCTCCGTCCCCGGCGACGCGGCCCCGTCCGCGCCCGGCACCCCGACCGCCTCGGACATCACCGACACCTCGGTGAAGCTGTCCTGGTCGGCGGCGACCGACGACAAGGGCGTCAAGAACTACGACGTGCTGCGCGACGGCGCCAAGGTCGCCACCGTGACGGGCACCTCGTACACGAACACCGGCCTCAGCAAGGGCACGGACTACTCGTACACCGTGCAGGCCCGTGACACCGCCGACCAGACCGGTCCGGTGAGCGGCGCGGTGAAGGTCCGCACCACCGGCACCACCGAGGAGCCGCCGCCCACCGGAGACAAGGTCAAGCTCGGCTACTTCACCGAGTGGGGCGTCTACGGCCGCAACTACCACGTCAAGAACCTGGTGACGTCCGGCTCGGCCGCCAAGATCACCCACATCAACTACGCGTTCGGCAACGTCAAGAACGGCCAGTGCACCGTCGACGACACCTACGCCGCCTACGACAAGGCCTACACCGCCGACCAGTCCGTCAGCGGCACCGCCGACACCTGGGACCAGCCGCTGCGCGGCAACTTCAACCAGCTGCGCCAGCTGAAGGCGAAGTACCCGCACATCAAGGTGCTGTACTCCTTCGGCGGCTGGACCTACTCCGGCGGCTTCGGCCAGGCCGCGCAGAACCCTGCCGCGTTCGCCAAGTCCTGCAAGCAGGTCGTGGAGGACCCGCGCTGGGCCGACGTCTTCGACGGCATCGACATCGACTGGGAGTACCCGAACGCCTGCGGTCTCACCTGTGACAGCAGCGGACCCGCGGCCTTCAAGAACCTCTCGCAGGCCCTGCGCGCCGAGTTCGGCAAGGACTACCTGGTCACCGCCGCCATCACCGCCGACGGTTCGAACGGCGGCAAGATCGACGCGGCCGACTACGGCGGCGCCGCCCAGTACCTCGACTGGTACAACGTGATGACGTACGACTACTTCGGCGCCTTCAACGCGCAGGGTCCGACCGCCCCGCACTCGCCGCTCACCTCGTACAACGGCATCCCGCAGGCCGGCTTCAACTCGGCCGACGCGATCGCCAAGCTGAAGTCGAAGGGCGTCCCGTCCGCCAAGCTGCTGCTCGGCATCGGCTTCTACGGCCGCGGCTGGACCGGCGTCACCCAGTCCGCCCCCGGCGGCTCGGCGACCGGCGCGGCCCCCGGCACCTACGAGCCGGGCATCGAGGACTACAAGGTCCTGAAGAACTCCTGCCCGGCCACCGGCACCATCGCCGGCACGGCGTACGCCCACTGCGGTCAGAACTGGTGGTCGTACGACACCCCGGCCACCATCAACAGCAAGATGGCCTGGGCCAAGAGCCAGGGCCTGGGCGGTGCCTTCTTCTGGGAGTTCAGCGGCGACACCACGAACGGTGAGCTGGTGACCGCCATCGACGGCGGCCTGAAGTAACCCTCAAGCACCACTACGCCACGTCCACCCTCCTCCGGGCTTCGTCTGGGGGAGGGTGGACGTGGCTACGCCACGTTCACCCGCTGTCCGGGCGGGGCTGCCTCGAGCCACGCGAGGAAACCGGTCAGCGCGTCCTCGCTCATGGCGAGCTCGAGACGCGTGCCCCGGTGCAGACAGGCGAGGACCACCGAGTCCGACAGCAGCGCCAGCTCCTCCTCGCCCTCGGGCAGCCGGCGGCCGGCCACCTCGATCGCGGAACGCTCCAGGACGCGGCGCGGGCGGGGCGCGTAGGAGAAGACCCGGAACCACTCGACCCGGTCACCGTTGTAACGTGCCACCCCGTACGCCCAGCCCTTGCCTCCGGAGTCGCCCGACTCGGGCGCGTCCCAGCGCAGGCTGCAGTCGAACGTTCCGCCGGAACGCTGGATGAGGCGGCGGCGCAGGCCGAAGACGAAGAGCCCCACCACCACGAGGGCCACCACGATTCCGCACACAGTCAGAGCGAGGACCATCGGCACCGACCTCCTCGTCTCCTAGGTAACGGAACGGAAAAATCATCCAGATCTGCCTCAGCCGCGACCGGCTCCGGATCGCTCCGGTGCCGGCCGCGGCTGAGTGACGTCATCCCACCGCGCCGGTATCAGCGCCCTGCCGACGCCGCCCGCAGACGGACGTCCGCGCGGCGCTCGGCCTCCGCGTCGTCCTCCGCCTTCGCGCGGGCGAGTTCCCGCTCCGCGCTCTGGACGTCGATCTCGTCCGACAGCTCGGCGACCTCGGCCAGCAGCGACAGCTTGTCGTCCGCGAACGAGATGAAACCGCCGTGCACCGCGGCGACGACCGTCCCGCCCTCACGCGTACGAATGGTCACCGGGCCCGACTCCAGCACACCGAGCAGCGGCTGGTGACCGGGCATGACGCCGATGTCGCCGGACGTGGTGCGCGCGACGACCAGGGTGGCCTCGCCGGACCAGACCTCTCGGTCGGCCGCGACCAGCGCGACGTGCAGCTCAGCAGCCAAGGTGGCTCCTCGGGTCACCACCCGGCGGTTGTGCCGGGTGTTGGTTACAAGTCTAAGGGGCGTGGATGAGGGGGCGGGACGCACCCGCCCCCTCGGGTGTGAACCTCAGGGGTTCACGGTGAGCCTGATGCTCAGGAGACGCCCAGCTCCTTGGCGTTGTTCTTCAGGTCCTCGATGCCACCGCACATGAAGAACGCCTGCTCCGGGAAGTGGTCGTACTCGCCGTCGCAGATCGCGTTGAAGGCCGCGATCGACTCGTCCAGCGGGACGTCCGACCCGTCGACGCCGGTGAACTGCTTGGCGACGTGGGTGTTCTGGGACAGGAAGCGCTCCACGCGACGGGCACGGTGGACGACGAGCTTGTCCTCCTCGCCGAGCTCGTCGATACCGAGGATCGCGATGATGTCCTGCAGGTCCTTGTACTTCTGCAGGATGTTCTTCACGCGCATCGCGGCGTTGTAGTGGTCCGCCGCGATGTACCGCGGGTCGAGGATGCGGGACGTCGAGTCCAGCGGGTCCACGGCCGGGTAGATGCCCTTCTCCGAGATCGGACGGGAGAGCACCGTCGTCGCGTCGAGGTGGGCGAAGGTGGTGGCCGGGGCCGGGTCGGTCAGGTCGTCCGCGGGGACGTAGATCGCCTGCATCGAGGTGATCGAGTGACCACGGGTCGAGGTGATGCGCTCCTGGAGGAGACCCATCTCGTCGGCCAGGTTCGGCTGGTAGCCCACCGCGGAGGGCATGCGGCCGAGCAGGGTCGACACCTCGGAACCGGCCTGGGTGAAGCGGAAGATGTTGTCGATGAAGAACAGCACGTCCTGCTTCTGCACATCGCGGAAGTACTCCGCCATGGTCAGACCGGCGAGGGCCACGCGCAGACGGGTGCCCGGGGGCTCGTCCATCTGGCCGAAGACCAGGGCGGTCTTGTCGATGACGCCCGACTCGCTCATCTCGTCGATGAGGTCGTTGCCCTCACGGGTGCGCTCACCGACACCGGCGAACACCGACACACCGTCGTGGTTGTTGGCGACGCGGTAGATCATCTCCTGGATGAGCACCGTCTTGCCGACGCCGGCACCGCCGAACAGACCGATCTTTCCACCCTTGACGTACGGGGTGAGAAGGTCGATGACCTTGACGCCGGTCTCGAACATCTCGGTCTTCGACTCGAGCTCGTCGAAGTTCGGCGCCTTGCGGTGGATCGGCCAGCGCTCGCCCGTGTACTTCTCGTCGCTGTTCAGCACCTCACCGAGGGTGTTGAACACCTTGCCGGTGGTGAAGTCGCCGACCGGCACGGAGATGGCGGAGCCCGTGTCGGTCACCGGGGCCTGGCGGACCAGACCGTCGGTGGGCTGCATGGAGATGGTGCGGACCAGGCCGTCACCCAGGTGCTGGGCGACCTCCAGGGTCAGCGTCTTGAGCTCGCCCTCGTTCGCCGGGTCGGCGACCTCGACGTGCAGCGCGTTGTAGATCTCCGGCATCGCGTCGACGGGGAACTCCACGTCGACGACCGGGCCGATGACCCGGGCGACGCGGCCCGTGGCCGTCGCGGTCTCAACAGTGGTGGTCATTAGTTGTCACTCCCCGCGTTCGCGTCGGCCAGGGCACTGGCGCCACCGACGATCTCGCTGATTTCCTGGGTGATTTCGGCCTGGCGGGCCGCGTTGGCAAGACGGGAGAGCGTGTTGATCAGCTCGCCCGCGTTGTCGGTGGCCGACTTCATCGCGCGGCGCGTGGCGGCGTGCTTGGAAGCGGCCGACTGGAGCAGCGCGTTGTAGATCCGGCTCTCGACGTACCGCGGCAGCAGGGCGTCGAGGACGTCCTCCGCCGAGGGCTCGAAGTCGTACAGCGGCAGGATCTCGCCCTTGGTGGTGCTCTCCTCCGCGACCTCTTCGAGGCGCAGCGGAAGCATCCGGGAGTCGACCGCCGTCTGCGTCATCATCGACACGAACTCGGTGTAGACGATGTGGAGCTCGTCCACGCCGCCGTCCGCCGTCTCCGTCTGGAGCGCCTCGATCAGCGGGGCCGCGACCTTCTTGGCGTCCGCGTACGAGGGCTCGTCGGTGAAGCCCGTGAACGTCTCCGCGACCTTGCGCTCGCGGAAGTTGTAGTGGGCGACACCGCGCCGGCCGACGATGTACGTCTCGACCTGCTTGCCCTCGCGCTCCAGGCGCTCGGTCAGCTGCTCCGCGGCCTTGATGGCGTTGGAGTTGAAGGCGCCGGCCAGACCGCGGTCACTCGTGAGGAGCAGGACCGCGGCACGGACCGGGTTCTCCGCCTCCGTGGTGAGCGGGTGCTTGGTGTTCGACCCGGTTCCGACCGCCGTGACCGCGCGGGTGAGCTCCCGCGCGTACGGCGTGGAGGCCGCCACCTTGCGCTGCGCCTTGACGACGCGCGAGGCGGCGATCATCTCCATCGCCTTGGTGATCTTCTTGGTCGCGGTGACGGATCGGATGCGACGCTTGTAGACCCGGAGCTGGGCTCCCATGAGTCAGGTCCCTTCCTTACGTCACTTGGCGGCGGACGGGGCGTCCTCGCCGAGCAGCTTGCCGTCGCTCGTCTCGAACTGCTTCTTGAACTCCGCCACGGCGTCGGCGATGGCCTGGATCGTGTCGTCGGACATCTTGGCGCCCTCCTTGATGGAGGTCATCAGGCCCTGCTCCTTGCGGTGCAGGTGCTCCAGGAGCTCCTTCTCGAAGCGGCGGATGTCGGCGACCGGCACGTCGTCCATACGGCCCGTGGTACCGGCCCAGACCGAGACGACCTGGTCCTCGGTGGCCATCGGCTCGTACTGGTTCTGCTTCAGCAGCTCGACCATGCGCTGACCGCGCTCGAGCTGCGCCTTCGACGCGGCGTCCAGGTCGGAACCGAAGGCGGCGAACGCCTCCAGCTCACGGAACTGGGCGAGGTCCACGCGCAGACGGCCGGAGACCTGGCGCATCGCCTTGTGCTGCGCGGAACCACCGACTCGGGAGACGGAGATACCGACGTTCAGCGCGGGGCGCTGACCGGCGTTGAACAGGTCCGACTCCAGGAAGCACTGGCCGTCGGTGATGGAGATGACGTTGGTCGGGATGAACGCCGACACGTCGTTGGCCTTGGTCTCGACGATCGGCAGACCGGTCATCGAGCCGGCGCCCTCGGCGTCGGAGAGCTTGGCGCAGCGCTCCAGCAGGCGGGAGTGCAGGTAGAAGACGTCACCCGGGTAGGCCTCACGGCCCGGCGGGCGGCGCAGCAGCAGGGAGACGGCGCGGTAGGCGTCGGCCTGCTTCGACAGGTCGTCGAAGATGATCAGGACGTGCTTGCCCTCGTACATCCACTGCTGGCCGATGGCCGAACCGGTGTACGGCGCCAGGTACTTGAAGCCGGCCGGGTCGGACGCCGGGGCGGCGACGATGGTCGTGTACTCCAGCGCGCCGTTCTCCTCCAGCGCGCGGCGGACCGACGCGATGGTGGAGCCCTTCTGGCCGATGGCGACGTAGATGCAGCGGACCTGCTTCTTCGGGTCGCCGGTGCGCCAGTTGTCGCGCTGGTTGATGATCGTGTCGACGGCCAGGGCGGTCTTGCCGGTCTGGCGGTCGCCGATGATCAGCTGACGCTGACCACGGCCGATCGGGGTCATGGCGTCGACGGCCTTGTAGCCCGTCTCCATCGGCTCGTGCACCGACTTGCGCTGCATGACCGTGGGGGCCTGCAGTTCGAGGGCGCGGCGGCCCTCGGTCTCGATCTCGCCGAGGCCGTCGATCGGGTTGCCGAGCGGGTCGACCACGCGGCCGAGGTAGCCCTCGCCGACGGCGACGGACAGCACCTCGCCGGTGCGGGTGACCGGCTGGCCCTCCTCGATGCCGCTGAACTCACCGAGGACGATGGCACCGATCTCGCGCTCCTCGAGGTTGAGGGCGAGGCCGAGGGTGCCGTCCTCGAACTTCAGCAGCTCGTTGGCCATGGCCGAGGGAAGGCCCTCGACCTTGGCGATGCCGTCGCCGGCAAGGGTGACCGTACCGACCTCCTCGCGCGAGGCCGCGTCCGGCTTGTACGACTGGACGAAGTTCTCCAGCGCGTCCCGGATCTCCTCCGGCCGGATCGTGAGCTCCGCCATCTGAGTTCCCTGCTCTCCTTGTTGGGCCCGAAGTTTCACTTGGGGGGTATGGGGACTCCCCCCGATACGAGGTGAATCCTCTGCACGGCCCAACCAGGGCCGTAATTGCTTACGTACTGCTATGAAGAAGTGTGCTGCTCAGCCGGCCAGCCGGCGGCTGGCGTCCTCGAGCCGGTCCGCGAGGGAGCCGTTGATGACCTCGTCACCGACCTGCACCCGGATCCCGCCGACGACCTCGGGGTCGACGTCGAGGTTGAGGTGCATCCGGCGGCCGTAGAGCTTCGCCAGGGAGTTGCCCAGGCGCTGCTTCTGCTGGTCGCTCAGCGGCACCGCGGAGGTGACGACGGCCACCATGCGGTCGCGGCGCTCGGCGGCGAGCTTGGACAGGGACTCCAGTCCCGACTCCAGGCTACGTCCCCGCGGCGCGGTCACAAGACGCGTGACCAGACGCTCGGTGGCCGCGTTCGCCCTGCCCCCGAGCAGGCTGCGCAGCAGCTCGCCCTTGGCGGAGGCGGTGGCGCTCCGGCTGGTCAGCGCGGCGCGCAGCTCGGTGTTGGAGGAGACGATCCGGCCGAACCGGAACAGCTCGTCCTCGACGTCGTCGAGCGCGCCGGCCTTCTGGGCGGCGGTGAGGTCGGCCACGTCGGCCAGCTCCTCGAGCGCGTCCACCAGGTCGCGCGACTGCGACCAGCGGGAACGCACCATGCCGGACACCAGGTCGGCGGTCGCGCCGCCCACCTGCGAGCCGAGCAGGCGCCGGGCCAGGTCGGCCTTGGCCTCACCGGCCTGCGCCGGGTCGGTGAGGACCCGACGCAGCGACACCTCGCGGTGGAGCAGCGCGGTGACGGCGGCCAGCTCTGCGGCGAGCGAGCCGGCGTCCACGGACGTGGAGTCCGTCAGCGCGTCGAGACGCTCGCGTGCGGCTGCCAGGGCCTCGCGGCTCGCTCCGTTCATCGCGCGGCCTCGGCCTTCTGGTCGAGCTCGTCGAGGAAGCGGTCGATCACGCGGCTCTGCCGGGCGTGGTCCTCGAGGGACTCGCCGACGAGCTTGCCGGCCAGGTCGGTGGCGAGCTTGCCGACGTCCTGGCGCAGCGCGGACGCGGCGGCCTTGCGGTCGGCCTCGATCTGCGCGTGACCGGCGGCGATGATCTCCTCGCGCTGACGCTGGCCCTCGGCCCGCATCTCGGCGATGAGCGTCGCGCCCTGCTCCTGCGCCTCCTGGCGCAGACGCGCGGCCTCGTGCCGGGCTTCGGCGAGCTGGGCCTTGTACTGCTCAAGGACGCTCTGGGCCTCGGTCTGAGCGGCCTCGGCCTTCTCGATACCGCCCTCGATGGCCTCGCGGCGCTCTTCCAGAACCTTGTTGATGTTCGGGAGGAGCTTCTTGGCGAGGAAGCCGAAGACGATGACGAAGGCGAGGAGGCCGATGACAAGCTCAGGGATCGGCGGGATGAGGGGGTTCTCCCCCTCGCTCGCCGCGATGAGCAGCTGGCTCATGTGAGTGCCTTTCGTCTAGTCGGCTGGACTGGTCTGGTGGCTCAGTAGCCGTAGACGAACGGCATGACCAGACCGATCAGCGCGAGCGCCTCACAGAAGGCGAAGCCGAGGATCTGGTTGGCACGGATCAGGCCGGCGGCCTCGGGCTGACGGGCCAGGGCCTGGGTGCCGTTACCGAAGATGATGCCGACGCCGACGCCGGGGCCGATCGCGGCGAGGCCGTAACCGATGGAGCCGAGGGAGCCTTCGACAGCAGCAAGGGTCTGGGACATGCCAGTTCTTCCTTTTCTTTACGGACCGGTGGGGGTTGGCCACCGGACGATCTGTGGAGGTGGGAGGGCGGTGGCTCAGTGGTGCTCGGCGAGAGCGCCCTGGATGTACGTGCAGGTCAGCAGCACGAACACGTACGCCTGAAGGGCCTGGATGAACAGCTCGAAGGCCGTCATGACGATGACCATCACGAACGAGACGCCCGCGTAGGCGATGCCGATGCCGTTCAGCATGTACCAGCTGGCGATCGTGAACAGCAGCAGCAGGGTGTGGCCGGCGAACATGTTCGCGAACAGTCGCACCGCGTGCGTGAACGGCCGGATCAGCAGGTTCGAGAAGAGCTCGATCAGCATGGCCAGCGGCAGCACCGCGCCGAGCGACTTGTCGTAGCCGGTGACGTTCTTCCAGAAGCCGACGAAGCCCTGCCGCTTGAAGGTCAGCACCACCCACGTGATGTAGACGAGGAGGGCCAGGACCAGCGGGTACGAGATGATCGAGGTGACCGGGAACTGGGCGATCGGGATGATCGACCAGAGGTTCATCATCCAGACGAAGAAGAAGAGCGAGACGACGAACGGTACGTACTTCTCGCCCTCCTTCCGGCCGATGGTCTCGTAGACGACGCCGCGGCGGATGAAGTCGTAGCCCGCTTCGGCGACCATCTGGAGCTTGCCGGGGACGACCTGCGGCCGGCGGAAGGCAGCCCAGAAGAAGCCGATGATGATGATCGAGCCGAGCAGCGCCAGCAGCATCGTCTTGTTGAAGTACAGGTTGCTGTCGCCGTCACCCCACAGGGGCTGGAACATGAACGAGTGCAGGCCCGGGGACACGTCGGCGAAGCCACACCCGTCGAAGAGGTGGCAGTTGGTGTCGAAGGCGAGCACCTGCGTCGGGTCAGCACTCACCGCGGGCTCCTTCAGCGTGGCGCATAGGTACGGCAACCTCGTTGTGTCGGCGCGGCGCTGAGCCGCGGTTCGGCACGGGACTGGTCTTACGGATGTGGGGGCGGCTGGGGGGCATCTCGCCTCGCGATGGTGCAGGCGTCAGTCGAGGTGCCCGCGTCCGCGATGCCGCAGTTGGCACCGGACGATAGCAGGGTCTCGCATGCCTCTTTATCCCGGCCCTACCCGTCACGACGCGTGCCCCGATTTTTCGGACTTCCTGTCCGTCGTCGACTCGGGTTCGACGTAAAGAATCTTGGACTTCATATGGGCGCGCGTCTGCGCGGCGATCCACGCGAGGGTGCCGGCGACGAGCGTGAACGCGAAGGCCTTGGGGTGGAACAGCGTGGTGTTCTTGAACACCGCGAGGAAGACGAACAGCAGGAGGATCTGCGTCGCGTAGAGCAGCAGCCCCATCGCCTGGAACAGGTGAGGAAGCGACTTGGCGGTGCGCTGCAGTACGTAGAGGCCGATCCCCATGAAGAGGATCACGAGCACGGTCGCGACGATCGCTCCGACAGCGCCCTTGCCGCCCGCCGTCAAGCCACTGACGAGCGCGGCTACGGCACCGACGGCAGCCGTGGGCACGGCGGCCTGGGCCAGGATCCGGACGTCTTGGGACGGCATGGCGGCAACTCCGCAATTCGCAGGGGGCAGGGTGTCGTCATGGACGAGCGTAGACCCCCGGGCCGAGTGAGAATTCCTCGCGCCGGTGAGCCGTCGCACTACGGCTCCTTGGCTCTCTCCGGGGTTCTCGTGAACGGTATCACAAACTATTTGATGCAGTCTTTACCTGCCTGGTGTGCCCGCCGTCACACATGAGAATGAATCTGCGCGCCTGAGCGCGAACCCGGCCCCTTTGTCTGGTATTGGGGCGGTTCGCACACCCAATGGGGTCCCATCGGGACCCCACGACTTGGCAATGCTCTAGTCGGATTCTTACCTTGGCCGTGACCGGTCGACCAGGCGTGCGCGGGGGCCGACGGCGGTCGCGCCGTTGACGCCGGAGACACCCGCGGCGACCGGGGTGCGGTGGTCGTCGTCGGCGGACTCGGGGTCCGCCGGGACCGACGCGTCCGGGGCGGCGGCCAGGGCGGCCTGCCGGCGGCGCCGGTAGCGCGGCGGGACGAAGGCCTCCGCCCAGCGCGGGGCGCGCGGCGTGAAGCGGGGCAGCAGAAGCAGGACGAGTCCGAGCGCGGAGAGGATGACGACGCCCAGCACGATCCACATCGACGCCGAGTTCACGGAGTAGGTCAGCGCGCCGAAGCCGATCAGCGCCGACCAGAAGTACATGATCAGCACCGCCCGGCTGTGCGAGTGGCCGATCTCCAGCAGCCGGTGGTGCAGATGCCCCCGGTCCGCCGCGAACGGCGACTGGCCGCGCCAGGTGCGCCGCACGATCGCCAGGATCAGGTCGGCGGCCGGGATCGCGATGATCGTCAACGGCATCACCAGCGGGATGTAGACCGGCACCATCTGGTGCACCGTGCTGCGCTCGGACCCGCCGAACAGGCTGTCCGGGTCCACCTGTCCCGTGATGGAGATCGCGCCCGCCGCCAGGACCAGACCGATCAGCATCGAGCCCGAGTCGCCCATGAAGATCCGCGCGGGGTGCATGTTGTGCGGCAGGAAGCCCAGGCACATGCCCATCAGGATGGCCGCGAACAGCGTCGCGGGGGCGGCGGCCTCGATGCCGTACGAGTACCAGATGCGGTAGGCGTACATGAAGAACGCGGCCGCCGCGATGCACACCATGCCGGCGGCGAGGCCGTCGAGGCCGTCGACGAAGTTGACCGCGTTGATGGTGATGACGACCAGCGCCACCGTGAGCAGGGTGCCCTGCCACTGGGTCAGCGCGACCGTGCCGACGCCCGGGATGGGCAGCCACAGGATCGTCAGACCCTGCATGACCATCACGCCCGCGGCGATCATCTGGCCGCCCAGCTTGATCAGCGCGTCGATCTCGAACTTGTCGTCCAGCACACCGATCAGCCAGATCAGCGCGGCCCCGGAGAGCAGCGCCCGCGGCTCGTTGGACTTCTCGAAGAGCTGGCCCAGGTTGGTGAGGTGGTCCGCGGTCAGCAGGCCCGCGCACAGGCCGAAGAACATGGCGATACCGCCGAGCCGCGGAGTGGGTTCCCGGTGCACGTCACGTGCCCGGATCTCCGGCATCGCCCCCGCCACGATCGCGAACTTCCGTACCGGCCCTGTCAGCAGGTACGTCACCGCGGCCGTGATGCAGAGCGTCAGCAGGTATTCACGCACGGGCTTCCCCACAGGTCTCGCTGGCCATCACAGCCCCACACCCTAGCGAGGCACGCATACGAGTGGGGACTTCCGGGTAGCGAAGATGGTTGCACGCGTGACTGTGCGTCCGTGCCACCTCCCCCGGAACCGGTCCGCTCAGCGGGGGTACGGCGGGAACGCCGCGGCCAGTTCCCGTACGTCCTCCCGGGCCCGCGCGGGCTCGGTGCCGCCCCGCAGGACGCTCGCCAGCAGCCCCGCGACGAACGTCATCTCCCTCGCCCCCATGCCCTGCGTGGTCACCGCCGCCGTGCCCAGGCGCAGCCCGCGGTCGTCGCCGTGCGGAAGCGCACAGCAGTCCAGGACGAGCCCGGCCGCCGCGAGCCGGCCGCGCGCGGTGCGTCCGTCGACGCCGAGCGGCGCCGGGTCGGCGGTGATCAGGTGGGTGTCGGTGCCGCCGGTGGTGACGGCCAGCCCCTCGGCGGCCAGGGCGGCGGCCAGGGCCCGCGCGTTGGCGACCACCTGGTGCGCGTACGCGGCGAACGCCGGTGTCGCCGCCTCCCCGAACGCGACGGCCTTGGCCGCGACGGCGTTCATCTGGGCGCCGCCCTGGGTGAAGGGGAAGACGGCACGGTCGACGCGCTCGGCCAGCTCGTCGCCGCACAGGATCATCCCGCCGCGCGGTCCCCGCAGCACCTTGTGCGTCGTCGCGCACACGATGTCCGCGTACGGCACCGGACTGGGCGCCGCTCCCCCGGCGACCAGGCCCATGGGGTGTGCGGCGTCGGCGATCAGATACGCGCCCACCTCGTCGGCGACCTCGCGGAAGAACGCGTGGTCGATGTGGCGGGGGTAGGTGGTGGAGCCGCACACGATCGCCTTGGGGCGGCGCGTGTGCGCGAGGGCGCGGACCTGGTCGTGGTCGACGAGCCCGCTCTCCGCGTCCACGCCGTAGCCGACGAAGTCGAACCAGCGGCCGGAGAAGTTGGCGGGCGAGCCGTGGGTGAGATGGCCGCCGTGGAGCAGGCCGAGGGCGAGGACGGTGTCGCCGGGGCGCAGCAGGGCGGCGTACGCGGCGAGCACGGCGGACGAGCCGGAGTGCGCCTGCACGTTGGCGTGCTCGGCGCCGAACAGCGCCTTCGCCCGCTCCACGGCGAGGCGCTCGGCGACGTCGACGACCTCGCAGCCGCCGTGGTACCGGTTGCCGGGGTACCCCTCGGCGTACTTGTTGGCCAGCGGCGACCCGAGCGCGGCCAGCACGGCCGGCGACATGAAGTTCTCGGCGGCGATCAGCTGGAGCGAACCGGACTGCCGCTCCCGCTCCGCGAGCAGCACATCGGCCAACTCGGGATCCTGCCGCCGCACCGCATCGACCTCAAGGGCATGCCCGACCGTCATACCGCCCAATGTAGGCCGCACACCCCGAAAACGCCCCCGCTACACCCGCCCACCCCACAGAACACCACTACGGCCAGCCGCCCGCCCCGCCGTGGGCAATCGTTCGCCGCCCCGCCGCGGACAACCACCCCGCCCGCGTCGCTGTGGGCAATCACCCCGCCCGCCCCGCCGCGGGCAACCACCCCGCCCGCCCCGCCGCGGGCAACCACCCCGCCCGCCCCGCCGCGGGCAATCACCCCGCCCGCGTCGCCGTGGGCAATCACCCCGCCCGCGTCGCCGTGGGCAATCGTTCCGCAGGGCGGAACGGGTGGGCACAGCGGAACAACGCCGGAGGCCCTGTGAACCCGCCCCGGCACGCACCCGCCTACGCCCGGGCAGGCACCCCGGTCAACGCCGTCACCACAGGGTCCAGCGCCTCGAATATCTCGTCCCCGATCGACCGGAAGAACGTCAGCGGCGCCCCGTACGGGTCGTACACCTCGTCCGCCTCGGCCGTCGGCGCCAGCAGCCACCCGCGGAGAGCCGCGGCAGCCCGCACCAGCGCCCGGGCGCGCATGACCAACCCCTCGTCCAGCGGCGGCAGCGTCGCCGGATCGATCGCGTTGACCAGCCGCGTGAACTCCTTCAACGTGAACGTCCGCAGCCCCGCGGAATGCCCCATGGAAATGACCTGCGCCCGATGATCCCGCGTAGCGGTCAGCACGAGATCCGCCCGGATCACATGCTCGTCCAGCAGCTCCCGCCCCACGAACCCCGAAGCGTCCGCCCCGAACTCCGCCAGCACGGTCTCCGCGTGGGCCTCCATGGGCGCACCCTCGTGCCCCCAGGTCCCCGCGCTCTCCACGATCAGCCCGCCGCCCAGGATCCCCAGCCGCTGGCTCACGAAATGCCGGGTCAGCCGCTCGGTGAGGGGCGAGCGGCACACGTTTCCGGTACTGACGTGGAGGATGCGGAAGGTGTCGCGCGGAAACCCGAAGGTCGTCGTGATCTCCGCGCTGGATTCCCCGTTGCCTATGCCACGCCCCGACTCAGGGGCCGTCAATTCGCCACCTCGAGGTCGGGTACCACCTTGCGCAGCTCCTCCGGCGAGATCGCGCCCTCGCGCAGCAGCACGGGCACGGGCCGGGTGACGTCGACGATGGAGGAGGGCACGTTCCCCGGGGTGGGTCCGCCGTCCAGGTACACGGAGACGGAGTCGCCGAGCATCTCCTGCGCGGCGTCACAGTTCTCCGGCGCCGGGTGCCCGGTCAGGTTCGCCGAGGACACGGCCATGGGCCCGACCTCGGTGAGCAGCTCGATGGCGACCGGGTGCAGCGGCATCCGCACGGCGACCGTGCCCCGGGTGTCCCCGAGGTCCCACTGCAGCGACGGCTGGTGCTTGGCGACCAGCGTCAGCGCGCCCGGCCAGAACGCGTCGACCAGTTCCCAGGCCAGCTCGGAGAAGTCGGTGACCAGACCGTGCAGGGTGTTCGGGGAGCCGATGAGGACGGGCGTGGGCATGTTGCGGCCCCGGCCCTTGGCGTCCAGCAGATCGGCGACGGCCTCCGAGGTGAACGCGTCGGCGCCGATCCCGTACACGGTGTCCGTCGGCAGCACCACGAGCTCGCCCCGGCGGACGGCGGACGCGGCCTCGCGCAGACCGGTCGCGCGGTCGGTCGCGTCGTTGGTGTCGTATCGCCGAGCCATCTAGCGGGCCTCCTCGTACGGGTGCTGCTGGGGGAATGAAGTATGCGGGGTGCTCACGGCAGCGCCTTGCGGGCGGTGGCGAACCGGGGGCGGTTGTTCAGGTCGGGGTGGTCGGCCGCGTCGGCCCAGCCCCGTTCCTCGGCGAAGATCCACGGGACCTGTCCGCCCTGGGTGTCGGCGTGCTCGACGACGACCACCCCGCCGGGCCGCAGCAGCCGGTGCGCGGTGCGCTCCAGGCCGCGGATCAGGTCGAGTCCGTCCTCACCGGAGAACAGCGCGAGGTCGGGGTCGTAGTCGCGGGCCTCCGGGGCGACGTACTCCCACTCGGTGAGCGGGATGTACGGCGGGTTGGAGACGACCAGGTCGACCTGGCCGTCGAGGTCCGGGAAGGCCGTCAGGGCGTCTCCCTGGCGCAGCTCGACCCGTGACCCCTCCATGTTCTTGCGGGTCCACCTCAGGGCGTCCTCGGACAGCTCCACGGCGTACACGCGCGAACGCGGCACCTCCTGCGCGAGCGCCAGCGCGATGGCGCCCGAGCCGGTGCACAGGTCGACGATGCAGGGCTCGACGACGTCCATCGCGCGGACGGCGTCTATCGCCCAGCCGACCACCGACTCGGTCTCGGGCCGCGGGACGAACACCCCCGGCCCGACCTGGAGCTCCAGGTAGCGGAAGTACGCCCGTCCGGTGATGTGCTGGAGCGGCTCGCGCGCCTCGCGGCGGGCGATGACCTCCCAGTACCGGGCGTCGAAGTCGGAGTCCTTCACGGTGTGCAGCTCGCCGCGCTTGACGCCGTGCACGAACGCGGCGAGCTCCTCCGCGTCGGTGCGCGGCGAGGGCACGCCGGCGTCGGCGAGCCGCTGGGTGGCCTGGGCCACCTCGGCGAGCAGCAGGTTCACGACGGTCCTCCGGGCTGTCTACGGGATTTACGCGGCGGCGAGCTTGGCGGCGGAGTCCGCGTCGACACAGGCCTGGATCACCGCGGCGAGCTCGCCGTCCAGGACCTGGTCGAGGTTGTACGCCTTGAAGCCGACGCGGTGGTCCGAGATGCGGTTCTCCGGGAAGTTGTACGTACGGATCTTCTCGGAGCGGTCGACGGTACGGACCTGGCTGCGACGGGCGTCGGCGGCCTCCCGCTCCGCCTCCTCCTGCGCCGCCGCGAGGAGCCTGGAGCGCAGGATACGCAGGGCCTGCTCCTTGTTCTGCAGCTGGCTCTTCTCGTTCTGGCAGGAGGCGACGACTCCGGTCGGGATGTGCGTGATGCGCACGGCGGAGTCGGTGGTGTTGACGGACTGCCCACCGGGGCCGGAGGACCGGTAGACGTCGATGCGCAGGTCGTTCGGGTTGATCTCGACGTCGACCTCCTCCGCCTCGGGGGTCACCAGGACACCGGCGGCGGAGGTGTGGATGCGGCCCTGCGACTCGGTGGCCGGCACGCGCTGCACGCGGTGCACGCCGCCCTCGTACTTCAGCCGGGCCCACACGCCCTGACCGGGCTCGCTCTGCCCGCGGGCCTTCACGGCCACCTGGACGTCCTTGTAGCCGCCCAGCTCGGACTCGGTGGCGTCGATGATCTCGGTCTTCCAGCCGACGCGCTCGGCGTAGCGCAGGTACATGCGCAGCAGGTCGCCGGCGAACAGGGCGGACTCGTCGCCGCCCGCGCCCGCCTTGATCTCGAGGATGACGTCCTTGTCGTCGTTGGGGTCGCGCGGGACGAGCAGCAGGCGGAGCTTCTCGGTGAGCTCCTCGCGCTGCCGCTCCAGGTCCTTGACCTCGGCGGCGAAGTCGGGGTCGTCGGCGGCCAGTTCGCGCGCGGTCCCGATGTCGTCGCCCGTCTGCTTCCAGGAGCGGTACGTGGCGACGATCGGGGTGAGCTCGGCGTAGCGCTTGTTCAGCTTGCGCGCGTTGGCCTGGTCGGCGTGGACCGACGGGTCGGCGAGCTTCTTCTCCAGGTCGGCGTGCTCGGCGACGAGTTCCTCGACTGCCTCGAACATCATGGGCTCCTGCTGGTACGGGGTGAAGGGCGGACGACCAAAAACGCCGGTCCCGGCCCGCCCCCGGGCGGGGACGCGGCCGTGGACCGGCGGTATGGGGCTCGCTACTTCTTGGAGCCGGCGGCCTTGCCGAAGCGGGCCTCGAAGCGGGCCACACGGCCACCGGTGTCGAGGATCTTCTGCTTGCCCGTGTAGAACGGGTGGCACTCGGAGCAGACCTCGGCGCGGATGGCGCCGCCGGAGATCGTGCTGCGGGTGGTGAACGACGCGCCACAGGTGCAGCTGACCTGCGTCTCGACGTACTCGGGGTGGATGTCGCGCTTCAAGGTGTCTCCTAGGTTCGGGAGGGCACCGGGTCGCTGCCGCGGGGTGCGGGGGCGTGAACCGGGGCCGACTCACCAGTCTGCCAGGACTGGCGTCCTCTCCCAAAACCGGGGGTTGCCGTTGTTTGTTCCCTGCGGGCCGTCTGTGGTTTCTCGCGCCCACGCGGCGGAGCCGCACATCGATACGGACCCGCGCCCCTTAAAAGCCTCTCACCAAGCCCTTTGCTTCACCGGTGGCCGTTTCCCCTGTGACCGTCGCCGGGATCGGCTGGTCGTTCTTCAGGGCGTCCCAGACCTGCTGCGCCTTGGTTTTCTCGATCAGGACCCGGTTGCCGTTCGCCGGGTCGTAGGTCACCGGCATGGTGATCATCCGCAGGCCGGCGGGGGTGATGTCCTTCAGGCCTGCCGCGAAGGACATCAGGGCGTTGACCGAGCCGAGGCCGGAGTCGGTGGTGACGGTCCTGGTGGCGGTGTCGGCGAGGTCGTACAGCTTCTTGGGGCCGGTGAGGACGCCGATCTCCCCGACCTGCCGTGCCAGGGCCTTGACGAAGGCCTGCTGGAGCCGGATGCGGCCGAGGTCGGAGCCGTCGCCGACGCCGTGCCGGGTGCGTACCAGGCCGAGGGCCTGTTCGCCGTCGAGCCGGTGGGTGCCGGCCTTCAGGTCGAGGTGGCTGTCCGGGTCCTCGATGTGCTCGCGGGTGGTGACCTCGACGCCGCCGAGTTCGTCGACGATCTTCCGGAAGCCGGTGAAGTCGACCTCCAGGTAGTGGTCCATGCGCAGGTCGGTGATCGACTCGACGGTCTTCACCGCGCAGGCCGCCCCGCCCGTGGCGTAGGCGGAGTTGAACATCACACCGCGCGCCGCGGGGTGGGTGCCGCCGTCGGTGTCGGTGCACTCGGGGCGGTCGACGACGGTGTCGCGCGGGACGGAGACCACGCTCGCCCTCGTGCGGCCCCCGTGGACGTGCACGATCATCGCGGTGTCGGAGCGGGCGCTTCCGTCGTCGGTGCCGCCGCCGAGTTCCCTGTTGCCGCCGGAGCGGGTGTCGGAGCCGAGGACGAGGACGTTCTCGGAGCCGTCGCCGGCCTTCTCGGGCCGGTCGGTGCCGAGGACCCGGTCGATGTCGAGGCTCTCGATGTTGCCGTTGAGCTTGACGTACACGTATCCGGCGCCGGTGCCGCCGAGGGCGACGACGCCGGCGGCGGTCCAGGCCGCGACCTTCAGGCCCCGGCGCCCCTTGCCCCGGTGGCCCTTGCCCGGGTGGTCCTTGCCCCGGCGCCCCTTGCCCGGGTGGTCCTTGCCCGGGTGGCCCTTGCCCCGGCGCCCCTTGCCCGGGTGGTCCTTGCCCCGGTGGCCCGGTGTGCTCTCACCAGACATGCGCTCCTCGGCTCGTCCCCGGTCGGTTCCCCCCTGCACCCGGTGTCGGACCCGGACCTCACCGCCGTACGACATCCATCGTCCCGCCGTCGGGACGGAGGGGAAAACGCGGGGCCGGGCGGAGCTCCCGCCGTACGCGGAAGGGCCGCCCCCTCGCGGGAGCGGCCCTTCCGGTGGAAAGCGCGACGTCAGTCGCCGTTGCCCGGCGTCGTCTTCTGGATCTGCATCAGGAACTCGGCGTTCGACTTGGTCTGCTTCATCTTGTCGAGGAGCAGCTCGATCGCCTGCTGCTGGTCGAGCGCGTGCAGCACCCGGCGCAGCTTCCAGACGACGGCCAGTTCCTCGTTGCCGAGCAGGATCTCCTCCTTGCGGGTACCGGACGCGTCGACGTCCACCGCGGGGAAGATGCGCTTGTCGGCGAGCTTCCGGTCGAGCTTGAGCTCCATGTTGCCGGTGCCCTTGAACTCCTCGAAGATCACCTCGTCCATGCGGGACCCGGTGTCCACCAGGGCGGTGGCGAGGATGGTCAGCGAGCCGCCGTCCTCGATGTTGCGGGCCGCACCGAAGAACCGCTTCGGCGGGTACAGGGCGGTCGAGTCGACACCACCGGACAGGATGCGGCCGGAGGCCGGGGCGGCGAGGTTGTACGCACGGCCCAGACGCGTGATCGAGTCGAGCAGCACGACGACGTCGTGACCCAGCTCCACCAGGCGCTTGGCGCGCTCGATGGCGAGCTCGGCGACCGTGGTGTGGTCCTCGGCCGGGCGGTCGAAGGTCGAGGAGATGACCTCGCCCTTCACCGACCGCTGCATGTCGGTGACCTCTTCCGGACGCTCGTCGACGAGGACGACCATCAGGTGGCACTCGGGGTTGTTGTGGGTGATCGCGTTGGCGATCGCCTGCATGATCATGGTCTTGCCGGTCTTCGGCGGGGCCACGATCAGACCGCGCTGGCCCTTGCCGATCGGCGACACGAGGTCGATGATCCGGGTGGTGAGGACGCCGGGGTCCGTCTCCAGGCGGAGGCGGTCCTGCGGGTACAGCGGGGTGAGCTTGTTGAACTCCGGGCGGCCGCGGCCGTGTTCGGGCGCCATGCCGTTGACGGAGTCCAGGCGGACCAGCGCGTTGAACTTCTCGCGGCGCTCGCCCTCCTTGGGCTGGCGCACGGCGCCGGTGACGTGGTCGCCCTTGCGCAGGCCGTTCTTGCGGACCTGGGCGAGGGAGACGTACACGTCGTTCGGACCGGGCAGGTAGCCGGAGGTCCGGATGAACGCGTAGTTGTCGAGGATGTCCAGGATGCCCGCGACCGGGATCAGGACGTCGTCCTCGGTGAGCTGCGGCTCGGAGGCCACGTCGTCGCGGCCACGACGGCCACGGCGGTCGCGGTAGCGCCCGCGACGGCCACGCCGGCCGCCCTCGAAGTCGTCGTCGTCGTGCTGCTGGCGGTCCTGCCGGCCGCCGCTGCCCTGCTGGTTCTGCTGACGGCCCTGGCCGCCCTGGCCCTGCTGCTGGTCGTCGCCCTTGCCGCGACGGTCCCCGCGGTCGCCGCGGTCGCCACGCTCACCGCGGTCGCCACGCTCACCGCGGTCACGGTCGCGGCCGCGCTCACGGCGGTCGCGGCGGCGGCCCTCGCCGTCGTGGTCGGACTTGGCGTCGCCCTGCTGCTGCGACTGCTGCTGGGCCGGGGTCTCGGCCTTGGGCTCGGCCTTCGCCTCGGCGGTGACCGTCTCGGCCGCGGCGGCGGCCGGGGCGCCCGCCTCGGCGGTGGCGCGACGGCGGCGGCGCTCGGCGGGAGCGGCCTCCTCGGCCTGCTCGGACTGGCCGGAGGCCTTCGGGGAGGGCTGGCCGGGGATCTCGATCTGCTGCTGGGCCGCGGCCTTCTCGGCGGGGGCCTGCTCGGCCTTGGCGTCGGCCTTCTTCTCGGCGGCCTCACCCGTACGGGTCCGGGAGGTGGCACGGCGCTTGGGCTTGGTCTCGGCGGCGGACTCGGCCTTGGCCGGGGCGGCGCCTCCGGCGGCCTGCGCCTCCTTGATGACCTCGATCAGCTGGCTCTTGCGCATGCGCGCGGTGCCCCTGATTCCGAGGCCGGATGCGACCTGCTGCAGCTCGGCCAGCACCATGCCCTCGAGGCCGGTACCGCGGCGCCGCCGGGAGCCGGCACCGGTGGCAGGCGCGGAAGCGTCCGTGGCGGGCGCGGCAGCGGTCTCCTCGACACGTGCGCCCATCAGATCGGTGGTGTCGCTCACGAAGGGTCCTTCCCTGGAGCGGACGTCGGCCTGTCTGGCTCGGCGACCGGTTGTGCTGTCCGGCATCGGTCCTTGCTGTGTGAACCGTGCCGGGGCGGTTGTCCGCCTGAGCGGCGGAAGAGATATCTGGTGATGGCGCTTCCCCGAGCCGTGGCATCCAGTGTCACGTGGCGTGGTCGCACCGGTTCCGAAGCCCGCCCCGCGGGCCGTTCAGCGTCCGCGTACGACGTACTGCCCGCGTACGTAGCAGAGAACACAGTGCGGCTTGGGGGGCTCCCGGAAGAATGTCTGTCCCGGACGGGGACACGAGGCACCTCGCCATGGTGGGGTCGGGTGCAGACTTGAGGTTAACACTACCGGATCCAACAAACATTCCCCCTCTCCAAATCCGGCAACCGAGTGTCAGGTGGCGAGCGGAAGCACGCTCGCGCCCTGGGCGTCGAGGCCGAGCCGGTTGGCGGCCCAGTCGTTGCCGGCCAGCGCTTCGACCTTGTCGGCCGTTTCCGCGTCCGCCAGCGCCATGACCGTGGGTCCGGCGCCGGAGATCACCGCGGGGATCCCGTCCCCCCGCAGCCGCTCCACCAGGGCGGCGCTCTCGGGCATGGCCGGGGCGCGGTACTCCTGGTGCAGTCGGTCCTCGGTGGCGGGCAGCAGCAGCTCGGGGCGCCTGGTCAGGGCCTCGACGAGCAGGGCGGCACGGCCCGCGTTGGCGGCGGCGTCGACATGCGGCACGGTGCGCGGGAGCAGACCGCGCGCGGTCTCGGTGAGAACCGGCTTCCCGGGCACGAAAACCACCGGAACGATGGAATCGGCGGGCTCCATCCTGATCGCCCGGGCCGCGCCGCGCTCCATCCAGGACAGGGTGAAACCGCCCAGCAGACAGGCCGCGACGTTGTCGGGGTGGCCCTCGATCTCGGTGGCGAGTTCGAGCAGCGCGGTGTCGTCGAGCCTGGCCTCGGCGCCTATGGTCACGGCGCGGGCGGCGACGATGCCGGCGCAGATGGCGGCGGAGGAGGAACCGAGGCCCCGGCCGTGCGGGATGCGGTTGGCGCAGACGATCTCCAGGCCGCGCGGCTGCCCGCCGAGCAGGTCGAAGGCGGTGCGCAGGGAGCGTACGAGGAGATGGCGCTCGTCGCGCGGGAGGGTCTCGCCGCCCTCACCGGCGATGTCGATGTGCAGTCCGGACTCGGCCACCCGGACGACCACGTCGTCGTAGAGACCCAGCGCGAGGCCGAGGGCGTCGAAGCCCGGGCCGAGGTTGGCGCTGGTGGCGGGGACGCGCACCCGGACGGCGGCGGCGCGGAACGCGGGACCGGCCATCGCTCGAAGACTCTCCTTGAGCTGCGTGACTGTCGAATGACATTCGATGAACGTTCGAGGGCATTCGATGGACATTCGAGGGTGTACGAAACCCCCTGGGGTCAACCCCTCGGGGCCGACTCCCGGGATCGCCGCCGACCGGGATGGCCGGCCGCTCTCCGGGCCGCTCCGGGCCGCTTTCCGGACCACGGAGACGCCGCGGTACCGCGGCATATGCGGCGGGCGGGTTCGGTACAGCCTATCGAAGGAAGGTTCAGTGGCGACATAGGGCGCACAGGAGGCGCACGATGCGTGTCGCAAGCCCCCCGTGCACCCCCTGTGGAGAACTTCCCCAGGTGGACGCGCCCTTACGCCCGTTTTGCGGACGACGTCGCGGGTCGCGGCGCCGGTACCGGACCGGGTACTGGCCCGGTACGGGGCCAGGCACCGGATCAGGTACTAGACCAGACCGAGCCGCTCGGCGGCGGTCGCGGCGTCCACGGGGACGGTGACCGGCTGCGGGGCGCCGGCGACGGCCCAGTCCGGGTCCTTCAGACCGTTGCCGGTGACGGTGCACACGATCTTCTGCCCCGGGTCGACCTTGCCCTGCTCGGCGGCCTTCAGCAGACCGGCGACCGACGCGGCGGACGCGGGCTCGACGAAGACGCCCTCCTGCGAGGCCAACAGCCGGTAGGCGCGCAGGATCTCACGGTCCGTCACCTCGTCGATGGCGCCGCCCGACTCGTCCCGCGCGGCGAGCGCGAAGTCCCAGGAGGCGGGGTTGCCGATGCGGATGGCGGTGGCGATGGTCGACGGGTCCTTGACGACCTCGCCGCGCACGATCGGCGCGCTGCCGGAGGCCTGGAAGCCCCACATGCGCGGCGTCCTCGTGCTGATCCCGTCGGCGGCGTACTCCTTGTACCCCTTCCAGTACGCGGTGATGTTGCCCGCGTTGCCCACCGGAAGGACGTGGATGTCGGGCGCGTCGCCCAGCATGTCCACGATCTCGAAGGCGGCCGTCTTCTGCCCTTCTATCCGCACCGGATTGACCGAATTGACCAGCGCCACCGGGTAGTTGTCGCTCAGCGCGCGGGCCAGCGTGAGGCAGTCGTCGAAGTTGCCGTCGACCTGGAGGATCTTCGCCCCGTGGACCAGCGCCTGCCCCATCTTGCCGAGCGCGATCTTGCCCTGCGGCACGAGGACGGCGGACACCATGCCGGCCCGCACGCCATACGCTGCGGCGGAGGCGGACGTGTTGCCGGTGGAGGCGCAGATGACGGCCTGCGCCCCCTCCTCCTTGGCCTTGGAGATGGCCATGGTCATCCCGCGGTCCTTGAAGGACCCGGTCGGGTTCGCGCCCTCGACCTTGAGGTGCACCTCGCAGCCCGTGCGCTCGGAGAGCACCTGCGCGGGCACGAGCGGTGTGCCGCCCTCGCGGAGCGTCACGACCGGCGTGGTGTCGGATACCGGCAGCCGGTCCCGGTACTCCTCGATGATTCCGCGCCACTGGTGGGTCATTGCTGGTTACTCTCCTTCAACCCGCATGATGCTGGCGACACCGCGCACGGTGTCGAGCTTGCGCAACGCCTCGACGGTCCCGCCGAGGGCCGCGTCGGACGCACGGTGGGTGACGACGACGAGGGAGGCCTCGCCGTCCTTGCCCGACTGGCGAACCGTATCGATCGAGACACCGTGCTCGGCGAACACGGTCGCGACCTGGGCGAGGACGCCCGGTTTGTCGGCCACGTCGAGGCTGATGTGGTACCGCGTGACGACCTCGCCCATCGACGACACGGGCAGCGCGGCGTACGCGGACTCACCGGGTCCGGTCGTCCCGCTGATCCGGTTCCGCCCCACGGCGACGAGGTCACCGAGCACGGCGGAGGCGGTCGGCGCACCGCCCGCGCCGGGCCCGTAGAACATCAGCTGCCCGGAGGCGTCCGACTCGACGAACACCGCGTTGTAGGCGCCACGCACGGAGGCCAGCGGATGGCTGAGCGGAATCATCGCCGGATGCACCCGCGCGGTGACCGACGCCCCGTCCCCGGCCCGCTCGCAGATGGCGAGCAGCTTGATGGTGCAGCCCATCTCCCTGGCGGAGGCGAAGTCGCCGGCGGTGACCTCGGTCATGCCCTCGCGGTGGACGTCGTCGAGCCGCACCCGCGTGTGGAAGGCGATCCCGGCGAGGATGGCGGCCTTGGCGGCGGCGTCGAACCCCTCGACGTCGGCGGTGGGGTCGGCCTCGGCGTACCCGAGCGCGGTGGCCTCGTCGAGCGCCTCCTGGTACCCGGCGCCGGTGGAGTCCATCTTGTCGAGGATGAAGTTGGTGGTCCCGTTGACGATGCCGAGCACCCGGTTGACCTTGTCGCCCGCGAGGGACTCCCTCAACGGCCGGATCAGCGGGATGGCACCGGCGACGGCGGCCTCGTAGTAGAGGTCCTTGCCGTGCTCCTCGGCGGCGGCGTGCAGCGCGGCGCCGTCCTGGGCCAGCAGCGCCTTGTTCGCGGAGACGACGGACGCGCCGTGCTCGAAGGCGGTGGTGATGAGCGTACGGGCGGGCTCGATCCCGCCGATGACCTCCACGACGATGTCGAGGTCGCCGCGTTTGACGAGCGCGGTGGCGTCGGTGGTGACCAGCGCGGGGTCGATCCCCTCCCGCACCTTGTCGGGCCGCCGTACCGCCACGCCCGCGAGCTCCACCGGGGCCCCGATCCGGGCGGCGAGGTCGTCGGCGTGCGTCGTCATGATGCGCGCCACCTCTGAGCCGACCACTCCACAGCCCAGCAGCGCCACCTTCAGCGGACGCGTACGCATCATCCGACCTCGTTTCCTGATTACCGTCTCGGTTGCACCAGTCTCACTCACCGGACGGGACTTTCTGCGTTATGTCCGGATCGTGAGACATCTATTTCATTTTCGTGACCGGGAAGACAGAAGATCTTCCGCCACCCGGTCACGGTCTTCCTGCGTCGTCGCTCATCCGACGTCGTCACTCATCCGACGTCGAGACGGAGGAGATCCTCCTCCGTCTCCCGCCGCACGATCACGCGCGCCTCGCCGCCCCTGACGGCGACGACGGGCGGACGCAGCACATGGTTGTAGTTGCTGGCCATCGACCGGCAGTACGCCCCGGTCGCGGGGACGGCGATGAGGTCACCGGGTGCCAGGTCCCCCGGCAGGAAGGCGTCCTTCACCACGATGTCCCCGCTCTCGCAGTGCTTGCCGACGACCCGGCACAGCATCGGCTCGGCGTCGGAGACACGGGAGGCGAGGGCGACGCTGTACTCGGCGTCGTACAGCGCGGTGCGGATGTTGTCCGACATCCCGCCGTCCACGGAGACGTAGGTCCGCAGCCCGTCGAGCGGCTTGACGGTGCCGACCTCGTAGAGCGTGAAGGCGGTGGGCCCGACGATGGCCCGCCCCGGCTCGACGGAGATCCGGGGGGTCGTCAGCCGCGCGGCCTCGCACTCCCGGGTGACGATCTCGGTCAGCGCCTTGGCGATCTCGTGCGGCTCGCGCGGGTCGTCGTCACTGGTGTACGCGATCCCGAGCCCGCCCCCGAGGTCGATCTCGGGCAGCTCGACGCCGTGCTCGTCCCGGATGTCCTTGAGCAGCCCCACCACCCGGTGCGCGGCCACCTCGAACCCGGACATGTCGAAGATCTGCGAACCGATGTGGGAGTGGATCCCGATGAGCTCGAGACCGTCGAGCCGCAACGCCCGCCGCACGGCCTCCGCGGCCTGCCCGCCGGCCAGCGGGATCCCGAACTTCTGGTCCTCGTGGGCGGTGGCGATGAACTCGTGCGTGTGCGCCTCGACGCCCACGGTGATACGGATCTGCACCCGCTGCCGCCTGCCGAGCTCCCGCGCGATGTGCGCGACCCGGACGATCTCCTGGAACGAGTCGAGCACGATCCGCCCGACCCCGGCCTCGACGGCCCGCCGGATCTCCGCCACGGACTTGTTGTTGCCGTGGAAGGCGATGCGCTCGGCGGGCATTCCCGCGGAGAGCGCGGTGGCCAGCTCCCCACCGGAACACACGTCGAGGTTCAGCCCCTCCTCGTCCAGCCACCGCACGACGGCCCGGGAGAGGAACGCCTTGCCGGCGTAGAACACGTCGGCGTCGCTGCCGAAGGCGGTACGCCAGGCCCGCGCCCGGGCCCGGAAGTCGTCCTCGTCGAGGACGTAGGCGGGGGTGCCGTACTCCTCGGCCAGCCGCTTGACGTCGATCCCGCCGACGGTGAGCACACCGTCCGTGTCACGCGTGACGGTCTCGGCCCACACCTTGGGGTCGAGGGCGTTGAGGTCGGTGGGCGGTGCGGAGTAGTGCCCCTCGGGGAGGACGTCGGCGTGACGGGGCCCGGCGGGGTGTGCGGAACGGCTCATGTCAGTGTCTCTCTGGGCTCTCTCAGAGGTGATCGGGTGCGTCGATGCCGAGCAGGGACAGGCCACCGGCCAGCACCGTCCCGGCGGCGTCGGCGAGCGCGAGCCGGGCACGGTGGGCGGCCGAGGGTTTCTCCTCGCCGAGCGGCAGCACGGCGGGCAGCAGGGGCAGCACGGCGTCGGCGACGGCGACGAGCTGCCGGGCGAACCGGTCGGGCGCACGGTGGGTGGCGGCGGCGACGAGGACACGGGGGTGGTCGGCGAGGACCTGGAGCAGGGGCTGGGCGCCGTCCATGGGACCGGCCTCGGGACCGAACCCGAGGTCGGCGGCATTGCGCAGGAGCGCCCGGCTCCGGGCATGGGCGTACCGGACCCGGAACAACGGATTGCTCTCCCGCTGCACCAGGTGCTCGTCGCCGATCCGGGGCCGGTCGTGCGGGGCGGGGTACAGCAGGGCCCAGCGCGCGGCGTCGGGACCGAGGCGGAAGGGGTCGGCGGGCGCGGGGACGGGCCGGACGACGATGCCGTCGTGGTCGTCGACGTGAACCACGGCACCCTGCGACCGCAGAATACGAACGAGAGCCTCGACCTGGACGACGGCGCGCACCTCACGGGCCGGCCGCAGCCGGACGGTGCGACCGTCCAGGGCGTCACCGTGCCCGTACCGGGACCCGCACCGCAGAACCTCACGGACGAGCCCGACGGACCCTTCCGCGTCGGCGAGGCTGATGTTGATGAACCCGGGCCCGGTGACGACGACGTCACCGATGCCGGGGGCGCGCAGAAGACGGGGCCGGAGGATCTCGGCGACCCGCTGGGGCGGCTGCCCGGCCGGCCGCGCGAGCTGGAGGGCGACGTTGGTCGCGTAGTCCCCGCACCCTCCGGGTCCGGGAGGCGCGACGAGGACCTTCTCCGGCGGCACCACCCTCAGCTCCCCCTCGTCGACGGCACGGCGCACCGCGTGCAGCACGGTGCGGGAGAGCTCGACGGGGGTCACGGGACAAGCGTAGGGGAGGAGGGGGGTGGGTAGACGAATGAGTTGGGCGGCGATTCCGAGATGTGGACGGCCGCCGGTCTCACCCTCCGGCGTGCCCGGCGGCCGGCTCGGCGTCCCCGGGCCCACGGACCCGCCCGAGGGGACCGAGCATCAACCGCTGGACGAGCCGGACGAGCTCCCCGGGCTCGAAGGGCTTGGCGAGGAAGGCGTCCACTCCCACATCGAGCCCGCTCTCGATCTCGTACTGGGTGCAGGCACTGACGATGACGAGCGGAAGGTGACTGGTCCGGGGATCCGTACGCAACCGGGCCGCGGTCCGGAGCCCGTCGAGCCGCGGCATGACGACATCGAGGGTGACGAGGTCGGGCCGCACCTGATGGACGACTTCCAGACACTCGGCACCATCGGCCGCGGTCACGACCTCGATGCCCTCCAGCTCGAGGTTGACCCTGATCAACTGCCGGATGACCTTGTTGTCGTCCACAACAAGAACCCGGCCCGATGCGCCTGGCACAACTCGAGAGTAGGTCGCCCCCGGCCACCCCGTCCGGCGTTTCCCCACTTCCACCCCGCACGGGCGACACCCCGCGCTCCGGACCTCCCCCGGCCGGCTGCCGCCCGCCGCGAAAACGGGTTCATGACCACCCCCTGGGAGCTGGTAATGTTCTACCCGTCGCCGCGATCACCGCGACGGACACGCCCCCGTAGCTCAGGGGATAGAGCAACGGCCTCCGGAGCCGTGTGCGCAGGTTCGAATCCTGCCGGGGGCACCTTGGATCAGGTGCCTAAAGACCCCGCCACCAGCGAGAACGCTGAGGACGGGGTCTTCGCGTATGTGCAGGCGTGTGCCGCTCGGAGCGGCTGTACGTCGTGGTCCGTGGACGAGCTGTGGACGGGATCTTGCCGCATCGCTGCAGGTGGTGGCCGGAGACCCCGGACAGCCAGCCGGGGCCTCGTTCCAGACGCTCAGCGTTTGGCGAGCTCGGCAACCTTGGAGGTCAGGGCAGCTATCGCGTCCTTCATGTCGCCGCTGTTCTTTCCGGCCGCTGCGGTGAGGGCACTGAGGGCCTCGACGAGTTCCACGTTGCTTTGAGCGAGGGCCAGGTTGGCGTCGATCTGGAGCAGCGCGATGTCATCGGGGTGTAGCGACTGCTTCTTGCGCACTTGGTCTTCTCGCTGCTTGACGGCCTTATTGAGCAGATCCTTTGCGGTCGCTGCCAAGGTCCCCCCTCGTTTGGCGTGACGGTTCCCAACCAAGGTAGATCGCTGGTCACCCGCAGGGTAGAGCGCCACGTCACACCATCAGCGGCTCGGTGACTGCTGGGCAACGCCGCACTCGGTCTGTGGGCAGGTGGCGTCACTCATACTCGCGCAGCAGGTCCTCGATACGCCGGTTGGCTACGTCCTGTCGTCCGTGGCCCGCTCCCGCACCGTCCGGGCCGGCCGTGACGCCCTGTGCGCGTAGTAGGTGGAACGGGGCACTTCCAGCACACGGCACAGAAACGCAGCGCTGTGACCTGCGGGATTACCTTCCGATGCCTTCTCCGCATCGATGAAACGACACCGTGCCGCAGTGTCTACCTCATCTTGTCCTGAGCGAAGAAGGCGGTCGCTTTCCCCAGAACCTCGATCGTGGCCTCCTGCTCGCGAACCTTCCGCCGCAGCCGGACCAACTCCTCACGCTCCGCAGTGGTCAAAGCCCCGGCGGGCCCCTCACCGCGGTCGACCTTCGCCTGCTTCACCCACCCGCGCAGCCCTTCCGGACTCACGCCCAGGTCCCTCGCGACCTCGGTGACCGTCTTCTCCGAGGACAACGCCAAGGCGACCGCGTCCCGCTTGAACTCGGCCGTGTACCGCTTGCTCATGTTGCTCTTGTCACTCACTGCCTGTGACTGCTTCCTCCGGGACCATCCGTCCCAGTATCAAGCTGTCCGGCCGGCGGGGGGAACCTCACACCTCCGACGCCGACGACAACGCGCCCGGCGTCAATGATCGCGACCGAACCAGGGCCCGGTCCTCACGATGCTCGCCGACCCGCGTCTGAGCGGCATGACCGCATCAGAACTGGAAACGCTGTGCGACCGTCTGGCCCCGTCGCAAGCCGCCCAGGCGGAGCAACGCAAATTCCAGCAGCGTGACGGCCGACGCCGACGACCCCGAAAGCACCGTTCCCACAAGCGTGTTCGCATCATGCACGCTCAATGATCACAGGCGAGCACTCACCGTCACAGTCCCGCACCGCCTCACTGTGTGGGGTCGGTCAGGCGGCCGGCACGGTGCCGGGCTGGTCATGCGCGTTTGCTACCGCGTTGATCTGATCCGTGCCCGCCTGGGTGAGGAAGACCCACGTCCCGTAGACGCCCCACATGAGGCCGATCAGCGAACTCGCGGCGTAGAAGCCCATTCCGTTGGTGGAGCCGACGGTGGCGAACAGTCCGGCGGCGGCGATACCTGCCGCGAACACGACGAGCGCGACGACGAGGACGGGCCGCGCATGCTGGGACGTGCCACGGCGGGCCGCGTGGTCGAGCACCGAGAGCAGACTTGCGCTTGCTGCCGCGGCGACCAACAGTTCGACCCCGAGCGCCCAGGTCGGCTGCGGCAGGGTGACCAGCGACGCGGTGACTGTGGTTGTCAGGAACAGGGAGACGGTTTGCGCGGCGCGGTTGCGGTATTCCTGGGAGGTGGCGACTACGTCGAAGCGGAAGGCGACAACGATGAAGGTGAGGCCGGTGAGGCCGGCGGCGCTTCCGCCGACGGTCGCGGCGAACGTGGTCCACATGGCGGTTGCTCCTGTGCGATCCGTGCTGGGGTGGAAGGTCTCGGTGCGATGAAGTGCGGTGGGCGGCGGCCGTCGCGCCGCCGCCCACCTCGCGGAACTACCTCGTTTCGACCGTGGCCATCGGGTCTTCATCGTTCTCCAGGGCGTTCACCGCGTTCTTCCAGGACGGGTCGGCCGAGTAGAGCTGGCTGCGCAAGTAGGCCCACACGAGAGCCCGCAGAGTCGCCACGCGCTCGGGATTCTCGTCGTCCGTCTCTGCCGCGTCGTATCCGGATATGCCACCGAAGATGTGACCAGCGCCGTACATGGTCACCATGGTCTTGTTGCCGCCGGGGCTGGCCGAGTAAGCGTCGGCACGGTAGCTGAGCCGATTGGAGAAGTTGGGGTTGAGGTCCTGATCGCCCACGATGATCAGGCCGGTGCCCGTCATCTGCTCGAAGTCGGTGTAATACAGCACCGGGTAGTTCGTCTTGGCCCACTCGGCGAAGTGCTCGTCGTTGCCGATGCCCGGAGCTCCGATGAGCACTCCCGCCTTGACACGAGAGTCGGAGAGGTCCTTCGGCCGGTCGTCGTCCGGGTCCAGCATCTGGGCTCCGAGGAGGAGGGAGACGGTGTTGCCGCCCAGGGAGTGTCCTACGGCACCGACACGGTCCCTGTCGATCCGCCGTTCGGCAAGACCAGGGACGGCGGCCTCGATGTCGTCGAGGCGGTCGAGGATGGTGTGCATGTCGGTGGCGCGGTCACGCCAGAACAGGGGCGCGTCCTCGAGGTCGGTGTCGCGCAGACCGAGGGCCGTCGAGTCCAGGTGGGTCGGCTGGATGACCGCGAACCCGTGGGCGGCGAAGAAGTTCGCCAGCGGCCCGTAGCCGTTGTGGGAGGACAGGAAGTTCGCCAGCCCGTGCCCGTGGGACAGGAGGATGAGCGGCAGGTCGGTGCCGGTCGCGGGGATCGACACCTTGACCTCCAGCGGCACGGGCCGGCCGGGAACGTCGAGGGTGACCGGGTGGTAGGTGAGGACGGGTTGCGACGCGTTGACCGGGATGTTGGCGGCGTCGCTGTACGGCTTGCTCATCGGAGCCCTTTCGAGATCGGTGGTGACATAGCGCCTGTCGTAACTGGCGGTAGACATGGAACTGGCGGTCGTGGCCGCGAGCCTGATGGGCCAGGAACGGCCGCCCGGCACCCGGGTCGGTGTGGACGGTGATCTCCGCAGTAGTGCACAGATGTCGGCAGGTGTTCGTCCCGCGGTCTGATGGCGGGGGGAGGGCGACTGACTCAACCTTCGACTGTCGTGCCTTCCTGGCCCGACGGATGCGCTTGTCTTGCTGGGAACTGTAAGATCAACCGCACAAACTGAACTAGGGCGAAAGTGACATGACTGAGTCCGCAACCGATGCGCGCCGCAGAAGAGCACGGTTCGGAGTCGAGAGCCTGGTTGTGCGCGCTGCCGATGGTGACTTCCCGACCGCTGTGAACAGCGGGTACACCGTCAAGATCACGCATGGCGGCTCCGCACCCCCTTTTCAGTACCTCGGGCGAACCCAGGGTCCCCCTGTTCCTGGCGCGGTGACGGTGATCGAGCCCCATGAGGTCGTGAGCTGCCTCGAACAGGACAAAGCCGCCGCTGACGGCCAGGCCATCGTGCAACTGATGTTCCTCGACGCCGATCTCATGCCGGTCGGCACAGGCCGGCCGCGCTTCCACGAGGTGACCTATTCGGACCAAGGCCTCTTCGACGGCATCGCTGCGCTGCACAGGGATTTGGCGCACGGCGAGGACGAGTTGGATCTTGAGTCGTCGCTGATCCGCTTGGTGGACGTCCTGCTCACCAGGCATGCGGATGCTCCCGGCGCAGCGAGTCCGGCACTTCGTCCTCGAGCGCTTCGTCACGTACGGGAGATGCTCCACAGCCAACTGAACTCCAACATCACGCTCGACGACCTCGCGGCAGTCGCCGGTTGCAGCAAACGCCATCTGATCAGGAGTTTCCGGCAGGCCTACGGGGTTCCGCCGCACCAGTACCGGACCCTGTTGCGCCTGGCCGGCGCCAAGTCCATGCTGATCGCGGGACAATCCGTGGCAGAGACCGCCGCCGAGCTCGGTTACTGCGATCAGAGCCAGCTCAACCGGCACTTCCGGCGGCGGTTCGGCATGAGCGCAGGCGGCTATGCCAGGAGCGTGCGGTAGACCTGCGATGTCTTGGCTCAACTGCCACCTTGCCGGCCCCCATGGGAAAGCGCTGACCGGTGGGCCGGGTCATGTCCGGGCCTGAAGCCCCCTCCGGAGCCGTGCGCGCAGGTTCGAATCCTGCTGGGGGCACTTCGCATGAGGTGCCCAAAGACCCCGTCCTCAGCGCTTTCGCTGAGGACGGGGTCTTCGCGTAGGTGCGGGCGGACGCAACCCGGGGCCGTCGTGGCGCCGGGACAAGACTTGGATCTATGCTCGGTACTTGCTCATTGAACTTTGGGGGGTGCATGAGCCAGGAACCCATGATCGCTTCGTGCGCCTACGGCTGTGTCGGTTGCTCGGTCCTGCTGGTGATCGCAGTCGTGATCGGCTCACTGGTGATCCAGTCAGTAGGCCTTGGGTCAGTGGTGTTCTTCATCGTCTGCTGCGCAGCCCTCTTGGGCGCGCAGTGGTATCAAAGGTCAGCCAAGAAGAAGGGGAAGTAGGGGGGAAGGACTGGGCCTCCGAGCAGCACCCTGAAGGCGCTCCCAGTCCCGCAGCGGCCACGCCTTGGCAGCTACTTGCCGCACTGCCGGCATGGCTTGAGGTTCTCCGCCTCCGCCTTCTTCCTGGAGATCTCGATCCGACCCTTGAAGGTCTCCGATTTGCCGTTCAGGGCAGGACAATCGGGGTCGGTGTGGTACGCATACCGGTACTCACCAACACGTACGTGCACATCGCCCATAAAAGATCCGTTCTGCTCGCCGGCTTCCAGATCGCCGACATCGCGGTCAACTGCCGCCCACCCGGACGGCTCACACATTGAGCGAACTCCTCGGCTGAGAGCCCACTGCGAGAACCTGGTGGCCGAGCCGGAGCACCATCATGATCTCGTGCAAGTCGGCCAGCGTCTCGCGGTCCGGCCAGTTCATCAGGTCGAAGCCGTGCCTGTGAACGAGCTCGGCGTACTCCGCCTGTACCTCCTTCCACCCGTACCGGTCGCAATGGAGCACACTCGCGGTGGCCGGCCTGGTCGACGGTCGCGCTCGACGACTTCGGCTCCGTCGACTTGGGCCGGGTCTGTCGGACAGCACGGGCAGGGCTGTGCTGTCCGACAGACCCGGCCCGGCCGATCGTTCCGCCGGGTCAACCGCCTTGGTGGAAAGAGAGGCCCGCGACCACGGATGTTCCGCGTGTGGGGCGGGGGCGGACGGTCCAGGCGGTGGCGAGGTGGTCGACGAGGAGTAGGCCCCGGCCGTTCTCGGAGTCCGTGTCCGGGTGGGCCAGTGCGGGCTTGCCGGTGCCGGGGTCGGAGACGGCGAGCCAGTAGTGGCCGTCGGCGGGCCACAGCACGAGTTCGATGAGGTCCTCGTCCTCCCGGCAGGTCCCGTGGCGGATGGCGTTGGTGACCAGTTCGGAGGTCAGCAGGCCCAGGTCGTCGCCCAGGTGCGGGCGAAGGACGTGCGGCAGTGATTCGGCGACGGCGTGGCGGGCCCTCCGTACGGAGGCGGGGTGGGCGGGGAAGTGCCAGTGGACGGGCACCAGGGGGATCTCGGGCATGACGAACTCCATTGCTGGATGAGGGGTTTGGGGCTCGCCGGTGGCCTACCGCCCTGGTCGCGGGCACACCCGTCCCAGGGCAGGCGGGCATGCTCGCGCGGTGCGCTTCCGGCATTGCGGTGTGTAGCTTGCGCGATACCGACAGTAGAGCAGTCGGTGGTAAATTTCCCACGCGCTCAAGAGAATTCACCACGGAGAGGTACGGCGGCCTCCGGGTGCCGCTGAGCCACCTCTACCGGATGGAAGGAACCCCGATGCCCCCGAGGACGACCCCCACAGAACGGCAGAAGCGGCTGGGAAGTGAGCTACGTCGGATCCGGACTGCGGCAGGGATGTCCGCAGAGTTCGCCGCGGGCCTGCTGGGTGTGGACCGAGGCAAGATCTCCAACATCGAGTCCGGAGTCCGGGGTATCAGCGCCGACCGCCTGCGCACACTGG
Organism: Streptomyces sp. NPDC051740; assembly: GCF_044453165.1. Classification (NCBI taxonomy): domain Bacteria; kingdom Bacillati; phylum Actinomycetota; class Actinomycetes; order Kitasatosporales; family Streptomycetaceae; genus Streptomyces; species Streptomyces sp. NPDC051740. The sequence continues at coordinate 216,796 of NZ_JBITCL010000008.1, read as the reverse complement.
CCTGCAACTGTGACGTGACCGATGAGACGTACATCGAGGCGCTCGTCGAGATGGCTCAGGCGAGTACGGGTTGGTGGGAGCGCTACCGGGGCATCCTGCCCCAAGGTTTGCTGGACATCGCGGAGACGGAAAGCCACGCCGTGCGCATGCGCGGCGCCAACACCGTGCACGTGCCCGGCGTACTCCAGACCTCGGAACAGGCGATGGCCATCTTCCGGGCTGCGGTTCCCGCCTTGCCCGAGCACGAGGTCGCCCTGCGACTTGCGCTGCGTTCCGAACGCCGACAGGTGATCACCGGCGACAGGGCGGTCCCGTACGTCGCGGTCATCCACGAGGCCGCGCTCCGGATGCAGTTCGGCGGTGCCGACGTGGCCCGTGCCCAATTGGATTACTTGCTGGAGGTGTCCGAGCGGGACAACGTCACCGTGCTCGTTCTGCCCTTCGCCCACGGTGCCTTCCCTGGTGCCGGGCAGACGGTCGTCCACATCGAAGGGCCCGTTCCGCAGCTCGACACGGTGCAGATGGACAGCTCCCACGGGCCCACCTTCCTCCACGCCGAAGGTCAGTTGGCGAAATACCGGGCGCAGCTCGATCTGTTGGAAAGTCTGGCTCTGTCGCCAGAGCAGTCCAGAGACTTCGTCCGCGACGTCTCACGCCAACTATGAGGAGTGTCAATGCCCGACATCACCTGGGAAGCCCCCTTCTGCGCCGAGGGCAGCTCCTGCTTCCGTCTCGGTACCGACGCCGACGGCAACGGGTACATAGCCGTCGCCGGTCAGGAGGAGAGCCCTCTCACCGACTCCCTCGAAGCCCTGCGCACCCTCATCACCGACATCAAGGCCGGTAAGGCCGACCACCTGCTGTAGGACCCGCGGCGCCCCGGCCCTGGCCCGCGTCAGCCGGCGGCGGGCTTGGGAGCGTTGAGGGTGCAGAGATCGCGGTGGTAGCCGATGTGCGCCTCGTCCATCGGGTGTCCGGGGTCGCGGCGCAGGGGGCGGGGTTCTCTGTCGCCTCTTGTTCCTCTGACCAGGCCGTCGGGGTCGATGTAGATCTCCAGGCCGTCGAAGAGGACGTGGCAGTTGGCGCACAGGCACAGGATGTTCCGCAGTTCGTCGGGGCCGTGGTGGGGTCTGCCCAGGCCTCTTATGTGCGCCGCCTGGCTGTAGGGGCGGTTCAGGTGGCGGAGCGCCGTGTCGCAGATCTGGCACCGGTCGCCCTCCAGCTCCTTGACCTTCCTGGCCAGGGCTTCGTCGCGGACGATGACGGAGTGGGTCGCGTCACGGCGTGGTGCGGGGCCGGTCGCCCGTCCGTGCTCGTCGTCCGTGTCGGCGCCGTTGCCCTCATCCTCCGGCGGGTTCGGCAGGCTGCCGGCTGTGGTGTATCCGGCCAGGCCTGTTCGCTCGAAGAGGGCCTGGCGGTCGACGTCCTGGAGGTACGTCTCGCAGATCGTGGTGATGGCGTCGAGGCGGGTCGCCGGGTCCCGGAGGAGAGCAGCGGCCTCTTCCTTGAAGCCGGCCTGCGGGTGGTGCGCGTCGAGGATGCTCCCCTTCGGCATCCGCTCGGCCGACTCGGCGGGTATGCCCTGGATCTCCCACAGCCCGCTGCCCCGGAGATGCCAGAACGGGTATTCCGGTGTGGCCTTCGCGTTGGGAAGGCCGAACTCGACCAGGAGCGGGCCGACCTCGTCCCGGAACCGTGGCCACGGGGTCATGCGGGGTCGCTCGTCGGCTTCGCGGGATATCGCCCACAGGAGGCTCAGCGGCTGGTGACGGCTGGGTGCCGGGTTCCCGGGGCCGCGGGAGACCTTGAGTTTCCGGAGGCGCTCCAGCAGGGCGGCACGGTCGAAGGGGGTCTCCCCGGTCTCCACCACGAAGCCGAGATCACGCAGGCACCGCGCCACCGTGGCCGCACCGCCGCTGAAGTCCCCCGCGCGGAGGAATTCGCCTGTGGCGTACCCGTGGGCGACACCGACGACGGCCTTCGAGTCGTAGCGAAGACCGTCCAGGACCAGCTCGTACGACCTGGCTCGCCTGAAGCCGTACTTCTGGAGGAAGTCGTCCCGGCCCAGACGGCGGAACTCCTCGGTCGCCGCGATGACGTCCTCGTACCTGATGTCGCCAAGCCCCATACGCCAAAGGCTAGTCGGACAGTATGACAATCCATGCGGCAAGTGAACCGCCCTGCCGGGAATCACGTCGGTCACACCGTACGAGGGCCGCCGGCCGACATCCGTCGGCGGCGGCCCTCCGTCCCTCAGGCGGGGCCGGGATCGAAGATCTCGTGTCCGCCGACTCGACGCCAGATGATGTGTGGCTCACCCGCGCGGACCTCGTCCGCGTACTGCCAGGTGGCACGCCCATCGGGCGCCCAGGTCATCTCCATGACGGGACGCGCGCCGGCAGGAAGTGGAACACCCTGGACCGGCTTGACCCGGAGGCCGGGCCGAAACCGCCCGCTGATCACATCCGGCACGAACTTGTCCCGAACGGTCTCCTTGAACCGCGCCCGTTCCTCCGGAAGGAGCTTCTTGAAGTCGCGGTCGAAGCGAGCAGTCGTCTCGAAAGTCGGCAATAGGGCCTCCCAGGGGTCGGGTCAGTTCTCCTTGCCGAGGTGCGCGAACATCTCGTCCACGTCCTCGTGGTGGGTCGTGCGGCCGACCGCGATGTCCTCGCTGGCCTCACGCTCGCCCGCCTGCCACCGCTCCGTCCAGAACCACGCCTGGTCGGTGCGGATCTTCCTCAGTCCGTGAACCTCGACGACACCCGCGTCATTGATCGCGAACTCAAGCTCGTCACCTGGGGAGACTCCCAGCGCCTCGCGCACCCCTGCGGGCAGCGTCAGCTGCCCCTTGTCGCGCACGCTGGCATGGAACGTGGCCGCAGCCATGGGTGACCTCCCTCTCTCCATCCCATGTCTTCTTTGCCGACCAGGTTACCCAGACCCCAGGGAAAATGCGACTCTCCAACTTTCCAACTTTCTCTCATTCTACCGTCTGTGGTCATGCCTCAGGGACATCCGGCAGTCGAGGCGCGGCCACGCCACGCGGATACGCGGGGACGGCAGAGGTCAGCGGTGTTCCCAGAGGCTGTGGAGCCGGAGAACATCCATCTGCCGCCGCGTGTGGAGTTCGTCCTGCCGCGAGGACGTCACCTGGGCGCCGCACGCCGACGGAAAGCTCGCGGACGAAGAGGGTGTCGCGCTCGGGTCCGGACCGTACGTCCTCACCGGGGGACGGAACACGACGCGGCAGGTGCGACCGGCAACCAACGGCCGACGGCACACGGCACACGGCCGAGATACGGCGAAGCCCTCGGCCACTGCGAGCCGGAGGCCTGAACGAAGCTGCTCGCCGAGGCCGTCGACACCGGCGCTCGTGCGCAGTGTCCCTCCGGTCCGCTCTCGTCCCGGGGCGGGGCGATGACGCCGGAAGGGAGCCCGTTCCTCGTGTCCCTGCGCGCCTTCCCGCAGGTCAGTGCCCCCGGCACCGCTCGCACTCACCGGACAGTGAAGATCGGCCAGTCGACGACGTTGTGGGAGTGTGACGGTTCAGGCGTCGCAGGACCGCAGCAAGCCGGGGGTGGCAGGCGCATACTGGGGGCAATGACAAAGTCTGCTGCACCCAAGCGCCATTTGCCCACGAGCCCCTTCAAGGCCCCGGTCACGCTGCCTCCCAAGGAGTTCGCCGTGGGCGACCAGGTCACACACGACATGTACGGCCTCGGCCGGGTCGTCGGTATCGAGGAGGGGATCGCCGCGGTCGTGAACTTCGGCTCGGAGGAACGGCGGATTCTGAGCCCGTACTCCAAGATGACCAAGCTGTAGGACCGCTGTGCCCGGTCACAGCATGCCGGGTCCCACCGGGACCCGTAACGAATGGGAGCCCCCTCATCAATCTGACCTCGCAGTTCTCCGCCCTGGAAGGGGCACCTCGCCCTGCTTCCGCGGCAGCGCCGCGTCCGGCGACACAGCCCTTCCACGCCCCGGACTTCGGGGACGACTGGTCCTTCGGCCCGGACGACGGTCCGGGGACGTTCCCGGACGAGGGTGTGGCACGGCCCAAGGCGGCCGGCCGCCGTCCGTGACGGTGGTCCGGCGGTGCCGGAGGTGACCGGGCTCACCCGCTGGAAGGCGGGTGAGCCCGGTCACGTGCAGGTGAGGCCCGAGGCGCGAGCGAACCACGGGGTGGTCGTCGCCGGGGGATGGCTCGGGTGCAGTGAGGGGGACAGCGGAGCCGGGGACGCGCGGAGCGAGGTCGGGAAGACCGGCTCCCAGCCGGATTCCTCCGCGCGGAAGAACCAGCGGTCGCCCAGCCGGGACGAGCAGGCGGGGTCCGTCGAACCGCCGCAGGCCGGTCCCATGCGCCGGGAGAAGTCCGGCACCAGCCACTTGCCGTCGCACTTCTCCGATGACCGCACAGCGCTCAGCCCCCACACGAGACCGTCGTCGCCCCGGGCCACTGCAGGACCGTGCGGGAAGGACGACCGGCCGGAGTCGCAGGAGCGCGGCCCGGCGGGGTCACGCGGGCCCCGGGGTACCCGGCCAGGTCGCCGTCACCAGCCAGTGGCGGGCCGTGAGGCGTACGCCGTCCTCCGTCTCGTACGGGCGGAAGGCGTCGGCGGCGGCCCGGCGGGCGCGGTCGACGTCCTCGGGGGCGGCGTCGCGCAGCCAGTGGCGCATCGGGCCCCAGCCGAAGAGGAAGGCGGCGGCGTCGGTCGCGTCCGTGCCCCATCCTTGCGGTACTTCGAGTGGGGTGACGGTGATCGCGTCGTAGCCGGCGTCGCCCAGGACGTGCCGGGTGCGTGCCGGGTCGGCGAAGGCCGCGGGGCCCGTCTCCGTCTTCTCGGAGAAGTCGGGCAGGGCGACGTGCTCGGCCACCGCCGCGAAGATCACCGACTGGTCCATGCGGTCGACGGACCGCGGGCAGACGAAGGCCAGGCGTCCGCCCGGACGCAGGGCGCGTCCGATGTTCGCGAACGCGGCGACCGGGTCGGCGAAGAACATGACGCCGAAGCGGCTCAGGGCGACGTCGAAGGACGCGGGCTCGAACGGGTGCACCTGGGCGTCGGCCTGGAGGTAGGAGACGTTGGTGAGGTGGTCCGCGGCGGTGCTCGCGCGGGCCCGTTCCAGCATGGGGGCCGACAGGTCGACGCCCACGGCGTGGTCCGCGGTGCGGGCGGCCAGCCGGGTCAGGTGTCCGTTGCCGCAGCCGATGTCCAGGACGCCGTCCGTGTCCCGGATGCGGGCGGCGGACAGGAGCGGGGCGTTGACGGGGTCGTTGAGGGCGTCGTAGCGCGACTGGTGGTCGGCCCAGTGCCGGCCCTCGTAGCCGTTCCACGCCTCGGACTGGTGGGTGTTCACGATCCGGTTGTCGGCCATACGGCACATGGTGCCCTGCGGGGACGTCCTGTGGGGCCCGTCGGCACGCTCGCACGGTTGCGTTCGTTCGTCCGGGCTCGCGTCGGAGGCGGTCGAGGGGTGAGGAGGCGGTACGGCCGCCGTGGGCCGGATGTGGAAGGGTGTTCCTCCGGTGGGGAGTACGTCGGCTTACGGCGGGGCCCGGGCTCCGCGGTGGAACGGGGGTGGGCATGGCCCTGGTCATGTGTCCGCTGTGCAGTGACGACGAGGACATCGAGGTGGTCCGGAGCCTGGAGGGCGGGGGCCGGGTCGTCAGGCACCGGTGCGGCTACGAGTGGGAGCACGTGGCACCCGCCGCCCCGAAGAGGGAACGGGCGCCCCGCTCCTTCTCCTTCGACGAGCTCGCGGCGCGCTTCCCGAAGGCCGAGGACGTCGAACCCGGCAGGCTGGAGCACGTGGCCCGGCTCAAGGAGCGGTACCTCGCCGTGCGGCCGGACTTCGATCCCCGGGTCGCGGCCTACTGGGCCGAGTACCAGGAGATCTTCTCCCCCGGCGGGTTGCGCGCGTGCGATCCGAGGCGTCTGAAGGACTTCGCCAACTCCGAGATCGGCGCCCGCCCCGGCAACCAGGCCACCTTCAACTCCGCCTGGAACGCCATGGGTGACGCCGCCGCCGGGGAGGCGACCCGCGAGACGATCGCGTACCTCCTGTACGGGCCCGAGGACACACCGCTCGGGGACCGGCTGCACCATCTGCTGGCCGGGACCAAGCCGTTCGCCATGACCGGGTTCAAGGAGGCGCTGCTCACGCGGGTGTTGTGCGTGGTGGAGCCCGAGCGGTTCCTGACGATCCTCAAGTACACGACGGAGGCGGGGGGCAAGCGCGAGATCGCGCGGAAGGTCTACGGGCTGGAGCTGCCGGCGCCGGAGTCGGTGAACTGGACCCTCGGGCGGCTCATCCTCTGGAGCAACGACCTGCTGCGTTCCCTGGTCGGCGAGGGGTTCGCCAACCAGCAGCACGCCGCCGCGTTCCTGTGGTGGGCGAAGGACCAGCCCGCCTGACATCCCGACCCAGCCGGGAGGATCAGCGGTAGGATGAGTGGCATGAGTGAGCCTACCGGCAAGTATTCGATCACCATGCCGCGTGACATCGCCGAAGCGGCCAAGGCCCGCAGTGGCCCGTCGGGGCTGTCCGCCTATGTCGCCGCCGCTGTCACCCGCCAGATCGAACGCGACAATCTCAACGAGCTCATCGCCGTTGCCGAGGCCGAGCACGGGCCCGTCACCGAGGACGAGATCCTGGCCCTGCGCGATCAGCTCCACCAGGCCCGGCAGCAGCAGACGCCGGGCGGAGCGAACGCCGCGTGAGCCGCTCCCCCGCCGTCCCGGGCGGCACGCTGGTGCTGGACAGCGAAGGACTCGCCAAGGCCGTCCTCCGCGACCGCGCGGTAACCGCCTGGTTCGCCCTCGCCCGTGCCGACGACCTGCGGGTGATCACCTCCACGGCCACGCTCGTGGAGGTCGTCCACCCTCGCATCAACCGCCCCGCCCTGGAGTGGACCCTTTCCCGCCTCGTCGTCGAACCCGTCACCGAGCCGATCGCCCGCCACGCCGCCGCCCTGCTCGCCGACGCCGGACTGCACGGCCACAAGTACGCCATCGACGCGATGCTCAGCGCGACCGCCCTGGCCGCTCCCGGGCCCGTCACCGTGCTCACCTCGGACCCGGAGGACATCGCCGCGTTCTGCGGAACACGCGCCACCGTCATCAAGGTCTGACGCCGGGGACCGCCCTGTCCGGCGCGGAAACCCGTCCCGAGCACCTTGCCGCGCGGCGCCCGGGACGTGACCGGTGTGGTGTCAGGAGGCCGGCATCAGGACCGTGTCGATGATGTGGACGTTGGCGTTGGCGGTCCTGACGTTGCCGCAGACCACCTTCGCGGAGTCGTTGACCGTGTAGTCCCCGTCCGCGCCGGACGTCGTCAGCTTCGACTTCTGCAGGGTTTCGAAGGAGCCGTTCTCCAGGTCCTCGGGGGCGAGCCGCTGGCCCACCACGTGGTAGGTGAGGATGTTCGTGAGCTGCTCCTTGTCGGCCAGCACCTTGTCCAGGGTGTCCTTCGGGATCTTCGCGAAGGCGTCGTCGGTGGGCGCGAACACCGTGATGTTCTCGGCGTTGTTGAGGGTGTCGACCAGGCCGGCCTTCTTCACCGCCGTCACCAGGGTGGACAGGGCCGGGTTGTTGGACGCGGCGGTGGCCACCGGGTCCTGGGCCATGCCGTCGAAGGAACCGGCGCCGTCCTCCGGCACCGAGGAGCAGGCCGGGCCGAACGGCTCGTCCGCCGGGGTGGCGCCGCCCATGCCCTCGCCGTACCCGGACCCGGACCCGGACGCGGAGTCCGAGGCCGGCGCCGACGCCGTCGCCTTGGCGGAGGAGTCCGACTTCGCCGAGTCGCCGCCGTCGTCGGAGCAGGCGCTCAGGGTGAGGGGGAGAGTGACGGCCGCGGTCAGGGTGAGGGCGATACGGCGGATACGGGGGTTCATCGCTGTTTCTCCTGGGGTTGGGACTGCCGGTTTCAAAGGGGTCGGAAAGTTCAGGGGGTTCAGGTGGTTCAGGTGGTTCAGGTGGTTCAGGGGGTCACTCGACGGTCACCACGACCGAGTGCCATCCGCTCGCCCCGTCGGGGACCGTGCGGGTGCGGCGCTCCGTCTGGGTCTCGCCGGTGCGGTCGGTGGCGCGGACCGTGAGGGTGTGGGTGCCCTTGGGGGCCTGCCAGGCGTAGGACCACTGGCGCCAGGTGTCGCGCGAGTCCTCGGCCGCCAGCCGGGCCTCCCGCCAGGGGCCGTCGTCGACGCGGACCTCGACCTTGTCGATGCCGCGGTGCTGCGCCCAGGCCACCCCGGCGACCATGACCGGGCCGGTCTCCGGGCGGGCGAAGGGCTTCGGGGTGTCGATCCGGGACTGTGTCCTGACCGGCGCCTCGCGGGCCCAGTCGCGCTTCACCCAGTAGGCGTCGTAGGCGTCGAACGTGGTGAGTTCGATGTCCTCGATCCACTTGCAGGCGGAGACGTAGCCGTACAGGCCGGGCACCACCATGCGGACCGGGAAGCCGTGGTCGAAGGGGAGGGGGCGGCCGTTCATGCCGAGGGCGAGCAGGGCGTCACGGCCGTCCATCAGGTCCTCGACCGGGCTGCCGATCGTCATGCCGTCCACCGAGCGGGCCACCAGCTGGTCGGCCGGGCCGCCCCGGGAGGGCGGGCGCACTCCGCACTCGGCGAGCAGGTCGGACAGGCGTACGCCGGTCCAGCGGGCGTTGCCCGCGTAGGGGCCGCCGACCTCGTTGGAGACGCAGGTGAGCGTGATGTCGCGCTCGACCAGGTCGCGGCGGAGCAGGTCGTCGTAGGAGAGGGTGGCCGGGCGGGTGACGCCCTTGCCGTGGATGCGCAGGCTCCAGGTGGTGGCGTCCACCTCGGGGACGGTCAGCGCGGTGTCCACGCGGTAGAAGTCGTCGTTCGGGGTGGTGAACGGGCTGATGCCGGGGATGCGGAGTCGGGCTCCCTTCGGGATCGCGGGGGCGGGTGAGGCGGGGGCCGGGAGCACGATGGCGTCGCGTGCGGCGACCGCGTCCCGGCTGCCGGTGCGCCGGAGCACGCGGCCCAGGGCGCCGGCCCCGGCGGAGGCGGCGGCAGCGGCGGTCGCGGCGAGCAGGAAGCCTCGGCGGTCCCAGTCCCCCGCGTGGGGCCCGCCCTGCGCATCGTGGCTTCGGAGGCGGCCGGCGAGGAGGAACAGTACGGCCGCTCCCACCACCGCTCCGACGACCGACGGCAGCGCGTCGACGGGGCCGGTGGAGTCCGGGCGGCTCACGGCGGCGGCGCCGCCGACCACGCCGAAAAGCAGGACTCCCGCCGCACCGGACCGCCGGAACCACAGCGCCAGAATTCCCAGCGCGAGGGCGAACAGGGTGAGTACGGCGAGGATTCCGACGCGCAGCACCAATTTGTCGTCGGTGCCGAATTCCCGGATCGCCCAGTCCTTCACGGCGGCGGGCGTGCGGTCGATCGCCGCACCCCCGACCGCCAGGACCGGGCCGGATCCCGGGTGTACCCAGGCCGCCACCGGTTCGGCGACGGCGAGCGCGGAGAACCCGGCCAGTACTCCGCTCAGCGCACCCAGGGGGTATCGCGTTTTCTTCTCGTCGTCGATCACGTGGGGAATCCGGCCCCGAAAGGCCCGCGGATTGGTCGTTCACCCGATTCGGTGAATCTTTTTTCAGCGGCCGATCCACACCAATCCGCACGCGTTCCCGCAACGGATTCAGGTGGGGAGTTCCATCAGGGCGAGCGGGTCGGAGGTGGGCCGGCGGGAGCCCCCCTCGGGTTCGACGGTGACGCCCATGGCGGACGCGCCGTCGACGGGGCCCTTCATCAGGACGGCCTGGTCGGTGCGGCCGGGGTCCATCAGACCGGCGGAGCGCATGGTGCCGCCGTCGTCGAACCAGAGCTGGTAGACCTTGCCGCCGGGCGGGCGCGCCATCCCGGCGGCGACGAACACCGCCCTGTCCCGGTCGCGGGAGACGACGACGGTGCCGGTGGCGCCGTCGCCCAGGGCCGCCGCCCGGGTCGTGGCGTCCGGGGCGGCCAGTACGGCGGCGATCTCCTCCGTGGCCTGTTCGGCGCGGCGGGCCTGCCGCTGGGCGTCCTCGGCGCGTTCGTGCTGCCAGACGGCCGTGCCGCCGAGCGCGGCGGCCGCCGCCAGGCAGGCGGCCAGCGCCCAACGGGACAGCCGGTGCGCCCGTACGGCCGTACGGCCCGGGCGGGGAGCGGCCGGCGGGCCGGGCGGCTGCTGCCGGACGGTGGTGACGCGGCGCAGCACCTGTTCCCGCATCGCGGGACGGGGCGGGGCGGAGAGGGCGAGGCCCAGGCGGGCGGCGGTGGCGGCGAGTTCGGCGGTCTCCTGCGCGCACGGCTCGCAGTCGGCGAGGTGGCGTTCGAAGGTCTCGCGTTCGTCGTCGGGCAGGGCGTGCAGGGCGTAGGCGCCGGTCATCCGGTGCAGGTCGGCGGTGGTCACGCGGTCACCCCCAGGCAGTCGCGGAGCCGGATGAGGCCGTCGCGCAGCCGGGTCTTGACCGTGCCCAGCGGGAGCGTCAGCGCTTCCGCCACCTGGCGGTAGGTCAGGCCGCGGTAGTAGGCAAGGGTGACGGCCTGCTGCTGGATCTCGGTGAGGGTGCGCAGGCAGCGGCGTACCTGCTCGCGCTCGATGCGGGCCTCGACCTGTTCGACGACCTCGTCGTACTCGGGCATCCGGGCCAGGGCTGCGGCCTTGTGGTCGCGGGCCGCCGCGGCCTCCACGGACCGCACCCGGTCCACGGCGCGGCGGTGGGCCAGGGTGAGGATCCAGTTGATGGCGGTGCCGCGGTCCGGGCGGTACGCGGGGGACGTGCGCCACACCTCGACCAGGACCTCCTGGGCCACCTCCTCCGACTGGGCCTGGTCCCGCAGTACGGAGCGGACGACTCCGAGGACCGGGCTCACCACCCGGTCGTAGACCGAGGCGAACGCCTCCTCGTCCCCCAGGGCGACACGGCCCACCAGCTCCTGGAGATCCGGCTCCCACGAGGGGTTTCTGCCGATATGGACTGCTTCTTTCACGTGGGCCCTCCGCGGTCGGGACATCTCCGGGCGTAATCCGATCCTGCGGGCGCCGCGGATTGGTCGCCGGAGGGAGAAATCGCAGGTGGGCACCGAGGGAGGGGGTCGGTGGGCGGGGTCAGCCTCCGATGTCTCCCGTGCCTCCCGCGCCTCTCGCGGCCCTCGGGGTCCCGACGCGGTCCGCGGTCTCCGGGGTCGCCGCCGTCTCCGCTCCCGAAGTCGTCGCGGTGCCCGGCCCCGTCGGTGCGGCCTCCGCTCCCGTCGGCGCGGTGGCCGTCGCCTCCGCGCCCGGGGTGACCGTCGACGTGATCTCGATGCGGTCGCCCGTCCGTGCCCGGGTGTAGAACCACTCCGCGTCCGTGAGGCTCATGCCCAGCCAGCCCGTCTCGGCGGAGAGGGCGGCGAGCGCCTTGGTGCCGGAGGCGAGGGCACCCGCGTAGACCGGTTGCCGGTCGGGGGTGCGCAGTTCCACCAGGTAGGGGACCTTGACCGCCCTGCCGGACTTGGTGGTGCCTTCGAGCGGCAGCATCTTGAGGTCGGCCTTGGCCGTCACCGTCATCCGGCTGCCGGGCGGGAACCGGCGGAAGGAGTGCGAGTCGACGCGCATGACGCGCTCGCCGACCGTGAGGGTGTGACGGCCCAGGTCCAGGACGCCGGCGGAGACGGGGACCGGGGTCGCCGTGGTGGGGGCGGGGGCGGGGGCGTCCGATGCCGCGGCCGGGGTCCGGCCGTTCCGGGCGGGTTCCTCCGTGTGCGGGGTGAACGCGACGGCCGTCAGCACGCAGACCGCCGTGGCCGCCGTGCCGAGCGCGGCGGTCGCCCTGCGGCTGCGGGAGCGGCGCCGGGCGCGGTCGCGGACCTCCGCGGCGCCGACGCGCGGCGGGGTCTCGTGCTGTGCGGCCAACTCGCGCAAGACACGGGCGAGTTCATCCGACACGGCCGCTCTCCCTCCAGGCCGGCTCCTCGGCCTCGTCCACCGCCAGGTGTCTGGCCAGTGCCGCCCGTCCGCGGGACAGCCTGGCCTTGACCGTGCCCACGGGTGCGCCTGTCTCGGAGGCTACCCGTTCGACACTGAGGTCGCACAGGTGGTGCAGGACGATGGCCATGCGCTGTTGCTCCGGCAGTTGGCGCAGCGCGGTGACCAGGGCGGTGCGGTCGGGGCCCGGTCCGGGGGTGGTCTCCTGCGGCGGGGTGCGCCGCACCAGCTCCAGCCAGCGTCTCGCACGGCGCCAGCGGCTCACCGCGAGGCGCATGGCGACGGTGCGTATCCATGCCTCGGGCGCCTCGTCGGCGAGCAGTCTCCGACGCCGGTCCCAGGCCCGTACGAACGCCTCCTGGACCACGTCCTGGGCCTCGCCGAGGTCCCCGGTGAAGGCGTACAACTGCCCGGTCAGACGGGGGAACGCGGCCGCGTAGAAAGCGTCGAACTCTTCCTCGGTCATGCCCTCCACCGGTGTCTCGGTTTTCCCGCGCGAACCGGCTGTCCCCCGCCATGCGTACGGGTTCCGCAGGTCGCGCACATCGAAGCACAACCCTTGAGGAAGACGTCGAACACGAGTGCCGAGATCCATTGACCCGTCGTCACGGACGCGTCGCACTCCCCTCGCCGCCCGGCGCGTCCGCCGCGAGCGGGCCCCGGGGAAGGCGACTTCACCGGGTACGCGCGCGTCCGCCGGCCGCGGCCGGTCGCCATCGCCCGGCCGGTCGCCGAAGTCTCCTGTAAATTACGAGAGTTGACGCGGCGCACGCCGGTGCGGGGGTGCGCGCGGTGGCGGCGGATCCCGCGGGACGCCGTCGACTTCCATGGACGACGGTGTCCGGTCCGGCTGCGTCGGCACGGCCGGGCGGGCAGTCGGCCGGGTGACGTTTCACACATACCGGCTACGCTCGGGTAACTCGTCGCTCCCGTGGACGCGTCGCCGGCCGTGTCCCCCGTCACCCACCTGATGGAGCACGGCACAACGGACACGCCCGCATTCGACAGTGACCCCTCCGCGCATCGCACAGAACACTCGTCATCGCCCCGAGTGCGACAGTTCCGATCGAGGAGAGCACTCGCGGCCATGCCCCGCCCCTCCGGAACTCCTGAAGTGCGGTTCGCCGTGCCGGCGGCGCGGGAGACGTGGGCCGACGCGGGGTACGCGCGGGACGGTACGCGCGGGAGCGGGCTCGGTCCGGAACAGGTCGGGGTGGGACTCGGCACCGTCCTCGGGAACGCGTCGGTGCCGGTCGGCGGGGACCGGAAGCCACGGGGAAGGGACCGCGCGGCGTCTCACCGCCGACCACGCCCATGACGGTGCCCTTGCGGGCGGTGCCGAGGCCGTCGTGACGCCGGCGTGCGGGCGGTGCCGAGGCCGTCGTGACGCCGGCGTGCGGGCGGTGCCGAGGCCGTCGTGACGCCGGCGTGCGGGCGGCCTTCCCTGCGGGTCAGGCCGAGCGTTCGCGGGACGGGGTCTTCGTTGTCGGGGTCTTCTTCGAAGGTGTCTTTCCGGCCGCGCTCTTCGCCGTCTTCTTCTCGGTCCGGCCCGTCTTCGACGTCGGCTCGCGCGCCGGGGACGCCGTCTTCTTCTCCGCCTTCGACGTGGACTTCCCGCCGCCGGTCCCCTTCGGGGACGAACGGGTCGTCCCGCGCTGCGGCAACCGCTCGGCCCCCGGCTCGCCGCGGACCGCGCGGACGCTCCGCTCCAGGGCCGTCGTCAGGTCCAGGACCTCGACGCCGCGCTCCGGTTCGGGCACCTCGGGCAGTGCCTCGCCGGAGATCTTGGCGGCGACGACCTCCTCCACCGCCTCGCGGTACTCGTCGCGCAGGTCCTCCAGGCCGACCTCGCTGAGGGCGTCCACCAGGTCGTCCGCGAGGTTCAGCTCCTTGTCGTGGAGGGTGACGTCCGCGTCGGGGGCGATCCCCTCGGGGCCGCGGACCTCGTCCGGCCAGAGCAGACCGTGCAGGGCGATCGCCTCGCCGACCACGCGGAGCATGCCCAGGCGCTCCCTGCCCCGCAGCGCGAACTTCGCGATGGCCACCCTGTTGCCGCGTTTCAGGGCCTCCCGCAGGAGCGTGTACGGCCTGGCGGCCGGTGCCCTGCCCGCCGCCAGGTAGTACGCGGCGCTCATCTGGAGCGGGTCGATGCTGTCCTCGGGGACGAAGGTGACGATCTCGATCGTCCTGGCGGTGGGGATCGGCAGGTGGGCCAGGTCCTCGTCGGTGATCGGGATGATCGTGCCGTCCGCCTCCTCGTAGCCCCTGCTGATCTCCTGGGCGGTGACCTCGCGGTCCTCCAGCTCGCAGAACTTGCGGTGGCGGATCCGGCCACCGTCCTCCGCGTGGATCTCGCGGAAGGGGACCGCGTGGCTCTCGGTGGCGTTCACGAGCTTGATCGGGATTCTGACCAGGCCGAACGAGATCACGCCGTTCCAGATGGATCTCATGTGCAGCACCTTTCCGGTCCGGCCGTCCACCGGTCACGGTAGGATGTTCGTCATACTTTGCCCGAGATTCTCATCTTATGGCGTTCCTCGCCGAGAGGGCGGCGGGGCGGCCGGTCACAGCCGGGCCCAGGTGTTCCGGTCCCGGGCCATCGCGTGCAGGGCCTCCGTGTCGGCCGGTTTCAGGACTCCGCCCGTACGGGTCAGGGTCTCCACGTCGGCGTCCGTCAGGACACGCACCTCGCGGGGCGGGGCCGGGACCGTCACGGCCGACGCGCCGACCAGGACGAGTACCGGGCGGACCTCGGCCGTCAGGGCGTGGGAGGCACGGTCGGCGTCGACCCGGACCCGGTGCAGCAGAGGGCGCGGTTCGTGGCGGCCCAGGGCGACCCGGGGGTCGGCGACCGTCACCCGCTGCCGGTGGGCGTACAGGGCGTGGACGGCGTACAGGCCGCCGGGGCCGATCAGCAGGTGGTGGATGCGGTCGCCGCCGGGGAGCGGGATCGAGTGCAGGGTGTGCCAGCCGGCGCCGTCCATGCGGTCCAGGGCCTCGCCCACCGTCCGCTCCGCGGTGAGCGCCCTGCGGCGCGGGTCGGGGCGGAGGCGGCGGGGCGGGCCGGGATCGCGGTCGAGGTCGATCAGCAGGGCCTCGCCGGGGCGGTTCGGCGCGAGGTCGTCGTCGGGGTGCAGGGACAGACGTGCCAGCTCGGCGGGGGTGGGGACCGGGGGCGGGCCGACCGAGACCGGGCCGGTGAGGAAGGGGCCCAGCGCGGTGAGCACGTCCTCCTCGTGGTCCTCGCCGAGCAGGTTGACCCTGGCCGTCTCACGGTCGTACCAGGCGAGGTCCCGGCCGTCCGGGAGGCGGACGTACAGCCTTTCCCGGCCGTGCCGCCAGGTCGGTATGACGCGCAGCCCGTCCATGCAACATCACCTCACGTCCATGGGAACAGGCGGGTGCTCCGGGGGCAAGAAGGTGGTTACCTTTGAGAGGAGTTGGGCGGTGAGGGTGGGGAGGCGCCGTTGCGTACCCGCGGGAGGCAACCCGACGTACCGGCTCCGGACAGTCCGTGGAACGAGGTCGTGCCCGGCCTGTGGATGGGCGGGCACGAGTTCCGGGGTCTTTCCGGCCGGCTGGAGTTCGCCGTGGTGAACCGGCAGTTCGATCTCGTGCAGACGCTGCTGCGGCTCCCCGGGCACGGGCCTGATCCCGGGGTCGAGCACCAGGTGTGGCCGATCCCCGACGGGCCGCTGGACGGGACGCAGCTCGCGGGCGTGATCCGGCTGGCGGAGGCGGCGTGCGAGGCACTGGACGGCGGCCGTACGGTCCTCGTGCGCTGTTACCACGGGTACAACCGCTCGGGTCTGGTGGTCGCGCACGCGCTGGTACGGCAGGGCAGGACCGCCGAGGCGGCGATCCGGCTGATCCGCTCCCGCCGCTCGCCCTGGGCCCTGCACAACGACCTGTTCGTCGACTACCTCCGTACCGGGCTGCCCACGGCGCGACTGCTGGAGGAGCTGGCGGAGTAGGCGGGGCGGGTGGTGCCGTCCCCGATGGCGCAGCAGGGCGGGCGGGCGCGGAGAGCCGCTCCTAGTGTGGCGATAAGTCACCTTCGACCCGTTTTCCCCGCATGTGGAGGTACCCCATGTCCCTGCGCCCCCCGCTCACCCGCCGCCTGCCCATAGCTCTCGCCGCCGGGGCCCTCGCGGTCGCGGCCGCCGTCGCCCCCGCCGTCGCCGCCGACGACCCGAACCAGGGCGGCGGCCAGGGGAACTGGAACCAGCAGGGCGGTGGCGGCAACAACAACCAGCAAGGTGGCAACACCAACCAGCAGGGCGGTAACGGCAACGCCAACCAGCAGGGCGGCCACCAGCAAGGCGGAGGCGGCAACCAGCAGGGCGGAGGCGGCAACCAGCAGGGCGGAGGCGGCAACCAGCAAGGCGGAGGCGGCTACCAGCAGGGCGGAGGCGGCAACCAGCAAGGCGGAGGCGGCTACCAGCAAGGCGGTGGCGGTGGCGGTGGCGGCAACAACCAGCAAGGCGGTAACGGCAACAACAACCAGCAGGACGGCGGCCACCAGCAAGGCGGTGGCGGTGGCGGCAACGGCAACAACCAGCAAGGTGGCAACGGCAACAACAACCAGCAGGGCGGCGGCCACCAGCAAGGCGGTGGCGGTGGCGGTGGCGGCAACAACCAGCAAGGCGGCAACGGCAACCAGCAGGGCGGCAACAACGATCTGGGCAACCAGGCCGGCGGCCACCAGGGCGACCAAGGAAACCTCGGCAACCAAGGCAACCAGGGCCAGTACAAAGGTGTCGTCACGGTGAACTCCCTGGCCCTGCGCAGCGCCCCGAACCGGGGTTCGCAGATCATCCGGTACGCCCACAAGGGCGACGTCGTCTCGATCTTCTGCAAGGTCCCGGGCGACAAGGTGAAGGGCAACCCCCTCTGGTACCTCCTCACGGACGGCACCTGGGCGTGGGGCCCGGCCGCCCACATCGACAACCTCGGCCCCGCGCCACGCTGGTGCTGATGAACGAAGCACGCAAAGCGCCCTATTCGGTTAAGTTCCGGACATGAGCAAGGCCGGTATCACCCTGGCGACGGCGGATCCCCCCGCGCCCACCGTCCGCCTCACCGGGCGCCGCGGCGTCG
Source organism: Streptomyces sp. NPDC051740 (assembly GCF_044453165.1). Classification (NCBI taxonomy): domain Bacteria; kingdom Bacillati; phylum Actinomycetota; class Actinomycetes; order Kitasatosporales; family Streptomycetaceae; genus Streptomyces; species Streptomyces sp. NPDC051740. The sequence continues at coordinate 199,721 of NZ_JBITCL010000008.1, read as the reverse complement.
AACTCGCCCTGATCGTCCTGGCCGTCCTGCTGTCGGTGTACGGATACTGCGCCGTCGGCCTCGCCAGGAACGGCACCGTCCCGCCCGGCGCCGCCGGTTACGGCGCCGGGCTCGGCGTGCTCGCGCTGGTCGCCCATCTGGCGGTGCGCTGGCGCGCCCCGTGCGCCGACCCGGTGCTGCTCCCCATCGGGGTGCTGCTCAACGGTCTCGGCCTGGTGCTGATCTACCGGCTCGACCTGGAGACGCCGGGCGATCCGGCGGCCCCGGCCCAGCTCATCTGGTCGACGCTGGGCGTGGCGCTGTTCATCATGGTCGTCCTGGTGCTGCGCGACCACCGGGTGCTCCAGAACTACACCTACGTCTGCGTCACCGTCGCGCTGGTCCTGCTGACGGTCCCGATCCTCTTCCCCGCGGTGAACGGGGCGCGGATCTGGATCCGGGTCGCCGGATTCTCCATCCAGCCCGGTGAGTTCGCGAAGGTGCTGCTGGCGGTCTTCTTCGCCGCGTACCTCGCCGCGAACCGGGGCGCCCTCACCTATGCCGGCCGCCGCGTCCGGTGGCTGCGGCTGCCCACCGGGCGGGTGCTCGGCCCGATCCTCGCCGTCTGGCTGGTCAGTGTGGGCGTGCTGGTGCTGGAGCGGGACCTCGGTACCTCGCTGCTGTTCTTCGGTCTGTTCGTGGTCCTGCTGTACGTCGCCACCGGCCGCACGGGCTGGATCGCGGTGGGGCTGCTGCTGGCCTCGCTGGGTGCGGTGGCGGTGGGGCGGCTGGAGCCGCACGTGCACCACAGGATCGAGACCTGGCTGCACCCGTTCGGCTCCATCGAGGCGGGCGAGGGCCCGAACCAGATCGCCCAGTCCCTGTTCGCCTTCGCGGAGGGCGGGACGCTCGGCACCGGGCTCGGGCTCGGACACTCGGTGCTCATCGGCTTCGCGGTCAAGTCCGACTTCATCCTGGCGACGGCCGGGGAGGAGCTGGGCCTGGCGGGGCTGTCCGCGATCTTCCTGCTCTACGGGCTGCTGGTGGAGCGCGGCTACCGGGCGGGGCTGGCCCTGCGCGACCCGTTCGGGCGGCTGCTCGCGGTGGGCCTCGCCTCACTCGTGGCGCTCCAGGTGTTCGTGATCGCGGGCGGGGTGACCGGGCTGATCCCGCTGACCGGGATGGCGATGCCGTTCCTGGCGCAGGGCGGCTCGTCGGTGGTGACCAACTGGACGATCGTGGCGCTGCTGGTCCGGCTGGGCGACTCCGCGCGGCGGCAGGGCGGCGGGGGTGCGCCCCGGTGACCCGGCACATCCGGCACGCCGCGCTGTTCTGCGCCCTGCTGCTGGTGGCGCTGCTGGTGAACGCGACCCGTGTGCAGGTCCTGCACGCCGAGGACTACGAGGCCAACCCGGCCAACCGCCGGGACACCATCGCCCGCTACCGGCAGCCGCGCGGCGACATCCTGGTCGGCGGGCGGCCGGTCACCGGATCACGGGACACCGGTGAGCACCTGCGCTACGAACGGACGTACCGCGACGGGCCGTTGTACGCCCCGGTGACCGGCTTCGCCTCGCAGGAGTACGGCACGACACTGCTGGAGCACACGGAGGACGGGCTGCTGTCCGGTGCCGCCCCGGTGCTCGCGCCGCTGCCGCTGTGGAACGAGTTCACACGCGGTCACAACGCGGGCGGTCACGTCGTGACGACGATCGACCCGGCGGCGCAGCGGGCGGCGTACGAGGGGCTGCGCTCGCGGAAGGGCGCGGTGGCGGCGGTGGAGCCGTCGACCGGCCGGATTCTGGCGCTGGTGTCGGTCCCGTCGTACGACCCCGCGCTGCTGTCCGGGAACGGCGCGGTGGCGCGGGACGCCTGGGCGCGGCTGAACGCCGATCCGGACCGGCCGATGCTGAACCGGGCGGTGCAGCGGACGTATCCGCCGGGTTCGACGTTCAAGGTGGTCACCGCGGCGGCGGCGCTGGACGCCGGGGTGGTGAGGAACCTGGACAGGCCGACCGACTCCCCCGACCCGTACACCCTGCCGGGGACGAGGACCCGGCTGACCAACGGGTCCGAGGGGTGCGCGGACGCCTCGGTGCGGGAGGCGTTCGTCTGGTCCTGCAACACGGTGTTCGCCAAGCTGGGGGTCACCACGGGGGTGGAGGGGATGAGGGCGACGGCCGAGGCCTTCGGTTTCAACGACCCGGACGTACGGATCCCGTTCCGGGTGGCGCGCAGCACCTTCGACACCACGATGGACCGGGCACAGCTCGCGCTGTCGTCGATCGGGCAGTACAACACCCGGGCGACGCCCCTGCAGATGGCGATGGTCGCGGCGGCCGTGGCGGGCGGCGGGCAGGTGCGGGAGCCGTATCTGGTGGAGCGGACCACGCGGGCGGGCGGCAGCACGGTGTCGACGGCGGGTTCCCGTCCGGTACGGCGGGCCATGGACCCGGCGACGGCGACGCGGCTGCGGGAGCTGATGCGGGGCGTGGTGGAGGACGGCACCGGCACGAAGGCCGCGATCCCCGGTGCGATCGTGGGCGGCAAGACCGGTACCGCCCAGCACGGGCTGGGCAACTCCGGTACGCCGTACGCCTGGTTCGTCTCCTGGGCGCGGGGCGGTGCGGACATGGAGGCGAAGGTGGCGGTCGCGGTGGTGGTCGAGGACGCGGCGGCGAACCGGCGGGAGATCAGCGGCGGCGGGACGGCGGCGCCGATCGCGCGGGCGGTGATGGAGGCGGTGCTGAACTCGTAGGCCGGGAAGCTCGCTTGGTGAGACGGGGGTGCCGGAGCGATACGTTCCCGACCTACCGTCCGGTACATGACCGACACCGCGTACGAACTCGCCCAGGTGAACATCGCCCGCCTCAAAGCCCCGCTGGACTCCCCGCGGTTGAAGGACTTCGTCGACGGTCTCGACCCGGTGAACGCGGACGCCGACGCCGCCGACGGCTTCGTCTGGCGCCTGCAGAGCGAGGGCGGTGACGCGACGGACATCGCCGTCTTCGGCGACTCCTGGCTGATCGTCAACATGTCGGTGTGGCGGGACACCGACGCCCTGACGGCGTTCATGTACCAGGGCCGCCACCGGGAGCTGCTGGCGCGGCGCAGGGAGTGGTTCGAGCGCGTCGAGGAGGCGATGGTCACCATGTGGTGGGTCCCGAAGGGCCACCGCCCCACGGTCGCGGAGGCCGAGTCCCGCCTCCTCCACCTGCGCGCCAACGGCCCGACGCCGTACGCGTTCACCCTGCGGACGTCGTTTCCGTCGGGCGGTGCGCAGCCGCTGACCGGGGAGGTGCCGGAAGGGCTGGGCTGCTCGGTCTAGCGGCGGCGGCCGTCGACGGCGGTGAGGTCGATGTCGACGGGGAACGGGACGGTGAGTTTGAGGCGGTTGTGGAAGATGCCCATGGGAACGTACGACTTGGTCATCGTGTCGAGTTCGTAGACGTAGACCACGGGGAGTCCGTCGTTCTGCTCGACGCGCCAGTAATGTGGAATGCCCACAGCCGCGTACTTCCGCGGCTTCACCTCACGGTCCCGTTCCTCCGAGTCGTCGGAGACGACTTCGACAGCGACCAGGACGTCTTCCGGCCGGAACCAGGTCTGGCTCGGGCCGGTGTCGGCGTCCTCGCGAACCACCAGGACGTCGGGCTCCGGCCGATTGCGCTTGTTGAGCTTGATGGTCATCTCCCGGATGGCATCCCACCCATCCGGCGCTTGCTCCCGCAGGTTGGTTTCGAACAGCCACATGGTACGTGAGTGGAAACGGGTCCGCGGACTCACGAAGACGAGGCTCCCGTCGATCAGCTCCGTATGCCGAGGCAGGTTGGGAAGCTTGTCCAGGTCGTCCGCCGTCCAGCCACCAGCCGGCGGACGAGGCCACTCGTAGTCGTCGTCCAGCCCGTAGTCGTGTGCGGCGCTCATGATCGCTCCCATGTGCTGCAGTGTGACCGGCAGTGCCAGCGTACCCAGGGTGAACAGCAAGACCGCACTCCATCAGGCGAACGGGAAGGTGTGCCGTTGACGTCGCCGTCAGGTGGATCACCCGTCGACAAGTCCCGCCCAAGGGATTGACGGGCTTGCTGACAGGCAGTCTCATAAGTGGGTGACCCGCCGGTAACCCGAGACGCCCCGAGGTGGAACCACCATGACGACCCTGTCGGAAGCCGACGCGCTCGATGGCCTGCGGGACGCGCTCGGGCTGCTCAAGGACCGGGAACAGGTCGCCCAGCGGCTGCTCGAGTCGTCCGCCAGGCACTCCTTCGACCCGGACGAGGAGCTGGACTGGGAGGCGCCCTTCGAGGAGGGCAAGTGGTTCTGGCCGCCGGAGCTGGTCTCGCTGTACGGCACCCCGATGTGGAAGCGGATGAGCGAGGAGCAGCGCATCCTGCTCTCGCGGCACGAGGCCGCCGCGCTCGCCTCGCTCGGCATCTGGTTCGAGCTGATCCTGATGCAGCTCCTGGTCCGGCACATCTACGACAAGTCCGCCACGAGCGCGCACGTGCGGTACGCCCTCACCGAGATCGAGGACGAGTGCCGGCACTCCAAGATGTTCGCCCGGATGATCTCGCGCGGCGGCACGCCCTGGTACCCGGTGAGCCGCGTCCACCAGAACCTCGGCCGCCTCTTCAAGACGATCTCCACCACCCCCGGCTCCTTCACCGCGACCCTGCTCGGCGAGGAGGTCCTGGACTGGATGCAGCGGCTGACCTTCCCGGACGAGCGGGTCCAGCCGCTGATCCGGGGTGTCACGCGCATCCACGTCGTCGAGGAGGCCCGGCACGTGCGCTACGCCCGTGAGGAGCTGCGGCGCCAGATGGTGACCGCGCCGAAGTGGTCGCAGGAGTTCACCCGGGTCACCTCGGGAGAGTTCGCCCGGGTGTTCTCGGTGGCCTTCGTGAACCCCGAGGTCTACACGAACGTCGGCCTGGACAGACAGAAGGCCGTCGCCCAGGTCAAGGCGAGCGCCCACCGCCGGGACGTGATGCGGCAGGGCTCGAAGCGTCTGACGGACTTCCTGGACGACATCGGCGTACTGCGCGGCGTCGGACGGAAGCTGTGGCAGTCGTCGGGGCTGCTCGCGTAGACGGGCGGGCGGATACCCTGCGGGCATGACCCCGCAGGCCCCTACCCCCGCCTACCGGCGGCTCGGTGTCGAGGAACGCCGCAGCCAGCTGCTGGAGGCCGCGCTCTCCCTCTTCGCCCACCGCGCCCCGGAGGACGTCTCCCTGGACGACGTGGCGGAGGCGGCCGGCGTGTCACGCCCCCTGGTGTACCGGTACTTCCCGGGCGGCAAGCAGCAGCTCTACGAGGCGGCCCTCCGCTCCGCCGCCGACGAGCTGCGGCACTGCTTCGACGAACCGCACGAGGGCCCGCTGCTGCCCCGGCTGTCCCGCGCCCTCGACCGCTACCTCGCCTTCGTCGGCCGGCACGACACCGGGTTCAGCGCGCTGCTCCAGGGCGGGAGCGTCGTGGAGACCTCCCGTACGACCGCCATAGTGGACGGCGTACGGCGGGCCGCCGCCGAGCACATCCTCAGCCATCTCGGGGTCGGCGAACCCGGACCCCGGCTCCGGATGACGGTCCGGGTGTGGATCACCGCCGTGGAGGCGGCCTCGCTGATCTGGCTCGACGAGGACAAGCAGCCGTCCCTGGACGAACTGCGGGACTGGCTCGTGGAGCAGTTCGTGGCGGTGCTGACGGTGACCGCGCGGCGCGACGCGCAGGCCGACGCCCTGGTGCGGGAGCTGGCCGCGGAGCTCTGACGGCCCGCGCATCGCCGACACTGGGGGCGTGAAGAGCGAAGACACCCCGTTCGAGGGCGGTCCCATGGACGGGCGTGTGCTGCCCGTGCTGCTGGGCATCACCGGGCACCCGCCGAAGACGTACCGCATCCCCGTCCCGGCCCCGGACGGCGGCCCGCCCACCGTGCTGGTCTACCGGCGGGTGCCCCGGGCGCGGAGCGCGCGGACCGGGCTGACGCGGGGCTGGAAGTACCTGTACGACCCCACGGGGCGGGTCGGCGACGGTCGGAAGTGGCCGTGGTCGAGGCCCGCGCCCGATCCAGACGCCACGCCGGGGGGCAAGCCGGACGACGCCGACGGGTGACCGGGTTGCGCCGAACCGCGCACACTCGGCGAGCGGACCGCGGACACCCGCCCGATGCTCGCGATGCGGAGCGGACGAGCCGCCCCGCGTCGGAGGTGATGGAGTGTCAGGGAAGCTGCTGCGTCTGGTGTGTACGACGGTACTGGCGGCCGGGGCCGTCCTCGCGCCCGTGCCCGCGGTGGCCGCCCCGGAACCGGGCGGCGGCGGCACCGGCTCCGGCGAGCGTTCCGTCGCCGAGCTGCTGACGGAGCTTCAGACCCTGTACCGGGAGGCCGAGAAGGCCACCGAGACCTACAACGCCACCGAGGAACGGCTGAAGAAGCAGCGTGCCGAGACCGCGCGGCTGGAGCACGCCCTCGCCCGCACCCGGCTCTCCCTGCACGACAGCCGGGGCGCGGCCGGACGGCTGGCCCGGCAGCAGTACCAGAGCGTCACCGGCCTCTCCCCCTACGTACGGCTGCTGCTGGCGCGCGATCCGCGGCGCGCGCTCGACCAGGGGCATGTGATCGGGCGGCTGGCGCGGGAGCGGGCGGTGACGGTGGGCCGGCTGACCGGTGACGAGCGGGAGGCCGACGCGCTGGCCCGCCGGGCGCGCAGGGCCCTCGACGCCCGGCTCGCCCTCACCGAGCGGCGCGGTAAGGAGCGGGACGAGGTCCGCGAACGGCTCCGCGCGGTCGAGGAACTCCTCGCCTCGCTCAGCGCCGAGCAGCTCGCCGCGCTGGCCGAGCTGGAGCGGGGCAACACGGCCGAGGCGCAGGAGGAGTTGGTGACCTCCGGCGCGCTGGGCAGCGGCGGCGCGCCTCCCTCGGCGGCGGGCGAACGGGCCGTGCGGTACGCCGTGGAGCAGCTCGGGAAGCCGTACGAGTGGGGAGCGGAGGGGCCCGACACGTACGACTGCTCGGGGCTGACCTCCGAGGCGTGGGGCGCCGCCGGGACGCCGGTCCCCCGGACCAGCCAGGAGCAGTGGGCGCGGCTGGAGCGGGTGCCGCTGGACGAGCTGCGGCCGGGTGACCTCGTCGTGTACTTCCCCGAGGCCACCCATGTCGCCCTCTACCTCGGCGACGGCATGGTGGTGCAGGCGCCCCGTCCCGGCGCGCGGATCAAGGTCTCCCCGATCGCGGCCAACCCGGTCCTTGGCGCCGTACGTCCCGACCCGGACGGGGAGCCCGTACGGCGGTACGTGCCGCCGGAGCTCCCCGACGGGGCGATGGAGGGGCCCGACGAGGGTTACGCGCCGGCCGCGCCCGAGACCTCCATCAGGTAGCCCTCGGCCTTCTTCGGGTCGTAGAAGAAGTTCTCGAAGTCGGCCGGGTCGTCGAAGCCGTTGGCGAAGCGGTCGGCGACGGGCTGGAGCCCACCGGCGGCGCCGAGGAGGTTCAGGACGTGCTCCGGCGGCGGGGCGAGCATGGCGTTCGTCCACTTGGTGACGTGCTGGGCCGTCCCCCAGTAGCGGTCGAAGGTCTGCCGCATCCAGGCCTCGTCGAACTCCTTGTCGCCGTGTTCGATGATCGAGGCGAGGTAGGAGGCGGCGCACTTGGAGGCGGAGTTGGAGCCCTGGCCGGTGATCGGGTCGTTGGCGACGACCACGTCGGCCACGCCGAGGACGAGTCCGCCGCCGGGCAGCCGGCCGATCGGGTTGCGGACGGTGGGGGCGTAGCGGCCGGCGAGGGTGCCGCCGGCGTCGGTCAGTTCGACCTTGGTGGCCCGCGCGTACTCCCAGGGGAGGAACCTCTCCATGAGTTCCAGGGTCAGGGAGAGGTGCTCCGAGGGGTCCTTGACGTCCTTGAAGGCGTCCAGCGGGCCGCCGGGTACGCCCTCCCAGAACAGGATGTCGGCGCGGCCCGAGGTGGTGAGGGTCGGCATGACGAACATCTCGCCGACACCGGGGACCAGGTTGCAGCGGACCGCCTCCGTGTCCGGGTGCTCCGGACGCGGGCCGAGGCCGTGGACGTAGGCGACGGCCAGGGCGCGCTGCGGCTCGCTGTACGGGGAGCGCTCCGGGTCGCGGGCGAACATCCGCACGAGCTCGCCCTTGCCCGCCGAGACGAGGACGAGGTCGTACGTGCGGGAGAAGTAGTCGAGGTCGCCGACCGCCGCGCCGTGGATGACGAGCTGGCCGCCGCGCTGGGCGAAGGTCTCCATCCAGCCGGCCATCTTCACCCGCTGGTCCACCGACTGCGCGAACCCGTCGAGCCTGCCCAGCCAGTCGATCGCGCGCTGCGAGGGGCCCGGGTCGAAGGAGCCGGGGGCCGCCACCGAGACGCCGAGTCCTTCGATCTTCGGGGCCTGGGACTCCCAGAAGTTCAGCTGGAGGTCGCGCTCGTGCTGGAGTGCCGTGTGGAACATGCACTGCGTCGACATGACCCGTCCGGTGCGGATCTCGTCGGCGGTCCGGTTGGACATCAGGGTGACCTCGTACCCGTGCGACTGGAGGCCGAGGGCGAGCTGGAGACCGGACTGGCCGGCTCCGACGACGAGTATCTTCCGCATACGGGGGACGCTCCTAAGAGGGCTGCTCGGGGATGGCTCGGGGGTCACTCGGGGGTTTCGTCGAGCGCGTGACCCACGAGGGACAGGAGGGTCTCGATGACCGAGATCCGGCGGCGCGCATCCATGATCATGACAGGTACGTGCGCGGGGATCGTCAACGCCTCCCGCACGTCCTCGGCGTCGAACCGCTCACTGCCGTCGAAGTGGTTGACCGCGACGACGTACGGCAGTCCGCAGCTCTCGAAGTAGTCCAGCGCCGGCCAGCAGTCCTTCAGGCGGCGGGTGTCGGCCATCACGACGGCGCCGATCGCGCCGCGCACCAGGTCGTCCCACATGAACCAGAACCGCTGCTGGCCCGGCGTGCCGAACAGGTAGAGCACCAGGTCGTCGTCGAGCGTGATGCGGCCGAAGTCCATGGCCACGGTGGTGGTCAGTTTGCCGGGCGTGGCGGTGAGGTCGTCGGTGCCCTCGCTCGCCTCGGTCATCAGCGCCTCGGTCTGCAGGGGCGTGATCTCCGAGACGGAGGTGACCAGCGTGGTCTTGCCGACGGCGAACCCGCCCGCCACCACTATCTTCGTGGCGACGGGCGCACGGGTGCGGTCCGTCTGCCAGGGCAGCAGCGGCTCGTCGCCCTCTTCCGTGAGCGGGGAGACGCCGTGCGCGACGTCAGAGACGACGGAGTCCACTCAGCACCCTTTCCAGCAGCGCGCGGTCCGGGCGGCCCGTGCCGTGGCCGGTCCCCGTTCCGTAGACACGGATCTTTCCCTGGTCCGCGAGGTCGCTGAGGAGGACGCGGACCACGCCGAGCGGCATCCTCAGCAGCGCGGCGATCTCGGCCACCGTTCGCATACGGCGGCACAGTTCGACGATGGCCCGCATCTCCGGCATGCCCCGGAAACCGGACGGGTTGTTCGTCAGTTCCTTGCGCTCCCCGGCGGCTTCGAGCGCGACGGTGGCGCCGACGAACGTCTCGACGAGCAGGACGTGGCCGAAGCGGGTGCGGCCGCCGGTGAGCGAGTAGGGGCGGACCCGGGCGGGTTTGCGCTCGCCGCCGCGGACCGGGAGCTGTTTCCTGGACCTGCTCATCGGCGGCTCCCGGTGGGCTCGGTCTCCAGGGACTGGCGCAGCTCGCTGCGGAGTTCCGGGGTCAGGACGTGGCCGGCGCGGCCGACGAACAGCGCCATGTGGTACGCCACCACGCTCATGTCGCAGTCCGCGGAGCCGTGCACGCCGAGCAGGGAGCCGTCGCTGATGGACATCACGAACAGGCTGCCCTCGTCCATCGTCACCATCGTGTGCTTGACCGGACCGAAGTCCATCAGCTTCGAGGCACCGACGGTGAGACTGCCGATGCCGGAGACGACGGTGGCCAGGTCGGCGGCGGAGCCGCGGGGGCCGGTGCGTCTCGTGCTCCGCGCGTCACGGGCCGCGGTGTTCCGGGAGTCGTCGGACGAGAGCAGGAGCAGGCCGTCGGAGGAGACCACCGCGACGGAGAGGATGCCGGGCACCTCCTCGACGAGGTTGTTCAACAGCCAGTGCAGGTTGCGGGCCTCACTGCTCAGCCCGACGGTACTGGGCGACGCGGTCAACTGCTTGCCTCCTCGACTGTGCCCCCCGTGGTCTCTTCGGATGTGACGGCCGGGTCGGACGGCACCTGGTGGCCACCGGTCCGCTCCGCGAGTTCCGCCTCGACGTCCCGGCGCCCGGCGTCCGCCCCCCGGCGGAAGCCGCCGAGCCGACGGCGCAGGGCCTCGGCGTCCACGGACCCGGTGCGCGGGCGCGGGGCCGCGACGGGCGCGGTGATCCTGGGCGTGCGCTTGGGCAGCCCCTTGTCCGTGACCGGCTCCTCGACCTCGTCCCCGTCCCCGTCCCCGTCGGCGACACGCCCGTGCTCCGTGTCACCGCCGACCTCGACGGCCGACCGCCGCGGAAGCGGTGCGGTGTTCCCGGCGTCGGCTGCGGGGCGGGCCTCGGGGGCGCCGCCCGCTGCGGGGCGGGCCTCGGGGCCGGCGTCAGCTCCGGGGCGGGCCCCGGGCTCAGCACTGGCTCCGGATCGGTCCTCGGACCCAGCACTGGCTCCGGCTCCGGCTCCGGCTCCGGCTCCGGCTCCGGCTCCGGCTCCGGCTCCGGCTCCGGCTCCGGCTCCGGCTCCGGGGCGAGTCTCAGGCCCGGCGCCTGTTCCGGCGTAACTCTCGGACCCGGTGTCCGCGCCGGGTACGTCCCTGTGGGACGCGGCCGGGTGAGCGGCGTCCTCCGGAGCCTCGCCGGCCGGACGGCTCGCGGCACCGGACGGGGACTCCTCGTCTCCGGCCGCGTGACCGGCGCCCGGGCGGACGGCGTCGTCCGCACCCACACCGAACGGCCGCGCGGCAGCGCCCGAGACGTCGTTCCCGCCCGCGTGACCCGCCCCCGGGCGAACGCTCTCGTCCTCCGGCCGGCCGACGGCGTCGGTACCGGGCTCGGCAGAGGCGGCGGGCCCGGCTTCGGCGTCGACACCGGCGGTGTTGCCGGTCTCGGCTCCCCGGGCGCCGGGAACGGCCGTGCGTTCGGCGTCGGCGCCGTGGTCCCGGGCGGCTTCCGGTGAAGGCGCCGGCTCCTCGGCCGCCTCCGGCTGTGCCGGGATCAGCAGCTCCATCGTGACCTCGGCGGGCCGCTCGGCCGGCGCGTCGGCGCCCTCCGCGTCCCCATGTGCCGCGAGACCGTCCGCGGACTCGTCCCCGCGGCCGGGCGCGGACTCCTCCGCCTCACCGGCAGGGGCCTCCGCCTCCGCCGGATCGTCGCCACCGTCCGACTGGGCGTCCTGTGCAGGGACCGGCGAGGACCCGTCCGCGTCGCCCGCCGCCGGTGCCTCCGTCGGCTCGCCCGGTGTCTCTCCACCGGGTGAGTCCTGGTGGAGTACCGCCTTCTCCGCCAGGGCGACCAGCGGGTCGTCCGGCTCCGTGCGGCCGTGGAGGACGTTGGAGTTGGCCTCGGCGTCGGCGCCCGGGAGGGTGTACGTGGTGCCGGTGACGGAGGCGGGGACCGCGCCGGGGGTGGCGGGCGCCAGCAGGGGGGCGGGGAGGACGACGACCGCGGCGATGCCGCCCTGCTTCTGCTCGCGCAGCTTGACCCGGACCCCGTGCCGGTGGGCGAGCCGGGCCACGACGTACAGGCCGAGGCCGAGACCGTCCTCGGCCTCCGCGTCGTACGTGACCTCCGGGTCGAAGTCGGACAGCCGGGCGTTGAGCCGCTCCAGCCGCTCCCCGGTCATGCCGATGCCCTCGTCCTGGACGGAGAGCATGACCTCGCCGTTCTCCAGCAGCCAGCCGGAGATCTCGACGGGCAGGTCGGGCGGGGAGAACGAGGTGGCGTTCTCCATGAGTTCGGCCAGCAGGTGGGACAGGTCGTCCGCGGCGAACCCGGCGATGTGCGCGTGCGGCGGCAGCGCGGCGATCCGGACCCGCTCGTACCGCTCGATCTCGCTGACCGCGGCCCGTACGACGTCCACCAGCGGAACCGGACCCGCCGTGTGCCGGCCCTGCTCGGTGCCGGCGAGGACGAGGAGGTTCTCGCTGTGCCGGCGCATCACCGTGGCGAAGTGGTCGAGCTTGAACAGGGTGGCCAGCCGGTCCGGGTCGTCCTCCCGCTCCTCCAGCCCCTCGATGACGCCGAGCTGACGCTCGACCAGCCCCAATGTGCGCAGGGCGAGGTTGACGAACGTACCGCCGATGCCGGCGCGCAGCCGCTCCAGATGGGCGGTGGACTCGGCGAGTTCGGTGCGCAGTTCCTCGCGGGCGTCGGCCATCTTCTGCCGCTGGCCCACGAGGTGCTTGCGGTCGGCCTCCAGGGTGGCGATCCGCTCGGCGAGGGCGGCGGCGCGCGCGTGCAGGGCGTTGACGGAACGGACGACCTGGGCGAACTCGTCGTTGCGGCCGGTGAAGGCGACCGGCTCCTGGCCGGCGGGGTCCTCCGCCTCGGCGAGGCGGGCGGAGCCCCGGCGCAGCACCGACAGCGGACGCGTCAGGGTGCGGGCCATCGCCGTGGCGATGCCGATCGCGAGCAGCATCAGGGCGCCGAGGGCGGCGATCCGGATCTCCAGCGCGGTGACGTCGTCGTCGCGGAGCTGGGCGAGGTCCTTGGTGCGCTGCTCGAAGAGCGCGGACTCGACGCCGCGCATCGTGTCGATCCGCGCGGTGAGCGCGGCCCGCAGCTTCTTGACACTGGTGTCGAGATCGTCGTCGGAGAGGGTGGGCTCGTCGGTGAGGCGTGCCAGGTACTTCTCCGCGGTCTCGACCTCGGGGCCGGTGACCGTGGAGTCGTAGGAGCCGCGGGCGGTCCTGGGCGCGGTCTCGCGGAAGTCGGCGAGGGCCGCGTCGGAGCGCAGCCGGGCCTGGAGCGCGGCGGCGGTCAGCGCGTCGCGCCGCTTCGTGTCGGCGTCCGAGGAACTGGTGGCGGTGGACGGCAGGCCGGTGATCGGGTCGATCACGGTCTGGGTGGCGGCCGGCACGTTCAGCGCGGCGAGCAGCAGTCCGCGGGTGGCGGCGGCCTGCTGGACGGCGGAGTCCAGCTCGGTGAGCGCGTAGGAGCCCGAACCGGCGCGGGGCGGGGTCCGCTCCGCGAGCTGTTCGGCGAGCCGGTGCAGCAGGGTGACGGCGGTGGAGTACGCCTGATGTGCCTCGAGAGCACTGCTCTTGCCCGTGAGCGCCGCTCTGCGCACGGTGGCGACGGCGTCGAGGCCGTCGCGCAGCTCCTGCGGCATGTCGGTGTCGGTGCGCAGCTCCTCGACCTGCCGGTCGACGCGGGCGCTGTGCTCCTCGGAGGGCGCCTTGGACTCGGGGCGGCCGGCCGCGATGTAGGGGACGACCTCGTCGCGCTCGTCGGCGAGGGAGTGCGCCAGGGTGAGGGCGTCCTGGGTCTGCTCGGCGAGCGTCACCAGGTCCTGCGAGTCCTTGAGCTGCCCGGAGGCCGTGAGTACGGAGGGTGCCCCGGCCGCGGCGATCGCGGCGGCCACCACGGCCACGGCGACGATGAGCCGGTTGCGTACATGGGTGGGGCGACCCCTGCCGACGGTGGGCTTCTGCTCCGCGTCCCCCGTGGGGGCCGTCTGCTTGCCTGTGCGACGAGGCCGCGACTTCTGCACCGGTGCTCGCATTCCTGACTCGTGTACCCGTGGGTCCGGGTGACGCTCCGTCAACGGGTGCGGGCGTTCACCCCGAGCTCCTGACCGTGCTCGGACAGCGAGGCGCCCCCATCGCTCCCCGACCCTCCCAGTGAGCGTGGACAGTGGATGCGCATCACCTGACCCGCCACTCGAAGGAGTGAACCCCGGAGGTGAGTTGAGGGGCAAGTTCCGCCATCTTCCGCAGCGGCCCCGCGCGGCAGGCCGGTTGGACGTCTGCGGCGGGCGGTGGCAATATTCGCCGCCACGTCTTCCCGGAGCACTGCATTCCCTCCCAAACCAGGCGCCTGACCTGCGCGGCTACCCGGATCCGGCGACCGGCGAGGGCCTTTCGCGACCCTTGTGGAGGGGTCGTGCAGACTGGCGGGATGCGTACGGAGCTTGTTTCGGAGCCCGGCGATCCCGGCCGCCCCAACGAGGACTTCGCGAGCGTCGGGCTTCCGGCCTCCGGACAGGGCGGTTCGCTCGTGGTGCTGGACGGGGTCACACCACCGGGGGACGGCGGCGGATGTCTGCATTCCGTGCCCTGGTTCACCGCGCGACTGGGCGGGGCGCTGACCGAACTGACCGTTTCCCTCCCGGATGTTCCCCTGGCCGAGCTGCTCTCCCGCGCCCTCGCGCGTACCGCCGCCGGTCACGCGGCAACCTGTGACCTTTCTCACCCCCGTACGCCGCAGGCGACCGTGGTGCTGGCCCGCTGGTCACCGGCCTCGGTGGACTACCTGGTGCTGTCCGACTCGGCCCTGCTCGTCGAGTCCCCCGACGGGGCGGTCACCCCGTTCCTGGACGACCGTCTGGACCGGCTGCCCCGCTCGGCCCTGGCCTCCCACACCCTGGTGGACACCACGCTGCGCAACAAGGAGGGCGGCTTCTTCACGGCGGCGGCGGATCCCTCGGTGGCCTCCCGCGCGGTCACCGGTTCGCTGCCGCGCGACGGGGTGCGTGCCCTGGCCGCCCTGACGGACGGTGCGGCGCGCTGGGTGGAGAGGTTCCACGAGGGCGGCTGGACGGACTGCCTCACCCTGGTCCGCAAGGAGGGGGCCCGGTCCCTGGTGGACCGCGTACGGGCCCTGGAGCGGGCGGACGCGGACCGGGTGGCGCCGCGCCGCGGCAAGACGCACGACGACGCGACGGTGGTGTACGCCGAGCTGTCACCCCGTTAGCGGTATCCCGTACGGGGTCACTTCTCCATGCCCCGGTTGAGCTGGTTCAGCAGCCGGGCGAGCTCCGTGACCTCGTCGGGGTCCCAGTCGGCGAGCCGGCCGGCGTAACGCGCGCGGCGGGCCTCGCGGACCCTGCGGACCCGTTCGTGGCCCTCCCGCGTGAGGGCGATCAGCCAGGCGCGGCCGTCGGCGGGGTCCGGCTCGCGGGCGACGAGGCCGAGCTGCTCCAGCGCGCGCAGCTGGCGCGACATCGTCGCCTTGCCGACGCCGATGTAGGCGGCGAGCTCGGTGGCCCGCTGCCGGCCGCACTCATCCAGACGGACCAGCAGCCCGTACGCGGACGGCTCCAGGTCGGGATGGACCGCGCGGGCCATCTCCCCCTGGCTGGCCCGGGCGCGCCGCAGCAGCACGGTCAACTCGCGTTCCAGCGCGAGGAATCCCGGCCGGTCCACACCCGGCGCGGGCTCCGGGGAGGCGGCGCCCTCTTCACCTCGGTGTCCTTGTTCGTGCACGTCTGCCCCTGCTTCGGTTTTCCGGCTCTGAAAGTTTCCCGCCAAGTGGCGACGTCGCCGCAGCTCCACCAGTATTTCGCAGGCGTAGACCAACGGCGGCCGGGGACACCTCCCACGTCTTTCAGGCGGTGGGCGAGGACGCCCCGCCCCCGTCGTGGTCCACGTGCGCAGTCTCCTCACCAGGCGATTGCGCGGCATGCCCACCACATGGGACGTGGGTCACATTCCGGGTTCGCCCCACACCGACCTTTCGGAGATGCGTCATGCCTGTGCACAGATCCGGCCCCCTCCGCATACGCGCGCTCGCGACCGCCGGCGCGGTCCTGCTCGCGGTGCTCTCCCTCCCCCACCCGGCCGCCGCGGCCGGATCCGCCCCCACCGCGCCTCCGCGCGGCTCCGCCCACATGGGCATGGGCGTCGCCGCCCACGACGGCAGCGGCGGCCTGCCCACCGTCCGCTCCACCCGGACGGAGGGCGTGGACGTCTCCAGCCATCAGGGTGACGTCGCCTGGGCGACCCTGTGGGACAGCGGGGTCCGCTGGGCCTACGCCAAGGCCACGGAGGGCACGTACTACACCAACCCGTACCACTCACAGCAGTACGACGGCTCCTACGAGGTCGGCATGGTCCGCGGCGCCTACCACTTCGGTACGCCCGACACGGCGAGCGGCACCGCCCAGGCCGACTACTTCGTCGACCGCGGCGGCGACTGGTCCGCGGACGGGCGGACCCTGCCGGGCGTGCTCGACATCGAGTGGAACCCGTACGGCGACGCCTGCTACGGCAAGTCGCAGAGCGCGATGGTGAGCTGGATCCGCGACTTCCTGGAGCAGTACCGGTACCGCACCGGCCGGGACGCCGTCATCTACACGGCCACCAGCTGGTGGAAGCAGTGCACCGGCAACTACGCCGGATTCGCCGCCACCACCCCGCTGTGGATCGCCCGGTACGCCTCCACCGTGGGCGAACTGCCCGCGGGCTGGAGCACGTACACGATGTGGCAGTACACCTCGACCGGCCCGACCGTCGGGGACCACGACCTCTTCAACGGCCCCCTGGACGGGGTGCGGACCTTCGCGCTGGGCTGACCCGGCCGGTCCTTCCCGGGCGGCACGGAAGCTGCCGGCCGCAGGACGCCGAGGGGAGCGGATCTCCCGCCGGAACGGCCCGCCGACGGCGTGTCGCCGGGAGATCCGCTCCCGTCGTGGCCCCGGGGTCCGCGTCGGGGAGCGGTCCACGGATTCGCCGGCGGCGGCCGGGCGCGGTGAAGGCCCGGGCCTCCCTCACGGGACCCGGGCCTTCCCTCATCCGGCCGCGTCCTCCCCCAGAGCCGAAAGCCTGGGAGGTGCCCCCACCGCCGCGACCGGAACCTCGGGCACCGCGCCGTTCGTCGCCGGCGACAGCGCCAGTTCCAGGACCTGGCGGACGTCGGTGACGGCGTGGACGTCGAGCTTGTCCAGCACCTCCGCCGGGACGTCGTCCAGGTCGGGCTCGTTGCGCTTGGGAATGATCACGGTGGTGATCCCCGCGCGGTGCGCGGCGAGCAGCTTCTGCTTCACCCCGCCGATCGGCAGCACCCGCCCGGTCAGCGAGACCTCACCGGTCATCGCCACGTCCGTGCGGACCAGCCGGCCGGAGAGCAGCGAGGCCAGGGCGGTGGTCATCGTGACACCCGCGCTCGGGCCGTCCTTGGGCACCGCGCCCGCCGGGAAGTGGATGTGCGCGCCCCGGTCCTTCAGGTCGCCCACCGGCAGCTCCAGTTCGGCGCCGTGACTGCGCAGGAAGCTCAGCGCGATCTGCGCGGACTCCTTCATCACGTCACCCAGCTGGCCGGTCAGGGTCAGCCCCGCCGCACCCGTCTCCGGGTCGGCCAGGGACGCCTCCACGTAGAGGACGTCCCCGCCGGCACCGGTCACCGCGAGCCCGGTGGCGACACCGGGGACGGCGGTACGGCGCTCGGCCGGGTCCTGGGCGGACTCGGGCACGTGGTGCGGCCGGCCGATCAGGTCCCGCAGGTCGCCGTCGGTCACGGTGAAGGGCAGCTTCCGCTCACCCAGTTCGTGCTGGGCGGCGATCTTGCGCAGCAGCCGCGCGATGGACCGCTCCAGGGTGCGCACACCCGCCTCGCGCGTGTACTCGCCGGCCAGCTTGCGCAGCGCGCCCTCGTCGAGCGTCACCTCGTCCTCGGCCAGTCCGGCGCGCTCCAGCTGGCGCGGGAGCAGGTGGTCGCGGGCGATGACGACCTTCTCGTCCTCGGTGTAGCCGTCGAGGCGGACCAGCTCCATGCGGTCGAGCAGGGCCTCCGGGATGGCTTCCAGGACGTTGGCCGTCGCGAGGAACACGACGTCGGACAGGTCGAGCTCGACCTCCAGGTAGTGGTCCCGGAAGGTGTGGTTCTGCGCCGGGTCGAGGACCTCCAGCAGGGCTGCGGCCGGGTCTCCGCGGAAGTCGGAGCCGACCTTGTCGATCTCGTCCAGCAGGACGACCGGGTTCATCGACCCGGCTTCCTTGATCGCCCGCACGATCCGGCCGGGCAGCGCGCCGACGTACGTACGGCGGTGGCCGCGGATCTCGGCCTCGTCGCGGACGCCGCCGAGGGCGACGCGGACGAACTTGCGGCCCATCGCGTGGGCGACGGACTCGCCGAGCGAGGTCTTGCCCACGCCCGGCGGACCCACCAGGGCCAGCACGGCACCGCCACGCCTGCCGCCGACCACGCCCAGGCCCCGGTCGCTGCGCCGCTTGCGCACCGCCAGGTACTCGGTGATCCGCTCCTTCACGTCCGCCAGGCCCGCGTGCTCGGCGTCGAGGACCGCCTGGGCGCCCTGGATGTCGTAGGCGTCCTCGGTGCGCTCGCTCCACGGCATCTCCAGGACCGTGTCGAGCCAGGTGCGGATCCAGGAGCCCTCGGGCGACTGGTCGGAGGAGCGCTCCAGCTTGTCGACCTCCTTGAGCGCGGCCGCGCGGACCTTCTCCGGCAGGTCGGCGGCCTCGACGCGGGCGCGGTAGTCGTCGGACTCCTCGCCCTCCTGCTCGCCGTTGAGCTCGCGCAGCTCCTTGCGTACGGCTTCGAGCTGGCGGCGCAGCAGGAACTCGCGCTGCTGCTTGTCGACGCCCTCCTGGACGTCCTTGGCGATGGTCTCGGCGACGTCCTGCTCGGCGAGGTGGTCGCGCAGCTGCTGGGTGGCGAGCTTCAGCCGGGCCACCGGGTCGGTGGTCTCCAGCAGGGCGGTCTTCTGTTCGGTGGTCAGGAACGGCGAGTAGCCGGAGTTGTCGGCGAGCGCGGAGACGTCCTCGATGGCCTGGACCCGGTCGACGACCTGCCAGGCACCGCGCTTGCGCAGCCAGGCGGTGGCGAGCGCCTTGTACTCCTTGACGAGTTCGGTCACGTGCCCCGGCAGCGGCTCGGGCACGGTCTCGTCGATACGGGTGCCCTCCACCCACAGCGCGGCTCCCGGCCCGGTGGTCCCGGCGCCGATGCGCACGCGGTCCCGGCCGCGGATCAGGGCGCCCGGGTCACCGTCGGCGAGCCTGCCGACCTGCTCGACCGTGCCGAGCACGCCCGTACCGGCGTAGGTCCCGTCGACGCGTGGCACCAGGAGCACCTTGGGCTTTCCCGGCGCGGTGCGGGCGGCGGCCTGGGCGGCCTCCACCGCGGCGCGCACCTCGGAATCGCTCAGGTCCAGCGGAACCACCATCCCGGGCAGCACGACCTCGTCGTCGAGCGGCAGCACAGGCAGGGCGAGCGGTGTGGACTCAGCAGCCATGATCTCCCCTTCGGCAGTCAAGTTGAGCTATGCCGACTCAATGCTTGTGAGCCGCCGAATGTTCCCGGAGCCGTGTTCGCTCTGAGCGATCATCGTCCCGGGGTGCCGAAGCCCCTGACCGCCGCGGAAAGGGAGCTGTCAGGATGAACGCATGTCCACCCCGTACGACATTCCCGAACCCCCCGAAGTCCTGGACCGTCGCGAGGGCCCGTACGGCGAGGTCGTGCTGCGCAGGCACGGGGGCCTGCTGCAGATCATCGCCAACGGCTGCTTCCTGATGGACACCTCCGACGGCCGTTCGGAGCGGCGGCTCGTGGACGCCGCGCTGGCCGCCCTCGACGCCCGCGCGGTGGACCCCCACGTCCTGATCGGCGGTCTCGGGGTCGGCTTCTCGCTCTCGCACGCCGCCGGGCAGCCCCGCTGGGGACGGATCGCCGTGGTGGAACGCGAACCGGCGATCATCGAGTGGCACCGCGCGGGGCCGCTGTCCGGGCTCTCCGCGCGGGCCCTCGCCGACCCGCGTACGGAGATCGTCGAGGCGGACCTCGTCCGTTACCTCGATGAGACGTCGGACACGTTCGACGCGCTCTGCCTCGACATCGACAACGGGCCCGACTGGACCGTCACCGAGGACAACGACGGGCTCTACTCGACGGCCGGACTCGCCGCCTGCGCAAGGGTGTTGAGGCCGGGCGGGGTACTCGCCGTGTGGTCGGCGAAGCCGTCCCCGGAATTCGAGGGAACCTTGCGGAATGCCGGGTTCCAACAGGTGCGTACCGAAGAGATCCACGTTGCCCGGGGCGTTCCGGACGTCGTGCACCTCGGCGTCCGCCCTGGATAGCAAAGGCGCGGTGACTCCCCGTACGCTGCTGCCCTGACGCGGTCATTCAAGCGTCAATCGCAGTGATGCGCAGACGACGGATCACCCCACGGATTCCGGAAAAAGCACACCTCAGGGGCGGGCGATGGAGCAGACACAGACCTCCCACAACGGCACGGTCACGGCCACCCCCGGCGCCCAGCGCCGGGTCCTGGTGGTCGAGGACGACGCGACGATCGTGGACGCCATCGCGACTCGCCTGCGCGCCGAGGGATTCCTGGTGCAAACGGCGGGCGACGGCCCGTCCGCGGTGGACACGGCGGAGGCATGGCAGCCCGATCTGCTGATCCTCGACATCATGCTGCCCGGCTTCGACGGCCTGGAGGTCTGCCGGCGCGTGCAGGCCCAGCGGCCGGTGCCGGTGATGATGCTCACCGCGCGTGACGACGAGACCGACATGCTGGTCGGGCTGGGCGTCGGCGCCGACGACTACATGACGAAGCCCTTCTCCATGCGGGAGCTGGCGGCCCGCGTGCACGTACTGCTGCGCCGCATGGAGCGGGCGGCCCTCGCGGCGACGACCCCGCGCAGCGGCATCCTGCGCCTGGGCGAGCTGGAGATCGACCACGCGCAGCGCAGGGTGCGGGTGCGCAGCGAGGACGTCCATCTGACGCCCACCGAGTTCGACCTCCTGGTGTGCCTGGCGAACACCCCCCGCGCGGTGCTCTCCCGTGAGCAGCTGCTGGCCGAGGTGTGGGACTGGGCGGACGCCTCCGGCACCCGCACGGTCGACAGCCACATCAAGGCGCTGCGCCGGAAGATCGGCGCCGAGCGCATCCGCACCGTGCACGGCGTGGGCTACGCCCTGGAGACGCCGACGCCATGAGCGACGGTCCGGCCGGACGCAGAGGCCCCGGGGCGCGGCAGCCCTGGGGCGGTGTACGCCCGTTCTCGATCAAGACCAAGCTGGGTGCGCTGGTCGTCGTCTCGGTCCTGATCACCACGGGACTGTCGGTGATCGCCGTGCACACCAAGACGGAGCTGCGCTTCATCACGATCTTCTCGATGATCGCGACGCTGCTCATCACGCAGTTCGTGGCGCACTCGCTCACCGCGCCGCTGGACGACATGAACGCCGTGGCCCGTTCCATCTCGCACGGCGACTACACCCGCCGGGTGCGCGAGAACCGCTGGGACGAGCTCGGTGACCTGGCCCGGACGATCAACGTCATGGCCGACGAGCTGGAGGCCCAGGACCGCCAGCGCAAGGAGCTGGTCGCCAACGTCTCGCACGAGCTGCGCACACCCATCGCGGGCCTGCGCGCGGTGCTGGAGAACATCGTCGACGGCATCACCCAGGCCGACCCCGAGACGATGCGCACGGCCCTGAAGCAGACCGAGCGGCTGGGCCGCCTCGTGGAGACGCTCCTCGACCTGTCCCGCCTGGACAACGGCGTGGTGCCGCTGAAGAAGCGGCGGTTCGAGGTGTGGCCGTACCTGTCCGGGGTGCTGAAGGAGGCCAACATGGTCTCCACGGCCCGCGCGGGCATGGCCTCCGGATCGGGCAGCCACACCCGTACGGACGTCCATCTGCACCTCGACGTGTCGCCGCTGGAACTCGTCGCGCACGCCGACCCCGAGCGCATCCACCAGGTCGTCGCCAACCTCATCGACAACGCGGTCAAGCACAGCCCGCCGCACGGCCGGGTGACGGTCCGGGCGCGGCCCGGGAACCAGCCGGAGTCGCTGGAGCTCGAGGTGCTGGACGAGGGGCCCGGCATTCCGCGGGCCGAGTGGCACCGCGTCTTCGAGCGGTTCAACCGGGGCAACGTCAACCGGCCGCACGGTCCGGGCAGCGACGGCGGCACCGGTCTCGGCCTGGCGATCGCCCGCTGGGCCGTCGATCTGCACGGCGGCCGGATCGGAGTGGCCGAATCCGAGCGGGGCTGCCGGATTCTCATCACTCTTCCGGGAGCGTCATCCGTACCAAGTTGACGTAAAGTTCGAAGCGGAGCCGCAAGATCCATCCGTGTTCGCACTGACGGACACGTGTGATCGGGCAGAGGCCCGCGCGAACCGCGCGCCGGGGCCCGTCCGAGCGATCCCTGAACCGGCCCGGAGACGCGGAACCACGGTTGTTTCCCGCCATTTCCCGCGCCGAAACACCCGCCGTGATGTGACTTACACGACGATGGACGGGCCCGGCCTGACCTTCTCGCTCTTGGGGGCGTAGCCTTTATTTCCGCTGTCCATCATCTTGCGAAGCGGAAGAGGGCGGTTGACGCCGTGTCGCCACAGTCCCCCAGTAACTCGAGCATCTCGACCGACACCGACCAAGCGGGTAAGAACCCCGCTGCGGCCTTCGGTGCCAACGAATGGCTCGTCGACGAGATCTACCAGCAGTACCTCCAGGACCCGAACTCGGTGGACCGAGCCTGGTGGGACTTCTTCGCCGACTACAAGCCGGGCGCGCCTGCGACCTCGGCTCCGGCGGGTACCGCGGCCGCGGGGGCCGCGGGAACCACCACCCCGGCCCAGCCGGCCGCTCCGGCCCAGCCCGCCGCGCCCGCTCCGGCGGCCGCGCGGCCCGCCGCGCCTGCCGCTCAGCCGGCCGCCAAGGCGCCCGCCGCCCCGGCCCAGGCTCCGGCTCCCGCCCCGGCGAAGGCCGCCGCGCCGGCCGCGCCCGCCGCCGCGAAGCCGAAGCCCGGTGCAAGCACCGGCTCCACTGGAGCGGCTGACGCCGCGCGAACGTCTGCGACCGAGGCGAAGACCGGCCCCGAGCAGGTCACCCTGCGCGGCCCGTCCGCCGCCGTGGCGAAGAACATGGACGCCTCCCTCGAGCTGCCCACGGCCACGTCCGTGCGCGCGGTCCCGGTGAAGCTCCTGTTCGACAACCGCATCGTCATCAACAACCACCTCAAGCGTGCCCGGGGCGGGAAGATCTCCTTCACGCACCTCATCGGCTACGCGATGGTGCAGGCCATCAAGGCCATGCCGGCGATGAACCACTCGTTCGCGCGGGTGGACGGCAAGCCGACCCTGGTGAAGCCGGAGCACGTCAACCTCGGTCTGGCCATCGACCTGGTGAAGCCCAACGGCGACCGCCAGCTGGTCGTCGCGGCCATCAAGAAGGCCGAGACGCTGAACTTCTTCGAGTTCTGGCAGGCCTACGAGGACATCGTCCGTCGCGCCCGCGACAACAAGCTGACGATGGACGACTTCACCGGCGTCACGGTCTCCCTGACCAACCCCGGCGGCCTCGGCACCGTCCACTCCGTGCCGCGCCTGATGCCCGGCCAGTCGGTGATCATGGGCGTCGGCTCCATGGACTACCCGGCGGAGTTCCAGGGCACCTCCCAGGACACCCTGAACAAGCTCGGCATCTCCAAGGTCATGACGCTCACGTCGACCTACGACCACCGGGTGATCCAGGGCGCCGCCTCCGGCGAGTTCCTGCGCGCGGTCGCCAACCTCCTGCTCGGCGAGAAGAACTTCTACGACGAGATCTTCGAGGCGCTGCGCATCCCCTACGAGCCGGTCCGCTGGCTCAAGGACATCGACGCCTCCCACGACGACGACGTCACCAAGGCCGCCCGCGTCTTCGAGCTGATCCACTCCTACCGGGTCCGCGGCCACGTCATGGCCGACACCGACCCGCTGGAGTACCGCCAGCGCAAGCACCCCGACCTGGACATCGTCGAGCACGGCCTCACCCTGTGGGACCTGGAGCGCGAGTTCGCCGTCGGCGGCTTCGCCGGCAAGTCCCTGATGAAGCTGCGCGACATCCTCGGCGTGCTGCGCGACTCGTACTGCCGCACCACCGGCGTCGAGTTCATGCACATCCAGGACCCCAAGCAGCGCAAGTGGATCCAGGACCGCATCGAGCGCTCGCACACCAAGCCGGAGCGCGAGGAGCAGCTGCGCATCCTGCGCCGGCTGAACGCGGCGGAGGCCTTCGAGACCTTCCTGCAGACGAAGTACGTCGGCCAGAAGCGCTTCTCCCTGGAGGGCGGCGAGTCCGTCATCCCGCTGCTGGACGCGGTGCTGGACTCGGCCGCCGAGTCCCGCCTGGACGAGGTCGTCATCGGCATGGCCCACCGCGGCCGGCTGAACGTGCTGGCGAACATCGTCGGCAAGTCGTACGCGCAGATCTTCCGCGAGTTCGAGGGCAACCTCGACCCGAAGTCGATGCACGGCTCCGGCGACGTGAAGTACCACCTGGGCGCCGAGGGCACCTTCACCGGCCTGGACGGCGAGCAGATCAAGGTCTCCCTGGTCGCCAACCCCTCGCACCTGGAGGCGGTCGACCCGGTCCTGGAGGGCGTCTCCCGCGCCAAGCAGGACATCATCGGCAAGGGCGGCACGGACTTCACCGTCCTGCCGGTGGCGATCCACGGCGACGCGGCCTTCGCGGGCCAGGGCGTGGTGGCCGAGACCCTGAACATGTCGCAGCTGCGCGGCTACCGCACCGGCGGCACGGTCCACGTCGTCATCAACAACCAGGTCGGCTTCACCGCCGCCCCGGAGTCGTCGCGCTCGTCGATGTACGCGACGGACGTGGCCCGCATGATCGAGGCCCCGATCTTCCACGTGAACGGCGACGACCCTGAGGCCGTGGTCCGCGTCGCGCGGCTCGCCTTCGAGTTCCGCCAGGCGTTCAACAAGGACGTGGTGATCGACCTCATCTGCTACCGCCGCCGTGGTCACAACGAGTCGGACAACCCGGCCTTCACCCAGCCGCTGATGTACGACCTGATCGACAAGAAGCGCTCGGTGCGCAAGCTGTACACCGAGTCCCTCATCGGTCGCGGCGACATCACCCTGGAAGAGGCCGAGCAGGCGCTGCAGGACTACCAGGGCCAGCTGGAGAAGGTCTTCACCGAGGTCCGCGAGGCCACCTCGCAGCCGTCCGCCGCGCTGCCGTCCGAGCCGCAGGCCGAGTTCCCGGTCGCCGTGAACACCGCGGTGACCACGGAGACCGTCAAGCGGATCGCCGAGTCCCAGGTCAACATCCCCGACCACATCACCGTCCACCCGCGTCTGCTGCCGCAGCTCCAGCGCCGGGCGTCGATGGTCGAGGACGGCACCATCGACTGGGGCATGGGCGAGACCCTCGCCTTTGGCTCGCTGCTCCTCGAGGGTGTCCCGGTCCGGCTCGCCGGCCAGGACTCCCAGCGCGGCACCTTCGGCCAGCGCCACGCGGTCATCATCGACCGCAGCACGGGCGAGGAGTACACGCCGCTGCAGTACCTCTCCGAGGACCAGTCGCGGCTCAACGTCTACAACTCCCTGCTGTCCGAGTACGCGGCGATGGGCTTCGAGTACGGCTACTCGCTGGCCCGCCCCGACGCGCTCGTGCTGTGGGAGGCGCAGTTCGGCGACTTCGTCAACGGCGCGCAGACGGTCGTGGACGAGTTCATCTCCTCGGCCGAGCAGAAGTGGAACCAGACCTCCGGTGTGGTCCTGCTCCTCCCGCACGGCTACGAGGGCCAGGGCCCGGACCACTCCTCGGCCCGCCCGGAGCGGTTCCTGCAGCTCTGCGCCCAGAACAACATGACGGTCGCGATGCCGACCTCGCCGTCGAACTACTTCCACCTCCTGCGGTGGCAGGTGCACAACCCGCACCACAAGCCGCTGGTCGTCTTCACCCCGAAGTCGATGCTGCGCCTGAAGGCCGCGGCCTCGAAGGCGGAGGAGTTCACCACGGGCCAGTTCCGCCCGGTCATCGGCGACGCCTCGGTCGACCCGGCCGCGGTCAGGAAGGTCGTCTTCACCGCCGGCAAGGTCTACTACGACCTGGAGGCCGAGCGGCAGAAGCGCGGCGCGACGGACACCGCGATCATCCGCATCGAGCGCCTGTACCCGCTGCCGGGTGCGGAGCTCCAGGCGGAGATCAAGAAGTACCCGAACGCCGAGAAGTACCTGTGGGCCCAGGAGGAGCCGGCGAACCAGGGTGCCTGGCCGTTCATCGCGCTCAACCTGATCGACCACCTCGACCTGGCGGTCGGCGCCGACGTCCCGCACGACGAGCGTCTGCGCCGCATCTCGCGGCCGCACGGCTCGTCCCCGGCGGTCGGCTCCGCGAAGCGCCACCAGGCCGAGCAGGAGCAGCTGGTGCGCGAGGTCTTCGAGGCGTAACCGGCAGCGGTACGCGCGCGGGCCGCACCCCTCCCACGGGGGGTGCGGCCCGCCCGTTTTCCCGCACATATCCTTGACCTCATGTACTTCACGGACCGTGGCATCGAGGAACTGGAGAAGCGGCGCGGGGAGGAGGAGGTCACCTTCGAGTGGCTGGCCGAACAGCTCCGCACCTTCGTCGACCTCAACCCCGACTTCGAGGTCCCGGTAGAACGCCTGGCCACCTGGCTGGCCCGCCTGGACGACGAGGACGAGGAGTAGCACCCCACCTGGCTGGCCCGCCCGGACGACGAGGAGTAGCACCCCACGGTGCGGCGGCGCCCCCGCCGCACCCATCCGCCCACCGCGTCGGCCTCACCCATCCGCCCACCGCGTGCGGCCGCTGACAGCCGCACGCGCCGCTCCTGCGGGCAGCCGCACCCAGCGTTCCCGCGTTCCCGCGTTCCCGCATCCCGCGTTCCCGCGTTCCCGCATCCCGCGTTCCCGCATCCCGCGTTCCCGCATCCCGCGTTCCCGCGTTCCCGCATCCCGCGTTCCCGCGTTCCCGCATCCCGCGTTCCCGCGTTCCCGCATCCCGCGTTCCCGCATCCCGCGTTCCCGCGGGCAGTCGTGCCGCTGGGGCGGCACGGGTGGGCGCGACGGCACCCCGCAAGCGCCGGGCAGCGCGAACACCCCCCGCCCGGCACCGGCACCGGCACCGGCACCGGCACACATCACCATCGGCACACTCACAAGCCGACGGATCACCAGAACGAGTGCCTTGACTTTCCCCTGCCGCGATATATCGTGAATCACGTAAGACGCGATATGCCGCGTCGTGGTCGACCGCTACGTTCCCAGGAGGTCCCCCCATGCCCGAATGGTCCGTCGCGGAACCCACAAAGCTCACCTTCGACACCCCCGTGAGCACCCTGCACGTCCGCATCGTCAACGGCACAGTGAACATCGTCGGCACCGACGCCCCCTCCGCCCACCTCCAGGTCTCCGAGATCGAGGGCCCACCCCTGGTCGTCACCCAGAAGGACGGCACCCTCACGGTGGCCTACGACGACCTGCCCTGGAAGGGCTTCCTCAAGTGGCTCGACCGCAAGGGCTGGCACCGCAGCGCGGTGGTCTCCCTCGCCGTCCCGGCCCGGACCCGGGTCGAGGTGGGCGTGGTCGGCGCCGGCGCCGTGGTCTCCGGCGTCCAGGGCGCCGCCTCGGTGAAGGGCGTCACCGGCGACACCACCCTGGTCGCCCTCTCCGGCCCCGTCCGCGCGGACACCGTCTCCGGGAGCGTGGAGGCCCAGTCCGTCACCGGCGACCTCCGCTTCGCCTCCGTCTCCGGCGACCTCACCGTCGTCGAGGGCTCCGGCTCCTCCGTACGGGCGGACACGGTCAGCGGCTCCATGATCGTGGACCTCGACCCCGACGGCCCCACCGACGTCAAGCTGACCAGCGTCTCGGGCGAGATCGCCATCCGGCTGCCGGACCCGGCGGACGCCGAGGTGGAGGCCAACACCGCGAGCGGCGCGATCTCCAACGCCTTCGACGACCTCCGGGTACAGGGCATGTGGGGCGCCCACAAGCTCACCGGCCGTCTGGGCGCGGGCAGCGGCAAGCTGCGGGCCACCACCGTCTCCGGCTCCATCGCCCTGCTGCGCCGCCCGGCCGGACAGGGCGAGCCCGAACCGCGGGACGACGCGGGAGACAATGCCGGTACGACCGACAAGAAGGTGCTCTGACATGCCCCCCGTCTTCGCCCACGGACGCCTCCGCCTCTACCTGCTGAAGCTGCTGGACGAGGCCCCGCGCCACGGCTACGAGGTGATCCGCCTCCTCGAAGAGCGCTTCCAGGGGCTGTACGCACCCTCCGCGGGCACGGTCTACCCGCGCCTGGCCAAGCTGGAGGCGGAGGGCCTGGTCACCCACACCACCGAGGGCGGCCGCAAGGTCTACTCCATCACGGACGCCGGCCGCGCCGAACTGGCCGACCGCAGCGGCGAGCTGGCCGATCTGGAGCTGGAGATCCGGGAGTCGGTCGCCGAGCTGGCCGCCGAGATCCGGGCCGACGTCAGCGGCGCGGCGGGCGATCTGCGCCGCGAGATGCGGGCCGCGGCCGGCAGGGCCCGCCAGAGCCGTACGGGCGGGGCGTCCACCGAGGAGGAAGGCGCTTTCGGCGACTTCGGCGTCTTCGGCAACAAGGACGCCTGGCAGGCGGCCAAGGAGGAGATGCGCCGCGCCAAGCAGGAGTGGAAGGAACAGGCCCGCCGCGCCAAGGACGAGAGCCGCCGCTCCCGCGAGGAGGCCCAGCGCGCCCGCCGCCAGGCCAAGGAGGCCCAGGACAGGGCGCAGGAGGAGGTGCAGCGCATCGCGCGCCAGGTCCAGGAGCAGGTGCAGGACCACTTCGCCCGGGGCGACTGGCCGACGGGCCTGCGGGAGGGCCTCGGTGAACTGGCCAAGGAGATGAGCGGATTCGGCAAGGACTTCGCCTTCGGCCGCACCGGCACAGGAGCCTCCGACAAGACCTCGGAGCCGTCGTACTCGGAGACGCCCGAGGACTTCCCCGCCGACTACACCCCGGCCTGGGCGCACGAGGACGCCTCGGACTCCACCGGCGACCCGGCCCGCGACCTGGACCGCCTGCTGGACCGCTTCCGGGACGACATCCGCGACGCGGCCCGCGACCACGGAGTCACCCCGGACCAACTCCGCGACGCCCGCCGCCACCTGTCCACGGCAGCGGCCCACATCGGGGTGCTCCTGCGCACGCCGAAGCGGTGAGCGTCTCCGGTCGGCTCAGTGATCCCCTGTGTCGCTCCGAGGTGCAAGCCGATCGCCTTCGTGCCCCGATGCCGTACAGCGGGAGCTGTCAGCCCTCGCGGCACGTCCCTCCGGACGCCGGCCGGTGAGCTCTCGCGACCTCACCGAGGAGGGTGCCCGATGCCGCCTGGGCGCCGGGCGTGCGCGTGACCGATCTGCCGCAGAATCACCACGGATCACTGATCCGACTGGTGCCCCTCTGACGATCCCGGCAGGAACGCACCGGACCTGACCGTGGCGTGGCCCCGCAACCGCCCTGCCCGCCCAAACCAAGCCGAAGCCCCTGGGCCCACCCACCCCCGACGAGCCCCGGCCCGGCGGGACACCCCGGGCCCGACCGGACCGGCTCGGACCGTCCCGCCTCGGGCCGGGCCCACGCCGATGTCAGCCCGCCTTGGCTTCGCCGCCCCCGTGGAGGACCCGGGTCACGGACTCGTACGTCACTCCGTGGTCGGCGAGGACCTCGGCGGGGACGCCGGGGCGGGTGGTCAGGGCGAGCAGAAGGTGCTCGTCGCCGATACGGC
This sequence comes from Streptomyces sp. NPDC051740, assembly GCF_044453165.1. NCBI lineage: Bacteria > Bacillati > Actinomycetota > Actinomycetes > Kitasatosporales > Streptomycetaceae > Streptomyces > Streptomyces sp. NPDC051740. The sequence goes on along the minus strand of NZ_JBITCL010000008.1, from coordinate 170,257 downwards.
GGTCGCGCAGGGCGGTGGCGGCGCGCAGGGCGCCCGTGAGGACGTCCTTGGCCGCGCGGTCGAAGGGCCGGTGACCCGTCCGCCGGCCCCCGGCCTTCCGGTCGCCGGACATCGCCCCGGCCCCGTGCACCTCCTCCACCCGGGCCACGATCTCCGACACGTCGATGCCGAGCCCGGCGAGCGCGTCGGTCTCGGCCTGCGTCAGCCCGGCCCGCCGCCGGGCCTCCCCCAGCGCCGCCCGCACCGACTCCCGCCGCCCACCGGCACCGAGGACGGCCAGCGCGAACGAGGCCCGGCTCCCTTCCCGGTCGAGCAGGGCCAGCAGCAGATGCTCGGCACCGACCCGCTCGGCCCCCGTCTCCTCCGCGTGCCCGACCGCCCCCTTCACCACGTCACGGGCGTCCTTGGTGAACCGCTCGAACATCAATGCCTCCCGTACTTCTTGTGCACGGCCTGCCTGCTGACCCCGAGCTCGGTGGCGATCTCCTGCCACGACCAGCCCTGCTGGCGCGCGTTGCGCACCTGCACGGTCTCCAGTTGCTCCAGCAGCCGGCGCAGGGCGGCGACGGCCCGCAGGCCGACCCGTGGGTCACGATCGCCCGCCCGCTCGGCGAGGTCGGTTGCCTCAGTCATGATGTCAACGTACGTTGACACTCCCCCGCCGTCAACCCCGATTGACATGCCGACGGCCGGCCCGGAGACCCGGACCGGCCGTCGAAGCGAACCCCGCCCCTCAGGGATTCGTGAGCACGATCTTGCCGAACTGCCCGCCGGAATCCATCCGTTCGAAGCCCTCCCGTGCCCGGTCCATGGGCAGCACCTCGTCGATGACGGGACGCACCCCCGTGGCGGCGCAGAAGGAGAGCAGATCCTCCAGCTCGTCCTTGGTGCCCATGGTCGACCCGACGACCTTGAGCTCCAGGAAGAAGATCCGGGTCAGCTCGGCGTGCGAGGGCCGGTCACCACTGGTGGCACCGGAGATGACCAACGTGCCGCCGGGACGCAGCGACTTCACCGAGTGGGACCAGGTGGCGGCCCCCACGGTCTCGATCACCGCGTCGACCCGCTGCGGCAGCCGCGCCCCGGTCCCCACGGCCTCCACGGCCCCGAGTTCCAGCGCCCGCTTCCGCTTGGCCTCGTCCCGGCTGGTGGCGAAGACCCGCAGCCCCGCCGCCTTGCCGAGCACGATCGCGGCGGTGGCGACACCACCCCCGGCCCCCTGCACCAGCACGGAATCCCCGGGCCGCACCCCGGCGTTGGTGAACAGCATCCGGTACGCGGTCAGCCAGGCGGTCGGCAGACAGGCGGCCTCCTCGAAGGAGAGCTCCTTCGGCTTGGGCAGGACGTTCCAGGTGGGCACGGCGACCTGCTCGGCGAACGTGCCCTGGTAGCGCTCGGTCAGGATGGACCGGGGCTCGCGGGGACCCACCCCGTGGCCGCTCTGTCCGATCACCGAGTGCAGGACGACCTCGTTGCCGTCCTCGTCGACGCCGGCGGCGTCGCAGCCGAGGATCATCGGCAGCTTGTCCTCCGCGAGGCCCACGCCCCGCAGGGACCAGAGGTCATGATGGTTGAGGGAGGCGGCCCTGACCGTGACGGTGCTCCAGCCGGGCCGGGCCTCGGGAGCGGGACGCTCTCCCGACTCCAGACCCGAGAGCGGCTGGTCGCGGTCGATTCGGGCGGCGTAGACAGCGAACATGACCTTGACGATAGGTTCCCCGCCCCGCCGAAGGAACCAGGCCCCGCTGTGAGACACGCCCTCTTGCCACACGACGGGATCCGCCACCCGGGTGGTCCAAGCCCCTGGCACAGAAAACCGGCACGGAAAATTGGCCCCGTCCACCCGGGACGGGGCCAACCAGTGATCCGCGCGCCTCAGCGGCGGGCGACACCCTCCGCCCGGGCGGCAGCGGCCACCGCCGCCGTCACCGCGGGGGCGACCCGCTCGTCGAACGGGGACGGGATGACGTAGTCGGCGGCGAGATCGTCGCCGACCACCGCGGCCAGCGCCTCGGCCGCCGCCAGCTTCATCCCCTCGGTGATCCGGGAGGCCCGCACCTGCAGCGCGCCCGCGAAGATGCCGGGGAACGCCAGCACGTTGTTGATCTGGTTCGGGAAGTCCGACCGTCCGGTGGCCACGACCGCCGCGTACTTGTGCGCGATCTCCGGGTGCACCTCCGGGTCGGGGTTGGCCATGGCGAAGACGAACGCGCCCTCGGCCATCGACGCCACCGCCGGCTCCGGCACCGTGCCGCCGGAGACTCCGATGAAGACGTCGGCACCGGCCAGCGCCGACTCCAGCGATCCGGAGAGGCCGGCCTTGTTGGTGAACGACGCCAGCTCCGCCTTGATCGGCGTGAGGTCCTCGCGGTCCCGCGACACGACGCCCTTGCGGTCGGCCACGGCGACATCGCCGATACCGGCCTCGATCAGCATCTTGGCGATCGCGACACCCGCGGCGCCCGCGCCCGAGATCACGGCCCGCAGCTCACCGAGCGTCCGTCCGCTCAGCCGCGCCGCGTTCCGCAGCGCCGCCAGCGACACGACCGCCGTGCCGTGCTGGTCGTCGTGGAAGACCGGGATGTCCAGCCGCTCCTGCAGCCGCTTCTCGATCTCGAAGCAGCGGGGCGCCGAGATGTCCTCCAGGTTCACCCCGCCGAAGGACGGGGCGAGCCGGACCACGGTCTCGACGATCTCGTCCACGTCGGTGCAGTCCAGGGCGATCGGGACCGCGTCCACGCCGCCGAACTGCTTGAAGAGGATGGCCTTGCCCTCCATCACGGGGAGGGAGGCCTCGGGACCGATGTCACCGAGTCCCAGCACGGCCGTACCGTCCGTCACGACGGCGACGACCTGCGACTTCCACGTGTAGTCGTGGACGAGGTCCGGCTGCTCGGCGATCGCGCTGCACACCTTCGCGACGCCGGGCGTGTAAGCCAGGGACAGATCGTCCTTGTCGCGGATCGGCACGGTGGCCTGCACAGCCATCTTGCCGCCGCGGTGCAGCGCGAACGCCGGGTCGAAGGAGTCAAGGGGCTCGGCCCCTTTGCCCTGCTCCGTACGACCGTTCCGGCTTTCGCTGTCGCTGCGAGGATTGACAATCTCCGCTGCCACTTGGTTTTACCCCTTAAGTGTTCATGGTTTGAGGGTTGCCACTCCTGGTGAGGGGTGGGCGGGACCGCGCAAGGCCCGGAGGGTTGATGCGAACGGGCCGAACGCGACGGGCGCGCCGCACACGCGCCCTGAGCCCCGGATGAGGGGTGTAAAGAACCTTCTTACCGGACGGACGCCGTCGGCGACGAGTCCATAACGCGAAGGTCACATGCCGAGGCCCCGCGTTGTCGCTCGATATCAGGACAAGGCCGAGAGTAAGTAGGAGCAAGCCCACAACCACGGCAAAACCCACGGCGCGCGGGTCCATATCCTGGGATATCCAGGAGATCTTCCGGCCGGAACGACTGATTCCCGCAGACTGTCCGGTCAGATGTCCCGGAGTGGTGCGGTTCGGGCGTCACCCGTTATCCGATTTTGACATCGCGAGCCCCCTGAACGGCTCAGTCCAAATGGCAAGATGCCGTAATCGAACGAGGTCGCGACACTCGAAGACGTGTGTTCTCGTCGACCTGCGGCGCTGCCGATACCCGTCGGCAGTGGCCCACCCATCGGCATCTCCACCCATCCGCCGGAGGAACCCACCATGACCGCAAGCACTACCCGTCGTACCACCGCCGCGCGCTCCCGTCTTGCGGCGGCCGGCGCGATCGCGGTCGCAGGCGCACTGCTTCTCACCGGCTGCGGTGACCAGACCAAGGACAAGGGCTCCGGCGAGAGCCAGTCCGAGAGCAAGGCCCCGCTGGCCGACAAGCTCCCTCAGGCGATCCGCGACAAGGGCGTCGTCAAGGTCGGTTCGGACATCGCCTACGCGCCGGTCGAGTTCAAGGACGGCTCCGGCAAGGTGGTCGGTATCGACCCGGACCTCGCGGCCGCGATGGGCAAGCAGCTCGGCGTGACGTTCGAGTTCCAGAACGCCACCTTCGACACGCTCGTCGGCGGTCTCGCCTCCAACCGCTACGACATCGCCATGTCGGCCATGACCGACACCAAGGACCGCCAGGAGGGCGTCGACGCCGACACCGGCAAGAAGGTCGGCGCGGGCGTCGACTTCGTCGACTACTTCACCGCGGGCGTCTCGCTGTACACCAACAAGGGCGACAACCAGGGGATCAAGACCTGGGACGACCTCTGCGGCAGGACCATGGCCGTGCAGCGCAACACTTTCTCCCACGACCTGGCCAAGGACCAGGCGAAGAAGTGCACGGACGCCGGCGAGAAGACCCTGAAGATCGAGCCCTTCGACACCAATCCCGAGGCCGAGACCCGGATGCGCTCCAAGGGCGCGGACGTCGTCTCCGCCGACTTCCCGATCGCCGCGTACTCCGTGAAGAACTCCGGCGGCGGCGAGTACTTCGAGATCGTCGGCGACCAGGTCGAGGCGGGCCCGTACGGCATCGCCGTCGCCAAGGGCAACACCGAGCTGCGCGACGCCCTCCAGGCCGCCGTCCAGGCCATCATCGACAACGGCGAGTACCAGAAGATCGTCGACAAGTGGGGTGTCGCGGACGGCGCGATCACCGAGGCCAAGATCAACGGCGGTTCCTGAACCAGCCTCGTTCGACTCGGCTCTGAAAGGCTCCACCCGTGACTGCTGACGTCAACAAGACGGACGGTCCCGGCGCGACGCCCTCCGCCGGGCCGGAGGCCATCAAGGCCATTCCGGTCCGGCACCCGGGGCGGTACGTGTCCGCGGTCGTCGCCCTCGCCCTCCTGGGCGCGGTCGTCTACGCCTTCGCGCAAGGCAAGATCAACTGGGGCGCGATCCCCGACTACTTCTTCGACGACCGGATCCTGCACGGTGTCTGGAACACCCTGCTCCTGACCGTGCTGTCGATGGTGATCGGCATCGTCGGCGGCATCCTGCTCGCCGTGATGCGCCTGTCCAAGAACCCGGTGACCTCGTCCCTCGCCTGGTTCTACATCTGGTTCTTCCGTGGCACCCCGGTCCTGGTCCAGCTCTTCGTCTGGTTCAACCTCGGGCTGGTCTTCGAGTACATCAACCTCGGGCCGATCTACAAGGACTACTGGGCGTCCTTCATGACGCCGCTGCTGACGGCGCTGCTCGGCCTGGGTCTCAACGAGGCCGCCTACATGTCCGAGATCTGCCGGGCAGGCCTGCTCTCGGTCGACGAGGGCCAGACCGAGGCGTCGCACGCGCTCGGCATGAGCCGCGCCAAGACGCTGCGCCGGATCGTCGTCCCGCAGGCGATGCGGGTGATCGTGCCGCCCACCGGCAACGAGGTCATCAACATGCTGAAGACGACCTCGCTCGTCTCGGCGGTGCAGTTCGCCGACCTCTTCCAGGAGGCCAAGGACATCGGTCAGAACTCGGGCTCACCGGTGGAGATGTACTTCCTCGCCGCCGCCTGGTACCTGATCATGACCTCGATCCTGAGCGTCGGCCAGTACTACGTCGAGCGCTACTACGCCCGCGGATCGGTCCGCTCCCTGCCGCCGACGCCCCTCCAGCGCTTCAAGGCCGCGGTCCTCCCCACGCGCCGTTCGAAGGGAGTCCCGGCATGACGCAGCCCACCGACGCACCCATGGTCAAGTCCGAGGGCGTCCACAAGTCCTTCGGCTCCGTCGAGGTCCTCAAGGGCATCGACCTCGAGGTGAAGTCCGGCGAGGTGTTCTGCCTCATCGGCCCCTCCGGCTCCGGCAAGTCCACCTTCCTCAGGTGTATCAACCACCTCGAGAAGATCAACGCCGGGCGTCTGTACGTCGACGGAGAGCTGGTCGGCTACCGCCAGAAGGGCGACAAGCTGTACGAGCTCAAGGACAGCGAGGTCGCCCTCAAGCGCCGGGACATCGGCATGGTCTTCCAGCGCTTCAACCTGTTCCCGCACATGACGGCCGTCGAGAACGTCATGGAGGCGCCGGTCCAGGTCAAGGGCGTGGGCAAGGGGCAGGCCAGGGAGCGCGCGATGCAGCTCCTGGAGCGCGTGGGCCTCGGCGACAAGGCCCGGAACTACCCCTCGCAGCTCTCCGGCGGCCAGCAGCAGCGGGTGGCGATCGCGCGGGCGCTCGCGATGGACCCCAAGCTGATGCTCTTCGACGAGCCGACCTCGGCGCTCGACCCGGAGCTGGTCGGTGACGTCCTCGACGTCATGCGCGACCTCGCCGAGTCCGGCATGACGATGGTCGTCGTCACCCACGAGATGGGCTTCGCCCGCGAGGTGGGCGACAGCCTGGTCTTCATGGACGGCGGTGTGGTGGTCGAGTCGGGCAACCCGCGCGACGTCCTGACCGACCCGCAGCACGAGCGCACGAAGGCGTTCCTGTCCAAGGTGCTCTGAGCGGACACGCGAAGGGGCGGTACGGCCGGTCCGTACCGCCCCTTCGCGTTCCCCTCCGGCTACTTCAGCGCCAGCAGCAGGGTGTCCGACGGCGAGCACCACACCGCCCGCGCCTCGCCGAACCCCTTCTCGCGCAGCACGCGCGCGTGCCACGCGGCCGGCGGCATGTCGCCGTCGGCGTGTTCGCCGTAGATCTCGAACCGGCGGGCCGTCGGTCCGGCGAGGACCGGGTCCTCCGCCGCGAGCTGCCACCACTGGGCCCAGTCGAGGGCACCGTCCGACTTGGCCCGATCCATACGGGCGTGGCGCAGGGCGCGCTCGGCCGCGTTGATCCGGGGCGTCGTGTCGTCGATCATGTGGTCCGCGTTCATGAAGACACCGCCGTCGCGGACGAGCCCCGCGATGTGCCCGTAGAGATCCGCGAGGGGTTCCCGGTGCAGCCAGTGGAGGGCGGTCGCGGTCAGCACGGCGTCGTAGGAGTCGTACGGCAGTTTCGCCGGCCACTCGGGGTCCTTGAGGTCGGCCGTCACGAAGGAGACCCGCTCGTCCCCCTCGAACGTGCCCTCCGCGATGGCGAGCAGCGCCGGGTCCAGGTCGACGCCGGTGCTGGTGGCGTCCGGGAACCGGTCGAACAGCCGGGCGGTGATGCTGCCCGTGCCGCAGGCGAGGTCGAGCACGCGCGGCGCGGTGCCGACGAGGGCCTCCACCATGTCGAGCATGACCCGGAAGCGTTCCTCGCGGTCCGGCATGTACCACTCCTGCTGCCGGTCCCAGCTCTCCTGCCAGGCCCGCCAGTCGGCGGCGGCCGTGGTGGTGTCCGCGTCCGTCATCGAGCGCCTCCCTCGCATACGTCCCGTAATACCCTGGGTGCGGAATCGTCCATTACAAGACCGCGCTCCTGACGATAGATCCCCTGCGTAAGGACTACAAGTGGAACTGGCCTATTACTCGGATTACGCCGTACGCCTCGTCAACACCGAGGAACCGGCCCGGGGGAAGGACACACTGACCTCGGTCGAGGCCGTCCGCGATCTGTTCGGCGCCAACCAGTCGGCCGCCCGGCGCACCACCGACGCCGATGTGACGCGGTTCCGCTCGGTCCGGGCCAGGCTCCGCTCGGTCTTCGAGGCGGCGGACGGCGGCGACGAGACCCTCGCCGTCGACCTGCTGAACTCACTGCTGCTGGAGTTCCCGGTCAGCCCGCAGATCTCCGGCCACGACTTCCGCGACGACGACGGCCGCCCGCTGTGGCACATGCACCTGGCCGACCACCCGTCCAACGCCACCGCCGGCTACGCCGCCATCGCCGCGATGGGCCTGGCCTTCCACCTCACCGAGTACGGCGTGGACCGTCTCGGCCTGTGCGAGGCGTCGCCCTGCCGCAACGCCTACCTGGACACCTCCACCAACCGCTCCCGCCGCTACTGCTCCGACCGCTGCGCCACCCGCGCCAACGTGGCCGCCTACCGCGCCCGCAAACGCCTGGAGGCCGACCGGCCGGAGAGCACGGGCCGGGCCGACGACAGCACCCAGCCCACCACGGCCAGCGGCGAACGCCGCTCGGAGCCGCGCGGCCGGTAACGGAAGCGGACCCGGCCGAGCACCAGCTCGTCGGGCACCACCCCGTAGTCGGTGCTGTCGCCGCCCGCGAACGCGTTGTCCCCGAGCACCCACCAGCCGCCGTCGCGCCGCTCGGCGGCCCGCTTGACGACGAGCAGGTCCTGCTGGAACGGATGCCGCAGCACGATCACGTCCCCGCGTTTGACCCGGGCGCCGTAGTGCACCAGGAGCCGGTCCCCGTGGTGCAGCGTGGGCACCATGGACGGCCCGGTCACCTCGGCCACCCCGAAGGGCAGCGGCGCCCTCGCCCGCTCGGCGTCCTGCGACAGCTCCGGCATCTCCCGGCACCTCCCCGGTTCGTCCTCCACCAGTCCCAGTCTCACCCCGGACTTTTGTCCTAAGCCCGCGGGGGCACCCGCGAAAAGCCGTCCGTCACGGAGTAATGTCCAGTGTGAGAAGACGATCACGAGGAAGGAAACGCTCCATGCTTTCCCGCCTGTTTGCCCCCAAGGTCAAGGTCAGCGCCCACTGCGACCTGCCCTGCGGCGTGTACGACCCGGCCCAGGCCCGCATCGAGGCGGAGTCGGTGAAGGCCGTCCAGGAGAAGATGGCCGGCAACGACGACCCGCACTTCCAGGCCCGTGCCACGGTCATCAAGGAGCAGCGCGCCGAGCTGGCGAAGCACCATGTCTCCGTGCTGTGGAGCGACTACTTCAAGCCCCCGCACTTCGAGAAGTACCCGGAGCTGCACCAGCTGGTCAACGACACCCTGAAGGCCCTCTCGGCCGCCAAGGCGTCCACGGACCCGGCCACCGGCCAGAAGGCGCTGGACTACATCGCCCAGATCGACAAGATCTTCTGGGAGACCAAGAAGGCCTGACCCGGCCCGACCCGCGCGACGACCGGCGATCGGTACACCGTCGCGGGTCGGCGGACACTTCGAAGGGTCCCGTGCCGTCTCCGTGCGGCCGGGGCCCTTCGGCGTACGCGGGACGGCTGCCGCGGTCACGCGGGCCGTGGGATGCTGGGCGGATGGAGCTGGAGGATCTGGTGCGGCTGCGGCGGGCCCGGGACCGGATGGACCGGGAGTACGCCGAGCCGCTCGACGTCCCGGAGCTGGCGCGGACCGCGCTGATGTCGGCCGGACACTTCCAGCGCAGCTTCCGCGAGGCGTACGGGCAGACGCCGTACGCCTATCTCATGACCCGGCGCATCGAGCGCGCCAAGGCGTTGCTGCGGCGGGGCGATCTCACGGTGACGGAGGTGTGCCTCGCGGTCGGCTGCACCTCGCTCGGGTCGTTCAGCTCGCGGTTCACCGAGCTGGTCGGGGAGACGCCGAGCGCGTACCGGGCCCGGTCGCACGAGGAGAGCGCGGTCATTCCGCCGTGCGTGGCGCGGATGTACACCCGGCCGGTCCGGGGCCGGGCACGTGTCGATCCTGGCGAAACCTTCTAGCGTGGGCGCATGGACACAGGAAACGACGTACGGCTCGCCCAGTGCTTCATCGCCGTCGACGACCACGACAAGGCGCTGGCCTTCTACCGTGACGTGCTCGGTCTCGAAGTCCGCAACGACGTGGGGTTCGAGGGGATGCGCTGGGTGACGGTCGCCTCGCCGGAACAGCCGGACGTGGAGATCGTGCTGGAACCGCCCGCCGCGAACCCGGACGCCTCCCCCGGTGACAAGCAGGCGATGGCCGAACTGCTGGCCAAGGGCATGCTGCGCGGGGTCAACTTCACCACCACCGACTGCGACGCCCTCTTCGAGCGCGTCCGCGCCGCCGGTGTGGATGTGCTCCAGGAGCCGGTGGAACAGCCGTACGGGGTGCGTGACTGCGCGTTCCGTGACCCGGCGGGGAACATGCTGCGGTTCATGGAACGGCCCAGGCCCAAGTAGTCGCGCGGCGCTCGCTCTACGATCGGGCGATGAACATCCGCTGGACGTACGCCTTCATCGACCGCCCCGTCCCTCAGTCCGCCCCGGCCGCCGAGTTCTGGACGGCGGTCACGGGCACACGGCTTTCCGAAGTCCGGGGGGACGAAGGGGAGTTCGTCACCCTGCTGGCGGACGGCGCCGACGCCTGCGTCAAGCTCCAGGGGGTCGTCTCGGGCGGGGGCGGCGCCCATCTCGACTTCTCCGTGGACGACGTAACGGAGTTCGTGGCGCACGCGTCGCGGCTGGGCGCGGAGACGGTCGGCGAGCACGAGGGGTGGGCCGTGCTGCGGTCGCCCGCGGGGCAGTCGTTCTGCGCGGTGCCCTGGCAGGGGGAGTCGGTACGGCCGCCCGTCGTGCACGGCAGCCGTCTGGACCAGGTGTGCCTCGATCTTCCGCCGTCCGGCTACGACGCTGAAGTCGCCTTCTGGAGTGGGCTGTTGCCCGGCTGGAACTCGGCACCCGGTTCGCTCCCGGAGTTCCATGTGGTCAGGCCGCCGGCCGGGCTGCCCGTGCGCGTCCTGCTCCAGCGGCTGGAGAAGGAACGGCCGGTCTCCGCCCATCTGGACCTCGCCTGCGCCGACATCGGGGCGACCCGGGCGCTCCACGAGGAGCTGGGTGCGGTGTGCGTGGCCGCGTTCGGCCACTGGACGGTGATGCGGGACCCGGCGGGCGGCACGTACTGCCTGACCGGCCGTGATCCGGAGACGGGCGGACTGGCCCGCCGGCCGGACTAGTCGGTGGTGCCGGGGCAGACGACGGCCACCAGGCCTTCCTCGACGTCCGGCGGCGGCTCGGGGACCGGGCACTCCGGGAGGTGGGGGGTCGTGCTCGGGTCCGTCCTTTCCCAGCCGGCCGGGGACGGCGGTTCGGTCTCGTCCTGCAGCCACAGGGTCAGTCCGCCTCCGACGATCACGACGGCCGTCCAGATGCCCACACCCCACCGCCCCACCGCGCCCATGCCGCAACGCTAGCGCTTGGTGGGTGCCTGGCTCACGGCTTCCCCTGCCTCCGCGTCCGCTTCGTGGGAGCGGGATTCCCGGCACCTCGGGTTGCGGCACGGGCCGTGCGTCCACACCGGGACCCACACGCCCAGTGTCTTGTGGCGCCGGACCACCGTCTCCACCGGCTGTCCGCAGGCGGGACAGACGGGTTGTTCGCTGTCCATGTCCCCAGGGTAGGCCCGGAGCGGGTTCAGCGCTTCCTGCTGTACGTCCGCACCAGCACACCGTTGCCGAACGAGCGCACCGACTCCAGCGCGAACTGCGTGATCGCGAAGCCGGAGTCGAACATCGGCATGCCGGAGCCCTGCACGATGGGGTACGTCTTGATGATCAGTTCGTCGATCTCGTCGGCCAGTTCGCCGGCGAGCCTGGCCCCGCCGCACAGGTAGATGTCGTACGCGCTGTCCTCCGCCTTCAGCGCGCGCACCCGGCCGACCAGGTCGTCCGCGATGATCTCGACGTTGGGGTCGGGCGACTCCCCCAGCGTGCGGGAGGCGACGTATTCGCGCAGGTGGGCGTAGGGGCTGGTGATGCCCTCCTTCAGGGCCAGGTCGTAGCTGCCCCGGCCCTGGACGATCGTGTCGAACCGCTTGTTCGGCAGGTCGTCGATGTTCCTCTGCCTGCGGCCGGGGGTCGGGATGGTCTCGGGGTACTCCGCCGCGAGGAATCCGAAGAACTCATCGTCGACGAAGGCGAACATCGCCGACGCGTCACCCTCCGGGTCCCCGATGAAGCCGTCGATGGAGCAGGCGATGTAGTACGTGAGCTTTCGCAACGCGGCCTCTTTCCGTGGGCTGCCTTCGTCTGAACAACTCCAGTTGTAGTACTTCACTTGTAGTGGTGCAAGGAGGTTTACCGAATCAGGGGCAAGTGGGTGGGAGGATTCCGCATATGGGCGGCCCTGACGCCTAGGGCCTGTGGTGTCCATGGCTCGCCGTCGTACGGCGGACCATACGGGTGTGTCGTACGGCGATCACCAGGAAGAGGCCCACGACCAGGGCCGGGACCGTGACGGTCACACCGAGGACGACGGCGGCCGCCGCTCCCGCGACCGGACCGGCGACGGCCAGGGCGGCGACCGCGCCACGCGAGCGGTGGGCGTCGGCGGGCAGCGGGGCGTGCGGCAACTGCGCCCACTGCCGGGCCGCCTCCCGCTGCTCACCGGCGCGCCGCACGGCGGCATCGGTCCGCAGGGCGGCGGCGGCCGTACCACCCACGACCGCCACCCCAGCCGGCATCCACCACGCCGTGGCCACGAGCAGCAGCAGGGCGATCACCCCGAGGGTGCCCCAGGCGGTCAGGCAGGCGAGCGCCGCCGTACGGCGGGACAGCGGCCGGTCGGCTCCGGCGCGCAGGTCGGTGAGGGCCGGCAGGTACCAGACGCTGCCGGCGGCCGTCACCGCCGCGCACCCGAGGGCCAGAACGGGCTGCAGCACGGCTCACCCCGCCGATTCGAGCGCGGCGATCTCGGGGTGGTGCAGGTCGAACGCCGGGGACTCGCTGCGGATCTTCGGCAGGGTGGTGAAGTTGTGCCGCGGGGGCGGACAGGAGGTCGCCCACTCCAGGGAGCGGCTGTAGCCCCAGGGGTCGTCGACGCCGACCGGCTTGCCGTACTTGGCCGTCTTCCAGATGTTGTAGAAGAACGGCAGGATCGACATGCCGAGCAGGAACGACCCGATGGAGGACAGGGTGTTCAGGGCGGTGAAGCCGTCGGCGGCGAGGTAGTCGGCGTAGCGGCGGGGCATGCCCTCGACACCCAGCCAGTGCTGCACCAGGAAGGTCAGGTGGAAGCCCACCGTCAGCGTCCAGAAGGTGATCTTCCCGAGGCGTTCGTCGAGCATCTTGCCGGTGAACTTCGGCCACCAGAAGTGGAATCCGGCGAACATCGCGTACACGACCGTGCCGAAGACGGTGTAGTGGAAGTGCGCGACGACGAAGTAGGTGTCGGAGACGTGGAAGTCCAGCGGGGGCGAGGCCAGGATGACACCGGTCAGACCGCCGAAGAGGAAGGTGGTCAGGAAGCCCAGCGTCCACAGCATCGGGGTCTCGAAGGACAGACTGCCCTTCCACATGGTGCCGATCCAGTTGAAGAACTTCACGCCCGTCGGCACCGCGATCAGCATCGTCATGAAGGCGAAGAACGGCAGCAGCACACCGCCCGTGACGTACATGTGGTGCGCCCACACGGTCACCGAGAGGCCGGCGATGGCGATGGTCGCGCCGATCAGGCCCATGTAGCCGAACATCGGCTTGCGGGAGAAGACCGGGATCACCTCGGAGACGATGCCGAAGAACGGCAGCGCCAGGATGTACACCTCGGGATGGCCGAAGAACCAGAACAGGTGCTGCCACAGCAGTGCCCCGCCGTTGGCCGAGTCGAAGATGTGGCTGCCGAACTTCCGGTCGCACTCCAGCGCGAACAGCGCCGCCGCCAGCACCGGGAACACGATCAGCACCAGCAGCGCCGTCAGCAGCACGTTCCAGGTGAAGATCGGCATGCGGAACATCGTCATACCGGGCGCGCGCATGCAGATGATCGTGGTGATGAAGTTGACCGCGCCCAGGATCGAGCCGAAACCGGACAGGGCAACGCCCATGATCCACAGGTCGGCCCCGATGCCCGGTGAGTAGACCGCGTTCGACAGCGGGGCGTACAGGAACCAGCCGAAGTCGGCGGCTCCTCCCGGGGTGAGGAAACCGGCGGCGGCGATCGAGGAGCCGAACAGGAACAGCCAGAAGGCCAGCATGTTCAGCCGCGGGAACGCCACGTCGGGCGCGCCGATCTGCAGCGGCATGATCCAGTTCGCGAAGCCCGTGAACAGCGGCATCGCGAACATCAGCAGCATGATCGAGCCGTGCATCGTGAACGCCTGGTTGAACTGCTCGTTCGACATGATCTGCAGGCCCGGCCGGGCGAGTTCCGCGCGCATCATCAGCGCCATGACCCCGCCGACGATGAAGAACACGAACGCGCTGACCAGGTACAGCGTGCCGATCTTCTTGTGGTCGGTGGTGGTCAGCCAGTCCACCCACGCGGCCCGGCGCACCGCGGGTGCCCCGGCGGTGGTCCCTTCGGACGGCGGCACCGGACGGGGCCGTCCGTCCTCCGTGGCTTCGACCTTCTCCATGTGTATCTCGTCCACCGGACGTCTTCCTCCCCAAGCTGTTTCGCGCGCCCATGATCGACGGCGGGGAGAGGTGTCCACATGGGTCGAAGGGTCCCTGCGGGGGCCTCCGGGCAGGGGCCAATGGTCCCTGTTCCCGCCGTCAGCCCTCCGCGCGGAGGGCTGACGGTGCTTCCCGGGCCGCCCCCGCGGGCCACACGATCTCCACGGGGACACCCCGGGCCCGGGCGTAGGTCACCAGGTGGGCGGTGGCGTCGCAGCCGTCGGACGGGGAGCCGTCCCAGACGGCCAGGAGGAGACCGCTGGAGGCGACGAGCCGTTCGTCCGCGCCGATGCAGGAGTCGCGGTCCACCGGGTCGTAGGTCAGCAGGCGCACCTCGTCGGCGAGGGTCAGCAGTTCACCGGCCGCCATCCGGTCCCGCCGGGGCGGCAGGGCGGGCACTCCGATACGCGTGGGGATCACCACGGCCAGCGGACACCCCGACGCCCGCGCGGCCCGGCCGGACGCCAGTGGCGTTCCCGCGCCGGTGCGCACCATGGCCACGGCCGGGGCGGGCCGCCGCGCCAGCCGGGTCCGCAACGCGGACTCCACCAGCAGGAGCGTGTCCGGGGTCAGGTCGGCGTGCCCCACCACCGCGATGTTCCCGCCCGTCGTGCCGCCGTCGCCCGTCGTCGTCATCGTCACGCCCCCGCCGGCCTCGTCGTCCGACACCCGCCGGATCCCTCGGTACGGCCGGCGGGTGCTACCCGCGAGCCAGTGAAGTCCGGACGCGCACCGGCGGCCAGGGCCGAACGTCCCTTTCGGGGTCCCGGTCCCGCCGACGGCCGGCTCCCCGGCCCCGGACCGGCCGGTCCGTCAGCCGGTGGTGCGGGGTTCGCGCCACATGGGCCACATGTACGGGCCGTCCGGGAGGGCCAGGGGCTCTCCGGCCGGCTCGAAGCCGAGGCGCCGGTACAGCAGGGCACTGCGCTCGCTGCTCGCCTCCAGGTACGCCGCCAGCCCTTCCCGGTCGCAGCGGTCGAGGACGGAACCGACCAGCGCGGTGCCGAGCCCCTCGCCCTGGCGACCGGGTGTCACGCCGATCATCCACAGGTACGCGTGGGCCCGTCCCGAGGGGTGGATGTCCGCGGTGAGCCGGCCGATCAGCTCCACCCGCTCGTTGTCCGGGTCGACGGCCCGGCGCATCCGCGCGAAACCGTCCTCGTCCGGCTGCTCCTCGCCGTGCCCGGGGTCGTCCGCCGGTACGAACATCCACAGCGCGCACGCCGAGCCGTCCTCGGTGAGGTCGACACGCCCCTCGGCGAGTACGACGTCGGTGAAGGCCGCCATGAGCCTGTGGTGCGTCGTACGGCGGTACTCGTCACCGGGAAAAACCCAGCCACTGACCGGGTCGTCCTGGAACGCCTCGTCCAGGAGCCGGACGATCAGCTCCCGATCTCCGTCCCCAGCCGTCCGGATCGCCACGCCCATGTCCGCCCCTTCGCCTCAACCGTCCCTGAACGTACGGACGTTGAGCCTAGTGCGGGACGGGCGTGGGGAGGGCGGGTCCCGCACACCGTGGGGAAGTGCGGGACCCGCCGGGCCGGAGCCACGGTGCCGTGCGGGGTCAGGAGCCGCACGGCACCGTGGCTCCGGGGCCGGGGTAACGGCCGGCGGGCCGTCAGGTGGTGCGCCGTGTCACGAACTCGGCCAGGGCCAGCAGCCCGCCCGCCGCCTCCGGATCGGGCACCGCGCGGGCCACTTCCTGCATCGCCCGGGCCATCCGGTCGGCCGCCTGGGTCTGCGCCCAGTCCCGGCCGCCCGCCCGCTCCACGGCCAGCACGATCTCCTCCAGGTCGTCCTCCTCGTGATGCGGTGTCGCGTACACGGCGGCGAGTTCCGCGGCCTCCGGGGTGCCGGAGGTGAGCGCGGCGACCACCGGCAACGACTTCTTGCGGGCGGCCAGATCCGCGCCGGCCGGCTTGCCGGTGCGGCGCGGATCGCCCCATATGCCGATCACGTCGTCGATGAGCTGGAACGCCAGTCCCGCCTCCCGGCCGAACCCGTCCAGCGCCGCCACGTCCGCGTCCCCGGCGTCCGCGTACAGCGCCCCGATCGCGCAGGCGCAGCCGAGCAGGGCGCCGGTCTTGGCCTCGGCCATGGCGAGCGTCTCGGCGAGGGTGACCTCGCCGGGGTCCCGCTGCTCCATGGCCGTGTCGGCGTGCTGCCCCGCGCACAGCTCGACCACGCAGTCCGCGAGCCGGGCCGCCGCCGCCGAGGCCGCCGGATGGGGGTCCTCGGCGAGCAGCCGCAGGGCGAGTGCCTGGAGGGCGTCCCCGGCGAGGATCGCGTCGGCGTCCCCGAACACCGTCCAGGCGGTGGGCCGGTGGCGACGGGTGGTGTCCCGGTCCATCACGTCGTCGTGCAGCAGCGTGAAGTTGTGGACCAGTTCCACGGCGGCAGCCGCCCGTACGGCGGACGCCCGGGCCACGGGCCCGCCCACGGCGGAGGCCGCGGCGAGCACCAGGGCGGGGCGGATCGCCTTGCCCGAACCGCCCCCGGCCGGGGTGCCGTCCGCCTGCTCCCAGCCGAAGTGGTAGAGCGCGACGCGGCGCATCGGGCCGGGCAGCGAGCCGAGGGCGGCCCGCAGCACCGGGTCGACCGCGGTCCGCGCCCGCTCCAGCAGAACCGTCGCCTCGTGACCGTCACCGGGCCGCTGCTCCGGCACGGCCGGCATCTCGGTCGTGTTCTCCGTCGTAAGCCCCGTCTTCGGCTCCGTGATGGACTCCGTCATCGACTTCCCCCTGGGACCGGCTCGGTGGAGGAGCGGAGGTGTGGCGCTTCCGCACCCGCCGAGCGCGTACCTCCGAGGTGTACCCGCCCGGGCGGGCGGGGACACGGCGTGCGGGGTGGGAGCCTGCGGCAGGTCATCGCCAACGGCCGATCTCGACGTTCTCCAGGACGCCGAGCGCGTCCGGTACCAGGACAGCGGCCGAGTAGTAGGCCGTGACCAGGTACTTGATGATGGCCTGTTCGTTGATGCCCATGAACCGCACGGACAGACTCGGCTCGATCTCGTCGGGGATGCCGGCGGCCCGCAGTCCGATGACGCCCTGGTCCTCCTCGCCGGTACGCAGGGCGATGATGGAGGTCGTCCGGGCCTCGGTCACCGGGATCTTGTTGCACGGGTAGATGGGCACTCCCCGCCAGGTGGGGATGCGGTTGCCGCCCATGTCGATGGTCTCGGGGACGAGTCCCCGCTTGTTGAGCTCGCGGCCGAAAGCGGCGATCGCGCGCGGGTGGGCGAGCAGCAGCCTGGTCCCGCGTCGCCTGCTGAGCAGTTCGTCCATGTCGTCGGGGCCCGGTACGCCGTTGTGCGGCTGGATCCGCTGGTCGTACTCGCAGTTGTGGAGCAGTCCGAAGTCGCGGTTGTTGACGAGTTCGTGTTCCTGGCGCTCCTTCAGCGCCTCGACGGTCAGCCGGATCTGCTGTTCCGTCTGGTTCATGGGCTGGTTGTAGAGGTCGGCCACGCGGGTGTGGATGCGCAGCACGGTCTGGGCGACGCTGAGTTCGTACTCGCGCGGCCTGGCCTCGTAGTCGACGAAGGTGTGCGGGATGTCCGGCTCTCCGCTGTGGCCGGCCGCGAGGTCGATCTCCTTCTCTCCGTATTTGTTGGTGCGCTGACCGGGGACCGTGAGTCGCCGGCGGAGGTGTTCGCGCAGGGTGTCCGACCGCTCGGCGACCTGCTCGACGGCCTCGCGCGGCAGCACGAGCACGGTGCAGGCGGTGAGGGTGCGGGCGGTGTACTCCCAGATGGCGTCCCCGCCCAGCAGCGCCTGTTCGCCGAAGTAGGCGCCGTCGGCGAGGACTCCGAGGGATTCGTCCTCGCCGTAGGGGCCGGTGCCGACCCGCTCCACCCTGCCGTGCGCCAGCAGGTAGACCTCGTCGGCCGGGCTGCCGAAGGAGGCGACGACCTGACCGGCCTCGATCTCCCGCTGCCGGCAGCGGGCGGCCAGCTCGGTCAGCACCTCGTCGTCCTCGTAACCCCGCAGCACCGGAAGCTCGCCCAGTTCCGCGGGGATGACCTCGACGCGGTCGCCGGTCTTCACGAACGTCATCCGGCCATCACCCACGGCGTACGTCAGCCGCCGGTTGACACGGTATGCGCCACCCTGCACATCGACCCAGGGCAGCATGCGCAGCAGCCAGCGTGAGCTGATCTCCTGCATCTGCGGCACGGACTTGGTCGTGGTGGCCAGGTTACGTGCGGCCGCCGTACCGAGGCTCTGCTGCTGCCTGGCCTGCTCCGTGCGGACCTCTTCGCCTACCGACATAGAGAATGCCCTCCCCAATGGTGATCCCGCACCCGGCCGTGCCGGGCGTGGCATTGCGCGATCAAGCCTTCCTCACGCAGCGTGCGCGCACCATTACCCGATCGAGCGGGATTGGATCTTGGGAGGACTGGGCAGACATGGGCGCCTGTTCGACCGCGCCGTACCGGAAGGAAATTGTCCGGATCGGCTCGTACAGGAGACGGACGAGTAGTTGAACTCGCTCCTTTTAGGTATAGGCCTGGTGGCGAGCGGTTGCGAAGGGCGGCCGCCGCCCGGCACGAAGGAGGGCGGTCATGGCCCCACCCATGTCCGCGAGCGCGTTCCTGCGCGCTCTGAAGGCGGAAGGACTCACGGTCGTCGAGGTCGGTGACTGGCGCGACCACAACCGCAACCACAAGGGCCCGTGGGGCCCGGTCCACGGCGTGATGATCCACCACACCGTGACCAAGGGCAGCGCCCGCACGGTCGACATCTGCCGCAAGGGCTACGAGGGTCTGCCCGGGCCCCTGTGCCACGGCGTCATCACCAAGGACGGCCGGGTCCACCTCGTCGGCTACGGCAGGGCCAACCACGCCGGGCTCGGCGACGACGACGTGCTCCGCGCGGTGATCGCCGAGAGGGCGCTGCCGAAGGACAACGAGGCGAACACCGACGGCAACCGGCACTTCTACGGTTTCGAGTGCGAGAACCTCGGCGACGGCGAGGACCCCTGGCCGGCGGCCCAGCTGGAGGCCATCGAGAAGGCCGCGGCCGCCGTGTGCCGTCATCACGGCTGGAACGAGCGGTCGGTGATCGGGCACAAGGAGTGGCAGCCGGGGAAGGTGGACCCGCGCGGGTTCACGATGGGCTCGATGAGGAAACGGATCGGCGACCGGTTGAAGTGACGCGCGGACGTGCGGACGCGCGGGCGCACGGGCGCGACGGCGCACGGGCCCACTGGCGACAACCCGTTGGAAACTGTCGCTCGCTCCGCTGGGGCCCGCGGCGGCCCGCTCCTAGCGTGGTGGACCGTCCCTGACGGTCCCAGGAAAAGGCCTCGCCATGCAGTACGTCGCCCCGGTCGGCATCGGTGTCCTCTACGCCCTGCTGATGTCCCTCGTCCGTGAACCGCACCGGCGGCGCCTGAACGCCCTCGTGGTCGCCGGTGCGGGCGCCGCCTACCTAAGCGGCGGCGGGCTGGGCGGCTGGGAGTTCGTCTTCACGGCGCTGGTCACCTATGTCGCGTTCCGCGGCCTGGACTCCTGGACGTTCATCGGCGTCGGCTGGCTGCTGCACACCGTGTGGGACGTCGTCCACCACATCAAGGGCAACCCCATCGTCCCGTTCGCCCACACGTCGTCCCTGGGCTGCGCGATCTGCGACCCGGTGATCGCGCTGTGGTGCCTGCGGGGCGGCCCTTCCCTGATCGGCATGCTCCGGGACCGCGGCCGCAGCCGCGGGCGACAATGGCCCGGTGACCGGCTCCGACACCTCCGACCCCCGCGACGCCCTCGCGGGCCTGCGCCCGCGGCTGCCCTCCCCGCTGCGGGAGGTCACGGACCAGCGGTTCGAGCGGCACGGGGTACGGCTCCTGCTGAAGCGGGACGATCTGATCCACCCGGAGCTGGTCGGCAACAAGTGGCGCAAGCTCGCGCCGAACCTCGACGAGGCGGCCGGGCGGACCGTGCTCACCTTCGGCGGCGCGTACTCCAACCATCTGCGCGCCACGGCCGCCGCCGGCCGGCTGCTCGGCCTGCGCACGGTCGGCGTGGTGCGCGGGCAGGAACTCGCCGGCCGCCCGCTCAATCCCTCGCTGGCCCGGTGCGCGGCCGACGGGATGCGGCTGCACTTCGTCGACCGGTCGGCGTACCGCCGCAAGACCGAGCCGGAGACCCTGGCGGCCGTGCTCCGCGCGGCGGACGCCGAGGACGCGTACGTCGTGCCCGAGGGCGGCAGCAACCCCGCCGCCGTGCGCGGCTGCCGGGCGCTCGGGGAGGAGCTGGCCGGCCGGGCGGACGTGGTGGCGGTGGCCTGCGGCACCGGCGGCACGCTGGCCGGACTGGCCGCCGGGCTCGGCGGCGGGACGCGCGCGCTGGGCATACCCGTGCTCAAGGGCGGTTTCCTGGCCGACGGCATACGGGACCTGCAGAGCGAGGCGTTCGGCGGCCCGCGCGGCGACTGGAGCCTCGACAACCGCTTCCACTTCGGCGGCTACGCCCGCGTCCCCCCGGAACTCGACACGTTCGCCGAGGACTTCGAGCACCGCCACGGCATCCCGGTCGAACGTCTCTATGTCGCCAAGTTGCTTTACGCCCTTGTCGCCCTGACGGAGGAGAACGCGTTCCCGCGCGGGAGCACGATCGCCGCGGTGATCACCGGGCGGCCCTTCCCTTAGGGCCTGTCCGGCGGATCATGCCGGAGACGCGGGGTCCGGCACGCCCTTTTCCCGCTGCCCGAAAGGGTGTGGGCGGTGCCCCCAGCGGCGTTGTCACCGGTTGCCGACTTCCCCACGCTCGGCCGCGCTGGAGCGGGAGCGACCCCATGCGCGGGGGACCCCCGTCGCGTCGACGCCCTCCTCCGCCTTGCAGCCGGACGCTCCCCCACGCTCGGCCGCGCTCGCGCGGGGGACCCCCGTCGCCCCCGCTCACCTCGGCTGCAAGGCGCCGCCGGTTCCCTCCGGCTCGGTCCGCCGGGCAGGCCCCGGGCGGCTAGGTCGTCTCCCGGTAGGCCGCCGCCTCCTCCAGGTCCAGCCGGCGCAGCAGCGTGCGCAGCATCTCGTCGTCGATGTAGCGGCCGTCGCGCAGGCGGACGAACACCTCGCGCTCCGCGCCGATCATCTCCCGGGACAGCCGCCGGTAGGTGTCGTCCACCGACTCCCCGGTGACCGGGTTGACCTGCCCGAGCCGTTCCCAGACGGCGTTGCGGCGGCGCTCCAGGACGGTGCGCAGGCGTTCGGCGAGCGGTGCGGGCAGGGCGTTGCGCTCGTCGGCGAGCAGTTCGTCCAGGCGCTGCTCGGCGATCCGGGAGGCCTGCGCCTGGGCGTTGGCCTCGGCCAGGGTCTCGGCCCGCACGTCGCGTCCGGGGAGCTTGAGCATCCGGATCAGCGGGGGCAGCGTCAGCCCCTGCACGACCAGGGTGCCGATGACGGTGGTGAAGGTCAGGAAGAGCAGCAGGTTGCGCTGCGGGAAGTCCTCGCCCTCGGCGGCGACCGGGATCGAGAAGGCGATGGCCAGCGAGACCACACCCCGCATTCCGGCCCAGGCGATGACGAACGGCGCCTTCCAGCCGGGTCTCCCCTCGCGTTCCCTGATCTTCGCCGACAGCATCGGCGGCAGCCAGGTCGCCGGGTACACCCAGAGGAACCGGATCACGACGACCACTGCGAAGACGGCGACCGCGTACCAGGCGGCGTCGATGCCCTCGTACTCGCCGAGTCCTCTCAGGACGACGGGCAGTTGCAGTCCGATCAGCGCGAACACCGCGGACTCCAGGACGAACGCGACCATCTTCCACACCGCGTCCTCCTGGAGGCGGGTGGCGAAGTCGACCTCCCACGCGCGGTGCCCCAGGTAGAGGGCGACGACCACCACGGCGATGACACCGGAGGCGTGCACCTGCTCGGCGACGGCGTACGCGACGAACGGGATCAGCAGGGAGAGCGTGTTCTGCGGCAGCGCCTCCTTCACGTGGGTGCGCAGCCAGTGCAGCGGTGCCATCAGCACCAGGCCGACCGCCAGCCCGCCGACCGCCGCGAGCAGGAACTCGCCGACTCCCCCGGCCCAGGTCGCGCCCTCGCCGACCGCGGCCGCCACGGCCACCCGGAACGCGGTGATCGCGGTGGCGTCGTTCAGCAGGGACTCGCCCTGGAGGATGGTGGTGATCCGGGACGGCAGGCCCACCCGGCGTGCCACCGCCGTCGCCGCGACCGCGTCCGGCGGGGCCACCACGGCACCGAACACCAGCGCCGCGGTCAGCGGCAGGCCCGGCACGATCAGGTACAGGACCCAGCCGACGGCGAACGTCGCGAACAGCACGTACCCCACCGACAGCAGTGCCACCGGACGCAGTTGCGCCCGCAGATCGAGGTAGGAGCTGTCGGTGGCCGCCGTGTGCAGCAGCGGGGGCAGGACGAGCGGCAGGACGATGTGCGGGTCGAGCGTGTACTCGGGGACGCCGGGGAGGTAGCTGACCGCCAGCCCGGCGGCGACCAGCAGCAGCGGTGGCGGCACCGGGGTGCGCCGGGCGGCCGCGGCGATCGCGGCGCTGCCCGCCACCAGCAACAGCAGCGGCATCACATCCATGTCCGGCCCACCCTCGTTTTTCCGCGCGGCTCCCCGCGCGGGCGTCGTAATCTGGCAATCATGAAACAGTGCACGCACGCCGACGCGCTGCCGCACCCGGAACCCGTCCCGCTCGGTGAGACGTGCCCGGAGTGCCTGCGGGACGGCACCGATCCGGTGCAGCTGCGCCTCTGCCTCACCTGCGGCCACGTCGGGTGCTGCGACTCCTCGCCGAACCGGCACGCCACGGAACACCACAGGGAAACCGGCCATCCCGTGATGCGGACCCATGAGCCCGGCGAGGACTGGCGCTGGTGCTTTGTGGACCACGTACTGGTGTGACCCGGAGTGACCCCGGTGCCGGACGGTTCGACCGTCTGACGTCTGGGTACGTCAATGCGGCGCGCGCTCTTCCCATTTGGGAGCCGCAGACCCCTAGCCACGGAGCGTATTCATAGTTTTACTATGAGTGACGACATACGGGTCGGGGTCCCGGGGACAGGACCGTCGGGAGCGCGATAGCGTCACCGCTGAACCACGTAGCGCGTTACCCGGGGGCGAATCAGGCCCTGAAACGCTTGTACCACCTTGGAGGTGAGGGTGTCCCAGATCGCAGGCGAGCCCGCGACCCAGGACTTCGTGGAAGTCCGGCTGCCGGCCGCGGGGGCCTACCTGTCGGTGCTGCGTACGGCCACGGCCGGTCTCGCGGCCCGTTTGGACTTCACCCTCGACGAGATCGAGGACCTGCGCATCGCGGTCGACGAGGCCTGCGCGATCCTGCTCCAGCAGGCCGTGCCGGGTTCGGTGCTCAGCTGTGTCTTCCGGCTCGTCGACGACTCGCTCGAGGTGACCGTCTCGGCGCCGACCACGGACGGTCACGCCCCTTCGCGGGACACCTTCGCCTGGACCGTGCTGTCCGCGCTCGCGGGCAAGGTCTCCTCCGCCGTGGACGAGGACAAGACCGTGTCGATCAGCCTCTACAAACAGCGCGGCGCGGGACCCGGGCCGGCGTGAGGAGCGAGGACGGGCCGGTGCGGGACGAAGAACGCGGCACACGGGAGCTGCCGGCCGAGCGCGTGCCGGACGGCATCGACGGCATCCCCGAGCAGGCCCGGCCGCATCCGGAGGACGACTCCACGGAGACCGTCGTCCCGGACGGCGGGCAGTCCGGCGGTGCCGCGCGGGGCACGCCCGCGGCCGGGCCGGCCGGGGTCGCTCCGGGCCAGGGGGGCGCCCCCGCCAGGGCCAGGCCGGCAGCGGGGGACGAGGCGAGCGCTCGGGGAAGGGCGACGGGCGGGACGATGAGCGAGCACGAGCGACACGCCGAGGACGAGGCGCCGCGGGCGCCCGCCGCCCGGGGCGCGCGGAGCACCCCCGGTACTCCGGGCACCCAGGGCGGGCACGCGCACCACAACCCGCAGGACCGCAGCGGGGCGCGCGCCATGTTCCTCGAGCTGCGCACGCTGCAGGACGGCACTCCCGAGTACGCGGAGCTGCGCAACCGCCTGGTGCGCATGCATCTGCCGCTCGTCGAGCACCTCGCGCGCCGCTTCCGCAACCGCGGTGAGCCGCTGGACGACCTCACCCAGGTCGCCACCATCGGGCTGATCAAGTCGGTCGACCGCTTCGACCCCGACCGGGGCGTGGAGTTCTCGACGTACGCGACCCCGACGGTCGTCGGTGAGATCAAGCGGCATTTCCGCGACAAGGGCTGGGCGGTGCGCGTGCCGCGCCGGCTGCAGGAGCTGCGGCTGGCGCTCACCACGGCCACGGCGGAGCTGTCCCAGCTCCACGGCCGATCCCCCACGGTGCACGAGCTGGCCGAGAAGCTGGCCATCTCCGAGGAGGAGGTCCTGGAGGGCCTGGAGTCCGCGAACGCGTACTCCACGCTGTCCCTGGACGTCCCCGACACCGACGACGAGTCCCCGGCGGTCGCCGACACCCTCGGTGCCGAGGACGAGGCGCTGGAGGGCGTGGAGTACCGGGAGTCGCTCAAACCGCTGCTGGAGGACCTGCCGCCGCGCGAGAAGCGGATCCTGCTGCTGCGCTTCTTCGGCAACATGACCCAGTCGCAGATCGCCCAGGAGGTCGGCATCTCGCAGATGCACGTCTCCCGGCTACTGGCCCGCACCCTGGCCCAGCTGCGGGAGAAGCTCCTCGTGGAGGAGTGACCCGACGCGGGCGCCGGGGCGCCGGGGCCTGTCCTCCGGATCAGGCCGACCCCGGGTGACGGCGCCTCGCAGCCGGGCCGAGCGAAGGTCACGGGGATCCCTCCCGCGCGAGCGCGGTCGAGCGTGGGGAGCGTACGGCTGCAAGGCCGAGGAGGGCGTCGACGCGACAGGGGTCCCTCGCGCGAGCAAAGCCGAGCACGAGGGGAATCGGCGACCCACGGCGACACCGCTGCGGGTCCCTCTCCGGGGGAGTGCGCGCCGGACCCCGTGGCCCCGGCCAGGTCCGGGGGCGGGCGCTACTTCTCGGCGTTCCCGGGCCCCCGGATGCCGAGGGCCTGGGTCGTCTCGGGGTTGACCAGCAGGACCAGCGCGGTGACGGACACGACGGCGAGCGCGATTCCGGCCGGGATGGCCACGCTGTCGGAGCGCAGCAGGTTGTAGGCCACCGGCAGCGCGATGATCTGTGTGATGACGGCGGGGCCGCGGCTCCAGCTCCGCCGGGCGAACAGCCCCCGCGCGGCGAGCAGCGGGAGCAGCGCGAGCACGATCAGCGTCACGCCGCCGGTGATCGCCTGTTGACGGTCGTCCGGCTCGCCGGTGAGGGCGAGGACCGACATCCACACGCCGCCGGCCACCAGCGCGAGCCCCTCCAGGGCGGCCAGCGCCGCGGCGTACGTCAGACGGCGCGGGCGGGGGCCGGTGGCGTCCGGGGTGGCGGTGGGGGTCTGCTCGCTGCTCACCCCTGAAGGGTAGCCCTCGCCGCGCACGCCCCCCGTGTCGAGGTTCACGCCCCGTCTCCCCCTCCGCCCCCGACTCGGTCTGGGCCCGGTACCGCTCAGTAGGTACCCTGCACGTCATGCGTGCACTTCTCGTGGTCAACCCGGCGGCAACCACCACCAGTGCGCGCACGCGCGATGTACTGATCCACGCGCTCGCCAGCGAGATGAAGCTGGAGGCGGTCACCACCGAGTACCGCGGACACGCGCGCGACCTGGGCCGGCAGGCCGCGCAGAGCGACGACATCGACCTGGTGGTGGCCCTCGGCGGGGACGGCACGGTCAACGAGGTCGTCAACGGTCTGCTGCACGCGGGGCCCGACCCGGAGCACCTGCCCGGTCTCGCCGTGGTCCCCGGCGGCTCCACCAATGTCTTCGCCCGCGCCCTGGGCCTGCCCAACCAGCCCGTGGAGGCCACCGGCGTCCTGCTGGACGCGCTGCGCGAGGGCCGCGAGCGCACCGTCGGCCTGGGTCTGACCTCGGGCACGCCGGGCTCGGACGACGAGGCCGTCCCGGCCCGCTGGTTCACCTTCAACGCGGGGCTGGGTTTCGACGCCGGTGTGGTCGGCCGGGTGGAGCAGCAGCGGGAGCGCGGCAGGAAGTCGACCCACGCGCTGTACATGCGCCAGGTGGTCCGCCAACTGCTCGGCGATCCGCACCGCCGGAACGGGGTGATCACGTTCGAGCACCCGGACGAGGAGCCGGTCACCGATCTGGCGCTCTCCATAGTCTCGAACACCTCGCCGTGGACGTTTCTCGGCAATCGTCCGATCTACGCGTCACCTAAGGCCTCGTTCGATACGGCGCTCGATCTCTTCGGTCTGCACCGGCTCTCCACCGCCGCGGTTGCCCGGTATGGCACCCAGTTGCTCACTTCGTCCCCGGAGCGCGGACCCCGCGGCAGGCATGTGGTCTCCCGGCACGATCTGACGCGCTTCACCTTGCATTCGAAGGTGCCACTGCCCCTCCAGATGGACGGTGACCACCTGGGGCTGCGAACCAGCGTGACGTTCACAGGCGTACGCCGTGCACTGCGTGTGATTGTGTGAGCAGAAAGGGCCAAAGTCCTTTCAGTCGAACGTTTAGACCAGGATCCACCCCATAGAAGTACGGCTGTGACCTAGTCGACACCGAAGAATCAAAAAAAACTTTCCGGAAGGGGTTGTATCCGCCGCCGAGGTTTGCGAGTCTCTTCTTGGCGATCGGGACGGCCCGCAACACCGGCCTCAACAGATCACCGGAACCCCTCTTCAAACCCAAGGACCACGCCGGCGAACCTGGCGGTCGGCCCTTCCCTTGTCGGGGGATTCGTGAAAGCGTTCACATTCACAAGCAATCGCATTACATACCCAGGAGAGGTAGCAGCCATGGACTGGCGTCACAACGCCGTTTGCCGCGAGGAAGACCCCGAGCTCTTCTTCCCCATCGGCAACACCGGTCCTGCGCTGCTGCAGATCGAGGAAGCCAAGGCCGTCTGCCGCCGCTGCCCGGTGATCGAGAGCTGCCTGCAGTGGGCACTCGAGTCCGGTCAGGACAGCGGCGTCTGGGGTGGTCTCAGCGAGGACGAGCGTCGCGCGATGAAGCGCCGTGCCGCCCGCAACCGGGCCCGTCAGGCATCCGCCTGACAACCCACCCCTGCTGACAGCCTGAGCTTGGCGGCGCGTACAGCGCGTACGCTTCTCCCGCCCCCGAGCCGCAGCGCGCAGTTGAGCAAGAGCCCCGGCCGCTTTCAGCGGTCCGGGGCTCTTTGCCGTCCGGGCCCGCGACCCGTCCGGGCCCGCCACTCGCCCGGGTGGCCCGCTACTTGTCCGACTGCACCGGGACGTCCAGGATCACCCTGGTCCCCCGCTCCGGCGCCGGCACCATGTCGAAGGTGCCGCCCAACTCGCCCTCCACCAGGGTCCGTACGATCTGCAGACCGAGGTTGCCCGCGGTCTGCGGGTCGAAGCCCTCGGGCAGGCCCACGCCGTCGTCCTGCACGGTGACCAGCAGGCGGGTCTCCTTCGTGGTGCCGCCGCGGACCGCCGACACCTCGACGGTGCCGGTCTCGCCCTCGCGGAAGCCGTGCTCCAGGGCGTTCTGCAGCACCTCGGTCAGCACCATCGACAGCGGGGTGGCGACCTCGGCGTCGAGTATGCCGAAGCGGCCCGTGCGCCGGCCGGTGACCTTGCCCGGGGAGATCTCGGCGACCATCGCGAGGACGCGGTCGGCGATCTCGTCGAACTCCACGCGCTCGTCCAGGTTCTGGGACAGCGTCTCGTGCACGATCGCGATGGACCCCACCCGGCGCACCGCCTCCTCCAGCGCCGCGCGGCCGCGCTCGGACCCGATGCGTCGTGCCTGGAGGCGCAGCAGCGCCGCCACCGTCTGGAGGTTGTTCTTCACCCGGTGGTGGATCTCCCGGATCGTCGCGTCCTTGGTGATCAACTCGCGTTCGCGGCGGCGAAGTTCCGTGACGTCACGGAGCAGCACCAGCGAACCGATGCGCGTCCCCTTCGGTTTGAGCGGGATCGCCCGGAACTGGATCACCCCGTCGTGCGCCTCGATCTCGAACTCGCGCGGCGCCCAGCCGCTGGCGACCTTGGCCAGCGCCTCGTCCACAGGACCGCGGGAAGGGGCCAGTTCGGCGGTGGTCTGCCCGAGGTGATGACCCACCAGGTCGGCGGCGAGACCCATACGGTGGTAGGCGGACAGGGCGTTCGGGGAGGCGTACTGGACGATGCCGTCGGCGTCGAGGCGGATCAGCCCGTCGCCGACGCGGGGCGAGGCGTCCATCTCCAGCTGCTGGTTCGCGAACGGGAAGGAGCCGGCCGCGATCATCTGTGCGAGGTCCGAGGCGCTCTGGAGGTAGGTGAGCTCCAGCCGGCTCGGGGTGCGCACGGTGAGCAGGTTGGTGTTGCGCGCGATGACCCCGAGGACGCGCCCCTCACGCCGTACGGGGATGGACTCGACCCGTACGGGAACCTCCTCGCGCCACTCCGGGTCCCCCTCGCGCACGATCCGGCCCTCGTCCAGGGCCGCGTCCAGCATGGGGCGGCGTCCGCGCGGGACGAGGTGGCCGACCATGTCGTCCTGGTAGGAGGTCGGGCCGGTGTTGGGCCGCATCTGGGCGACGGAGACATAGCGGGTGCCGTCGCGGGTGGGGACCCACAGGACCAGGTCGGCGAAGGAGAGGTCGGAGAGCAGCTGCCACTCCGAGACCAGCAGGTGGAGCCACTCGAGATCGGTGTCGTCGAGGGCGGTGTGCTGGCGTACGAGTTCGTTCATGGAGGGCACGTCAGCGAGCGTACCCGGCGGTCCGCGGGGGCCCGAAACACCCGCGGGCCGCGGCGCCTGAGAGGGACCCTCAACCCTCCCGGCACCGCAGCCCGGAGCAACATCGGCCGTGGGGTGTGCGGTCCCGGTCGGCCGAGGGACGAGGAGCCGGGGCAGTCAGGGCAGAGAGCTCCGGTTCCTCGGTTCCGCCTTCCTGTGCGGGGAAGGCAGGCTTGGTGTGCCCTACTACGCATTGTGGACTAGACCACTGTCCCTGTAAATGCGTCGGACGCCGTTCGTCCCATCGGTGCCGCGCGGGCGTCCGTCACGCAGCCTAACCCGTGGGGTTCCCCCACGGGGCCGGTCGGACAAGGCAATTTCGGCGCGCGGCCACCGCACCCGCTCTGTTAGATTGAGATTGGTCTAAACCACATTGCATCACCGCACGGATCCGTGCTCACGGATCCGGTCCCAGTCGAGTCCTCCTCAAGATCGGCAGGCCCACCGTGGAAGTTGTCATCGTTGCGGACGCCAAGGCGGGCGGCGAGCTCATCGCCGGGGCCATGGCACAGCTCCTGCGACGCAAGCCCGACGCCCTGCTGGGCGTGGCGACCGGTTCGACGCCGCTGCCCGTCTACCAGGCGCTGGCGGCCCAGGTGGACTCCGGCGCCGTGGACACCTCCCGGGCGCGGATCGCCCAGCTCGACGAGTACGTGGGACTGCCCGCCGACCACCCCGAGTCCTACCGCTCGGTGCTGCGACGCGAGGTGCTGGAGCCGCTCGGGATCGGGATGGACGCCTTCATGGGCCCCGACGGCACCGCCGAGGACGTGCAGGGCGCGTGCGAGGCGTACGACAGGGAGCTGGCCGGGGCCGGCGGCGTGGACCTCCAGCTGCTCGGGATCGGCACGGACGGGCACATCGGGTTCAACGAGCCGTGCTCCTCGCTCGCCTCCCGCACCCGGATCAAGACGCTGACCGAGCAGACCCGGGTGGACAACGCCCGCTTCTTCGACGGCGACATCGACCAGGTACCGCACCACGTCATCACCCAGGGCATCGGCACCATCCTGGAGGCCCGCCACCTGGTCCTGCTCGCCACCGGCGAGGGCAAGGCGGACGCGGTCGCCGCGACCGTCGAGGGGCCGGTGGCGGCGGTGTGCCCCGCCTCCGCGCTCCAGCTGCACCCGCACGCCACGGTGGTCGTCGACGAGGCCGCCGCCGCCGAGCTGAAGCTCGCCGACTACTTCCGGCACACCTACGCCAACAAGCCGGAGTGGCAGGGGATCTGACCGCCCCCTGTGGTCTGGACCAGCCCCCGCCCCGGGGGTATACAAAGGGGATCACGGAGCGTGCGGGGCACACCCCCGCCCCGAGCCGTGCCACGATGTCAGCCGCGGCCGATGGGGATGTCGGTCGTTTCGGCACCCGGAGCCGGGAAGGCAGAGCATGAGCACCGACGTCAGCAGTGCGGAGAACGAGGGTGGGACCACGGTCCGTACCGCGCGTGTGCCCAAGTACTACCGGCTGAAGAAGCACCTGCTCGACATGACCGAGACGGCGCCGCCCGGCACTCCGGTCCCGCCCGAGCGCACCCTGGCGGCGGAGTTCGACACCTCGCGCACCACCGTGCGCCAGGCGCTCTCGGAGCTGGTCGTCGAGGGGCGCCTCGAACGCATCCAGGGCAAGGGGACCTTCGTCGCCAAGCCCAAGGTCTCCCAGGCGCTCCAGCTCACGTCGTACACCGAGGACATGCGCGCCCAGGGTCTGGAGCCCACCTCGCAGCTGCTGGACCTCGGCTACATCACCGCCGACGACCGGCTCGCCGGGCTGCTCGACATCACGGCCGGCGGGCGGGTGCTGCGCATCGAGCGGCTGCGCATGGCCAACGGCGAGCCGATGGCCATCGAGACCACCCATCTGAGCGCCAAGCGCTTCCCCGCGCTGCGCCGCAGTCTGACGAAGTACACCTCCCTCTACACCGCCCTCGCCGAGGTGTACGACGTCCATCTCGCGGAGGCCGAGGAGACCATCGAGACGTCCCTGGCCACCCCGCGCGAGGCCGGCCTGCTCGGCACCGACGTCGGTCTGCCGATGCTGATGCTGTCCCGGCACTCGCGGGACCGGGACGGACAGCCGGTGGAGTGGGTGCGGTCGGTGTACCGGGGCGACCGGTACAAGTTCGTCGCGCGCCTGAAGCGCCCCCAGGACTGAGTCCGCAGCAGGCCGCAGAGGGCTCGTACCGGGCCCCGAGCGGGCCCTGAGCGGGCTCGCGAAACCCGACGAAACGGGCGGTCGACAAGGTTTTCGTTGCTGTTGTCTCTCGGTTGAGCGGCACCTGGGTACCGCTATGCGGACGAGGGGTTACGACCGCGCTACGCCCTGCCCTACATTTCCGCGCATTGACGCCGGTGATCAGTGAGGGGACGGGAACCGTCTGATGTCACAAGCCCCAGAAACCACAGGAGGACCGGTGGTGACGCCCGTGCGCGTCGTCATCGCCCTCTGTCTCGTCGCACCGTTCGTGGCCATGTTGTGGGTCGGGTCCTACGCGAAGACCGACCCGACGTTCATCGGCATCCCGTTCTTCTACTGGTACCAGATGCTGTGGGTGCTGGTCTCCACCGCCCTGACGATGATCGCGTACAAGCTCTGGCAGCGTGACCAGCGCGCCCGCTCGGCCGCGAAGGGCGGTGCGTCGCAGTGAACGACGGCGTGAACGGCGTGGCACTCGCCGTCTTCATCTTCTTCTTCCTGCTGGTCACGGCCATGGGGTTCATGGCCGCGCGCTGGCGCAAGGCCGAGAACGAGCACAGCCTCGACGAGTGGGGCCTGGGCGGACGGTCGTTCGGGACCTGGGTCACCTGGTTCCTGCTCGGCGGCGACCTGTACACCGCGTACACGTTCGTGGCCGTACCGGCGGCGATCTACGCGGCGGGCGCGGCCGGCTTCTTCGCGGTGCCGTACACGATCCTGGTGTACCCGCTGATCTTCACCTTCCTGCCCCGGCTGTGGTCGGTGTCGCACAAGCACGGCTACGTCACGACGTCCGACTTCGTGCGCGGCCGGTTCGGCTCGAAGGGGCTGTCGCTGGCCGTCGCGGTCACCGGCATCCTGGCCACGATGCCGTACATCGCGCTCCAGCTGGTCGGCATCCAGGCCGTGCTGGACGTGATGGGTGTCGGCGGCGGCGAGGACACCAACTGGTTCGTCAAGGACCTGCCGCTGCTGATCGCCTTCGGCGTGCTGGCGGCGTACACGTACTCGTCGGGTCTGCGGGCCCCCGCGCTGATCGCGTTCGTCAAGGACACGCTGATCTACATCGTGATCGCGGTGGCGATCATCTACATCCCGATCAAGCTGGGCGGCTTCGACGAGATCTTCGCCAAGGCGAGCGAGGCGTACGGCCAGACCAACCCGGCCACGGGCGCGCCACGCGGTGCGCTGGTGCCGGGCGAGGCGGGCCAGTGGACGTACGCCACGCTGGCGCTCGGCTCGGCGCTCGCGCTGTTCATGTACCCGCACTCGATCACGGCGACGCTGTCCTCGCGCAGCCGTGAGGTGATCCGCCGCAACACCACGATCCTTCCGCTGTACTCCCTGATGCTGGGCCTGCTGGCGCTGCTCGGCTTCATGGCGATCGCGGCCGGGGTCAAGGTCGACAACGGCCAGCTGGCGATCCCGCAGCTGTTCGAGAACATGTTCCCGGACTGGTTCGCGGGCGTGGCCTTCGCGGCCATCGGCATCGGCGCGCTGGTACCGGCGGCGATCATGTCGATCGCGGCGGCGAACCTGTTCACCCGCAACATCTACAAGGACTTCATCAAGCCGGACGCGACGCCGAAGCAGGAGACCCAGGTCTCCAAGATCGTGTCCCTGCTGGTGAAGGTGGGCGCGCTGGTCTTCGTCCTGACCATGGACAAGACGGTCGCGATCAACTTCCAGCTCCTCGGCGGCATCTGGATCCTGCAGACCTTCCCGGCGCTGGTGGGCGGCCTGTTCACCCGCTGGTTCCACCGCTGGGCGCTGATCGGCGGCTGGGCGGTCGGCATGGTCTACGGCACGGCCGCCGCGTACGGGGTGGCCTCGCCGACGCAGAAGCACTTCGGCGGGTCGTCCAAGGAGATCCCGGGCATCGGGGAGATCGGCTACATCGGCCTCACCGCGTTCGTGCTCAACGTCCTGGTCACGGTCGTCCTGACCTTCGTCCTGAGGGCCGTCAAGGCTCCCGAGGGCATCGACGAGACCAAGCCGCAGGACTACACGGCGGACGCGGGCGACCCCGGCGTCCAGGTGGAGCTTCCGCCGGCCACGGCGGGCAGCAGCCACTGACGCCGGTGACGTACGACGACGGGCCGCCGGAGAAATCCGGCGGCCCGTCGTCGTACCCGTCCGGCAGACTCCCCCCATGGACATCGTCATCCGGCCGGTGGAACCCGGCGAGCACGAGGAACTCGGTGAGATCACCGCGCAGGCCTATCTGCTGGACGGGCTGCTCGACTTCGGGGAGAGCGACGCGTACCTCGGTGAGCTGCGGAACGTGGGGAAACGGGCGGCCGCCGCCGAGGTGCTGGTCGCCGTGGCGAACGGGTCGGTGCTGGGCGGGGTGACCTTCGTGCCGGGCCCCGGTCCGATGGCCGACATAGCGGGGCCGGGCGAGGCGGAGATCCGGATGCTGGCGGTCGCCCGCGCGGGCCGGGGACGGGGTGCCGGGGAGGCCCTGGTGCGTGCCTGCGTGGACCGGGCGCGGGCCGTCGAGGGGTGCGGACGGGTCGTGCTGTCGACCCAGCGCACCATGCGTGCCGCCCACCGCGTCTACGAACGGCTCGGTTTCACCCGCACCCCGGAACGCGACTGGAACCCGCTGCCGGAGCTGGACGACATCATGCTCCTCACCTATGAGTTGACACTCTGAGACCAGCGCGACACAAGATATGGGGTTGCTGGCGGCACCCGACACAAGATGTATGCTCATGCTCGCTGTCGTCGCAGGGGAATCCGGTGTGAATCCGGAACTGTCCCGCAACGGTGTACCCATGCCCGCGTACGCGTGTGCACGGGCGTCAGTCCGAGGACCTGCCGACAGTGCGCCCGGCCGTCCGGTCCGGGTGCCCTGACGTCCGGGCCTCGCGGAATGGGCCGGTGGACGCGACGCCGCGTGCGCTCGTGTACTGCCCCCTGCGCTCTTCGAGGCCCCCGTGCCGAGCGAGGGAGAGCCCCACGTGACCATCGCGCCAGCCGATCCGGCTTCAGCGATCGACGTGCCCGAGGAGAGCGGCGGCCCCGGTGCCGCGCTGCTGCGGACCCTGACCGAGCTGACCGCCGACCTGCCCGACGCCGACCCCGGCCGGGTCGCCGCCGCCGCGCTGCGCGGCCGGTCCGCTTCCGCCGACGAGGCGGAGCTGCGGGAGCTGGCCACCGAGGCGGCGGCCGGGCTCATCTCCGAGGACCCGGCCTACTCCCGGCTCGCCGCCCGGCTGCTGACCATCGGCATCCGCGCCGAGGCCGCCTCGCAGGGCGTCACCTCGTTCACCGGGTCCGTCGCGACCGGGCACCGCGAGGGCCTGATCTCCGACCGGACCGCCGCGTTCGTCCGGCTGCACGCCGCCCGTCTGGACGCGCTGATCGACACCGGGGCCGACGACCGCTTCGGCTACTTCGGCCTGCGCACCCTGCACAGCCGCTACCTGCTGCGGCATCCGGTCACCCGCAAGGTCGTCGAGACGCCCCAGCACTTCCTGCTGCGGGTCGCCACCGGACTCGCCGAGGACGACGGCGCCCGCTCCGTGGACGAGGTCGCCGCGCTGTACGGGCTGATGAGCCGCCTGGACTACCTGCCCTCCTCCCCCACGCTGTTCAACTCCGGCACGCGCCACCCGCAGATGTCGTCCTGCTACCTCCTCGACTCCCCCAAGGACGAGCTGGACTCCATCTACGACCGCTACCACCAGGTCGCCCGCCTCTCGAAGCACGCCGGCGGCATCGGCCTGTCCTACTCCCGCATCCGCGCCCGGGGTTCGCTGATCCGCGGCACCAACGGGCACTCCAACGGCATCGTCCCGTTCCTGAAGACGCTGGACGCCTCGGTCGCCGCCGTGAACCAGGGCGGCCGGCGCAAGGGCGCGGCGGCGGTCTACCTGGAGACCTGGCACTCCGACATCGAGGAGTTCCTGGAGCTGCGCGACAACACCGGCGAGGACGCCCGCCGTACGCACAATCTGAACCTCGCGCACTGGGTGCCGGACGAGTTC
Source organism: Streptomyces sp. NPDC051740 (assembly GCF_044453165.1). NCBI lineage: Bacteria > Bacillati > Actinomycetota > Actinomycetes > Kitasatosporales > Streptomycetaceae > Streptomyces > Streptomyces sp. NPDC051740. The sequence continues at coordinate 135,200 of NZ_JBITCL010000008.1, read as the reverse complement.
ATGCGCCGGGTGAACGCCGACGCGCCCTGGTCGCTGTTCTCCCCGGCGGACGTGCCCGAACTGGTCGACCTGTGGGGCGAGGAGTTCGACGCGGCGTACCGGGCCGCCGAGGCGAAGGGCCTGGCGAGGAAGACCCTCCCGGCCCGCGAGCTGTACGGCCGCATGATGCGCACCCTCGCGCAGACCGGCAACGGCTGGATGACCTTCAAGGACGCGGCCAACCGGACGGCGAACCAGACCGCCGAGCCGGGCCACGTCATCCATTCCTCGAACCTCTGCACGGAGATCCTGGAAGTCACCGACGACGGGGAGACGGCGGTCTGCAACCTGGGATCGGTCAACCTCGGCGCCTTCGTGGACCGGGGGGACATCGACTGGGAGCGCCTCGACGAGACGGTGCGCACCGCTGTGACGTTCCTCGACCGGGTCGTCGACATCAACTTCTATCCGACCGGGCAGGCGAGCCGCTCCAACGCCAGGTGGCGTCCCGTCGGTCTCGGCGCCATGGGCCTCCAGGACGTCTTCTTCAAGCTGCGGCTGCCCTTCGACTCCCCCGAGGCGAAGGCGCTGTCCACGAGGATCGCCGAGCGGATCATGCTCGCCGCGTACGAGACCTCCGCCGACCTCGCCGAACGCAGCGGCCCGCTCCCGGCGTGGGAGAAGACCCGTACCGCCCGGGGCGTGCTGCACCCCGACCACTACGACGCCGAGCTCTCCTGGCCGGAACGCTGGGCGGCGCTGCGGACGCGGATCGCGGCCACCGGGATGCGCAACTCGCTGCTCCTGGCGATCGCGCCCACCGCCACCATCGCGTCGATCGCGGGCGTGTACGAGTGCATCGAGCCGCAGGTCTCCAACCTGTTCAAGCGCGAGACGCTGTCCGGGGAGTTCCTCCAGGTCAACTCGTACCTGGTGGACGACTTGAAGCGGCTCGGCGTGTGGGACGCGCGGACCCGTGAGGCACTGCGCGAAGCCAACGGCTCCGTGCAGGACTTCGCGTGGATCCCCGAGGACGTGCGACGGCTGTACCGCACGGCGTGGGAGATCCCGCAGCGCGGTCTGATCGACATGGCCGCCGCCCGCACCCCGTTCCTGGACCAGGCGCAGTCGCTGAACCTGTTCCTGGAGACGCCCACCATCGGCAAGCTCTCCTCGATGTACGCGTACGCCTGGAAGCAGGGCCTGAAGACCACGTACTACCTGCGCTCCCGCCCGGCGACCCGGATCGCCCGCGCGGCGCGCGCCACCACTCCCGTCCCGCAGGCGGCCGACCCCGAGGCCGTCGCCTGCTCCCTGGAAAACCCCGAGTCCTGCGAGGCCTGCCAGTGATGACCACCAAGAACCTGCTCGACCCCGGCTTCGAGCTGACTCTCCGCCCCATGCGCTACCCCGACTTCTACGAGCGCTACCGGGACGCCATCAAGAACACCTGGCACGTGGAGGAGGTCGACCTCCACTCGGACGTCGCCGACCTGGCGAAGCTCAGCCCGGAGGAACAGCACCTGATCGGACGGCTGGTCGCGTTCTTCGCGACGGGCGACTCGATCGTGGCGAACAACCTGGTGCTGACGCTCTACAAGCACATCAACTCCCCGGAGGCGCGGCTGTACCTGTCGCGGCAGCTCTTCGAGGAGGCGGTGCACGTCCAGTTCTATCTGACGCTCCTCGACACCTATCTGCCCGACCCGGACGACCGGGCGGCGGCCTTCGCGGCCGTGGAGAACATCCCGTCCATCCGGGAGAAGGCGGAGTTCTGCTTCAGGTGGATGGACTCGGTGGAGCGGATCGACCGGCTGGAGACACAGGCCGACCGCCGCCGCTTCCTGCTGAACCTCATCTGCTTCGCCGCGTGCATCGAGGGCCTGTTCTTCTACGGCGCCTTCGCCTACGTCTACTGGTTCCGCGGCCGGGGTCTGCTGCACGGCCTCGCCACCGGCACCAACTGGGTGTTCCGGGACGAGACGATGCACATGTCCTTCGCCTTCGACGTGGTCGACACCGTGCGCAAGGAGGAGCCGGAACTGTTCGACGAGCAGTTGGGCCGGCAGGTCACCGACATGCTGCGCGAGGCGGTCGAGGCGGAGCTGCAGTTCGCGCGGGACCTGTGCGGGGACGGGCTGCCGGGCATGAACACCGAGTCGATGCGGCAGTACCTGGAGTGCGTCGCCGACCAGCGGCTGGTCCGGCTGGGCTTCGCGCCGGTGTACGGCTCGGAGAACCCGTTCTCCTTCATGGAGTTGCAGGGGGTCCAGGAGCTGACGAACTTCTTCGAGCGGCGGCCGTCCGCGTACCAGGTCGCCGTGGAGGGCACGGTCGACCTGGACGAGGACTTCTAGACAGCCGGGCGCCCGGGTGCCGCCCCGCCGTCACGCCGCTCGCGCGGTGCGGTGCGGTGCGGCATTCGCCGCCGGGCGTGAGACCGCCGGGCGTGAGACCGCCGGGCGTGAGACCGTCGGGCGTGAGACCGCCGGGCGTGAGACCGCCGGCTCCTCACGTCGCCCGGCGGCGGCTCGGGCGGCCTCGGCCCGCTTGATCTGCCGGTCGATCCGCCGCTCGCGCGCGATGCCGATCAGCGCGGGCAGGGTCATGAGGACGAACAGGCCGAGGACGGCCACCATCGAGGTCAGTGCTTGTATCCGCGTCGTATCCATGGACACCACTGTCCCGCCCGATGCTCCTTACCGGCAGTGGCAGGACTGCCGTACACCCTCGATTTACTGCCATGGACGCGGCACACTGGAGCCATGCTCCAGAACGTGGCCGCCGTCCTCCTCGACGGTGTGAACCCCTTCGAACTCGGTGTCGTCTGCGAGGTCTTCGGCGTCGACCGCAGCGACGACGACCTGCCGGTCTACGACTTCGCCGTCGCCTCGGCCGACGGCCCGGCGGTGCGCACCAACACGGGCTTCTCCCTCCAGGTCGAGCACGGTCTGGAGCGCCTGGAGACGGCGGACCTCATCGCCGTGCCCGCCGGTTCCTCCTATGTGTCCCGGGAGTTCCCGCCCGAGCTGCTGGACGCCCTGCGCAGAGGGGTGGACCGGGGCGCGCGGGTGCTCAGCGTCTGCTCCGGGGTGTTCGTGCTCGCCGCCGCCGGACTCCTCGACGGCCGGCGTGCCGCCGCCCACTGGAAGCACGCGGAGGTGCTGACCAGGAAGTATCCCCATCTGACGGTCGAGCCGGATGTGCTCTACGTCGACGAGGACCCGGTGATCACCTCCGCGGGCACCGCCGCCGGCATCGACGCCTGTCTGCATCTGGTGCGCAAGGAGCAGGGTCCGGAGGTCGCCAACAAGATCGCCCGGCGCATGGTGGTGCCCCCGCACCGCGACGGCGGGCAGGCCCAGTACATCGAGCGCCCGCTGCCGCGGTCCGGGGGCGACACCGTCTCCGATGTGCTGGTGTGGATGGAACGGCACCTCGACGAGGAGACCACCGTCGAGCAGCTCGCCGCCCGCGCCCACATGTCGCCGCGTACCTTCGCCCGCCGCTTCCAGCAGGAGACCGGCACCACGCCCTACCGCTGGATCCTGCGCCAGCGGGTGCTGCTGGCGCAGCGCCTGCTGGAGGCGACGGACGAGACGGTGGACGCGATCGCGGGCCGTACCGGCTTCGGCAACGCGGCGGCACTGCGCCACCACTTCGTCCGCGCCGTCGGTACGACGCCCCAGGCCTACCGGCGCACGTTCAGGGGCCCTCAGGCCGCCTGAACGCGCGCCGCGCGGGTCAGCGGGGTGTCGCCCGCAGCATCAGCCGGCGTGGTCGGAGCGTGATGCCGATCCGGGGCTTGGCGTCGGAGCCGGGCGCGTGGTCGAAGCGGTAGGCGGAGGCGACCACCGCGGTGATGAGCGTGAGCTCGGCCATCGAGAAGTGGTCGCTGGGGCACTTGCGGTTGCCCACGCTGAACGGACTCATCGCGTACTTGGGCACGTCCCCCGCCCGCTCGGGGAGCCAGCGGTCGGGGTCGAACTCCTCGTGCCGCTCGTACGACCGCCGGTCGCGCTGGATCGCGTACGGACTGTAGATGAGGTCCGCGCCCTCGGGAATGCGGTATCCGCCGAGTTCCGTGTCGGTCACCGCGCGGCGCGTCAATATCCAGACGGCCGGATACAGCCGCAGGGTCTCGGTGACGACATTCGCGGTGTACGTCAGCTTCCGGACGTCCTCGAATGCGACCGGGCGGTCACCCACGACGGATTTCACCTCGTCGCGGATCTTGTCGCCGAGTTCCGGGTGCTCGGTGAGAACCAGGAGGAGCGACATGATCGTGGATCCGACGGTTTCGCTGCCGGCGGTGATTATGGCGAGGACCTGGTCGTGGATCTCCTGCTCCCCGATGGGCTCGCCGTTCTCGTCCTCCGCCTCCAGCAAAGCCGTCAGCAAATCGTTCGGCTTTTGACCGCCTGCCCGTCGGTCGGCGACGATCTCGTCGACCAGGACATGCAAATCGGCCAGCGCGCGGTTGAATTCCCGGTTGGCCGGAAGCGGCACCTTGTAGAGCGGTCCGAGCGGTATCACCATGCGCTGGTACATCCCGCCGAACAGCGTGGTGAGGTCGGCGCAGATGCGTTCCGCCCGGGCGTCCATGCAGCTGCCGCGCATCAGGCAGCGGGCGGCCACCCGGACGGCCACGCGGAAGGACTCCACCGTGATGTCCAGCGCCTCGCCGCGGCGCCAGCGCTCCACGAGCGCGTACGCCTCCTCCGCCATGATCGGCCCGTACGCGGGGATGGCGTCGAGCCTGAACGCGGGCTGGATGGTGCGGCGCTGGCGCCGGTGCAGCGGACCGTTGGCGGTGGCGACGCCCTCCTTGCCGAGCAGGTCCTCCAGGGACTCCCAGAGCGGTCCGGCGATGATGTAGTCGGGGCTCAGCGCCACCGCCCCGGTGAGGGCGGGGGTGGTGACGGCGTACACCGTCTTCGGTCCGAGCTTGAGGCGCACGACGTCGCCGTGGTCGCGCAGCCGGGACATGAAGGACAGCGGATCGCGCGCCAGTTTCCAGCCGTGGCCCAGGACGGGGACGCCTCCGCCGGCCACCGGGGGCTCGCGCAGTCCGGTCTCCCCGGCCGTTTCGGGGTCCACCGACTCGACGGTCATGACTCACCTGCCGTTTCGTTGTCGACGTACGGGGGTGTGGACCGGTCGTCCCAGCTGTCGACCCGGTACCGGCCGGACTCGTGGTGGAACCAGTAGACGGAGCTGAACCAGTTCCGCATGTTGCCGACGCAGGCGCGTACGGCGGCACTCGTTTCCTTTCCTCCCACCGTGCCGTCGTCGAGAGCGTCCGCGAAGCGCAGGGCGTCTCGTTCGGCGTCCTGGAATTCGCTGATGCATTCCTCGACGCGGCGCCTCACGTCCGCGATTGCCTCTTCGAGCGTGAGTCCCTCGTGGGTGATGAGACTGATGCCGAGATTGTGCACCTCACTGCCCGCTATTTCCTTCGGAAGGGAACAGAGGTCGTTGTACCAGGCGGCGAATTCCTGACTGAGCAGCGCCGCCTTCCGGTAGGCGGGGTACCTTCGTACCTCGTCCGGCAGTTCACTGCCCGCGCTCGGTTCCAGGAGATCGGTCCAGATCCAGTGCGCGAAGGTGAGCCGGCGCAGTTCCAGATATTCCTCGACGGTGGGGACGATCCCCTTCGTACGGTTGTGGAACTCCCGGTCGTACGCCTCGATCACCTCGTGGAAGTGCCGGGCGAACCGGTCGTTCCAGCCGCCCGGCAGGAACGCGTACAGCCGCTCCACGCTGTCCGCGAGCCCCGCCACCACCGGATCCTCGTGGTCCAGGTGGTCACCGGGGCTGTCGAGGGCCCTGTGCAGCCGGTCCTTCAGCCGCAGCCAGGCGGCGGGGCGGCCGTGCACGATGTCGCGGTCGTGCCGGTCGTCCCAGACGAAGAACCACGCGCTGTAGTCCGCTATCGCCTGCAGGACGTCGTCGGGGGCGCCTATGTAGTAGCCCGCCATAAGATCGGTGTAGCACAGGCCATCGGCATATTCCTCCACCTTGTCCGCGGACATGAGCCGCTTTTCGAGCAGCCACGCCCTGGTCGCCTGTTGAAGTCGGGGCCAATACGGGTGGAGTTGCCGGGAAAACGCCGCCTCGATCACCGGAAGAGACAGCGCTGGTGGAACTGCGATGGTGGTCGGTGTCGATGCGGTGCCGTGTGACAAAGCATGCACGAACAATCCCCTCTCTGCCGCCAGTCGGCGTGCGCCCACCCCTGAGCCGGGCGCACGCCGTGCGTATCCCCGCACCTCCATTCAGCACCACAACTGACCGCTCTGGGAACGGATTTGCTTCTTTCACCACTACGGAGGCCACACAGACGAACGGCGCCCGATCGAAAAGGTGCTCGATCGGACGCCGTTCGTGAGGAGAGGGAGGGGCCCCGAGGGCAGGTCAGTCGTTGGCCACCACGGGGTAACGCGGCTCGTTCTCGGCCATCTGCCGTAGCGCGTCCTTGCGTTCGCGCTTGGACAGCCGGTCGATGTAGAGGTAGCCATAGAGGTGGTCGGTCTCGTGCTGCAAACACCGTGCGAAGTAGCCGGTGCCGCGTACCCGGACGGGGTTGCCCTTCTCGTCCTGGCCGGTCACTTCGGCGTAGTCGGGGCGGGCCAGCGGCATGTACGCCGTGGGCACCGACAGGCAGCCCTCGTTGCTGTCGTCCAGCCGGCGCTGCTCGGCGGGCAGTTCGACCAGCTTGGGGTTGCAGATCACGCCGACGTGCCGCACGCCCTCGTCGTCCGGGCAGTCGTAGACGAAGACCTTCTTGTCCACGCCGATCTGGTTGGCGGCCAGGCCCACGCCCTCGGCGGTGCGCTGGCTGGCGAACATGTCGGCGACCAGTTGCTGGAACTCGTCGCCGAAGTCCGTGACGTCCTTGCACTCCTGGTGCAGCACCGGGTTGCCGACCACGGTGATCGGGCGCGAGGTACCGCGCTCCCGCCACGCCGTCTCGCGCTCCTCGCAGTCCTCCGTGTCGATGACGTACCCCTCGCCGTCGACGGGGAGCACGCCCGCGTGCTGCTGATCGGTGTCCTGCTGAGCCATGACCGACGTGTGCCTTCCTGAGTAAAACCGGGGTTGTGATCTGACAAGGGTACGGTGAAGCGCCCCTTCAGGGACGCGGGACCGTGTCGATGTGCGGCTCCGCCGCGTGGGCGCGATCAACCACAACGGACCCGCACGCGGTCGACGGCCTCAGCAGACCTCTTCAAGATCCCGCCAGTCCCGCGAGTCCGGACTGTCCGCAACCCACCCGTCCAACAACCCCCGGACCAAGGAAGCCGGCGCAGCCACCCCGCACTCCCTCTCCGGCACCCACAACTGCCCGTCCGTACGATGCCCCAGCGGCCCCGGATGCCCCGGCTCACTGTGATCGTGCGGATCCAGATGCTCGCCCTCCCCCTCGTCCGACGGCATCCGGGACTCCGAGCACATCCGGCACAGCAGCCGTACGGAGGACGACCAGTCCTCGGCCGCGAACCCGGCGTCGGAGGCCAGCTGCTCCAGCGCGTCCCGGTCGGCCTCGGTCGCGGCCTCCAGCAGTACCACCCAGGTCGGCACCGGCGAGGGCGCCCACAACTCGATCTCGTCGAACACCGGGTACGTGTGTCCGGCGGCGGTGCTCCGCTCCCCGTGCGGCACGCCGTCGTGCAGGACGACCTCGCCCCAGCGGCGCCCGGAGGACGGCAGCGGAATGGACAGCACCTCGATCCGGGCGGGGTCCAGGCGCCGGCCCCACACCACCTCCGCCTCCCCCTCCGGGGACAGCCGTACGGCCGCGCTGCCCAGGTCCATGCCGAGGGGCTCACCGGAGTCGGTGGCCGGGCCGGGCACCTTGAGTCCGTAGGCCTGCCAGGCCCGCCGGGCCAGCGGCCAGTCCTGCAGGGCGGTGGCGGCGATGCCGACGTTCCACCAGTCGGGAGCGCCCGTGTCGCGGTCGAGCAGCGCCACGGCCCGCAGACCGGCCGACCGCGCCTGCTCCCAGTCGTGCCGGAACTTGTGCAGCAGCGCGAGGTTGAACCAGGACTCCGACAACCAGGGCTCCAGGTCGGCGGCGCGGGTCAGCAGCGCTCCCGCGTCCTCGTACCGGCCGTCGCCGATGAGCGTGAACGCACGGTCCGTGGCCTGCCGCCAGGAGGCGGAGGGCCGGTGCCGTCCCTTGCCGAAGATCCTCACGATTCCCGCCTGCCAGTTCCGTCGGTGGGCTGGCCGTACCTGTCCGCGCCCCCGGACACCCTCTTCTTCGCATCCAACCACGTACGGCCGCGAGGGCGCTCATTACCCATGGGTTACCCAGCCTCGGCCGGGGTCAGACAGTCCCGTTCGTGGCCCTCGCCACGCTCGGCCCTGGTGTTCACGCGCCTCCTCCGTGTTCCGTGACAGCACCCGGGCCAGTGCTTCGACCACCTCCGGCGCGTACTCCCCGGCGGTTCCCAGGCGCAGTTCCTCCAGCGCGGTCAGCGGCCCGCCGGGCCCTCCTTCCCGGGACTTCTCCTCGTACGCGTTGACCACCCGGACGATACGTGCGGCGAGTGGCTGTTCCCGGTGCGGGTCGGCCTGGCGTTCGACGATCGCGGCCACGCGCGGGTCCACCCCGGTCTGGCGCACCACCGCGCCGCCGAGCAGCGCGATCCGCCGCTGTTCGGTGACCGGCAGGACGGCGGTGGCGCCGTCGGGGACCGGGTCGACGAGGCTGAGCTGGCCGATGTCGTGCATCAGGGCGGCGTACTCCAGCACGCTCAGTCCGGGTTCGGTCAGCCCGAGGTCCCGGCCCACCGCCCGGCTGAGCGCGGCGACCCGGCGGGCGTGCCCGGCCGGGGTGTATCCGGCGATCTCGGTGGCCCGCGCGAGGGAGGTGATGGTCTGCCGGTAGGTGGCACGCACGGCGGCGTACCGCCGGTAGGAAAGCTGTGCGAGCAGCAGGGGCACGGAGAAGACGGGCAGTGCCCACAGCCCCACGACCGCGACCCCGAGCGCCATCACCGCGCCCGTGGCGATGACGGCGGCCCCGATGCCGGGTACGGCCCGCAGTTCGTCGCGCAGCGTCGGCAGGAAGGGCCATCCGGTGCGGGAGTGGGCCAGCGCGGCGGCGAGCACGGCGTCGCACAGCGCGGTGAGGGAGAGCAGGGCGAGCAGGAGCAGCGCGTGGGCGGGGCCGCCCCAGCCGTCGAAGGTGCCCCGGTTGTACAGCGGCTGGAAGCACACGGCGGCGAACCCGACGGTCAGCGCCCTGCGGACCGACGGGTCGAGGGCGGGTCCTTCACCGCGCCCGACGTGCGGCACGCTGCCGAGCAGGGAGGCGGCGAGCACCACGGTGACGACCTGGGCGGCGCCGTGGTGGGTGGGGAGGCCCGCGGTCTCGCCGAGCAGCGCGTACGACAGCGAACCCGCGGCGGCGAGCGGCGCGGCCTCCCTGATCCGTGTCCCGTTGCGCCGGGTGAGCTCGCCGACGGCGATGAGCACTCCGAAGGCGAGGGCCGTACCGCGGTCCTCGACGCCGTCGTAGAGCGTGCTGCCCAGGGAACCGGCGGCGAGGACCGCGGCGCACAGGTGCACGACGGTGTGGAGCCGGGGCCTCATCGGCGCGCCCCGGGCCGGCCGACGACCGGTGCGGCGGACCTGGGCACGGCCGCGGGCCGCATACCACCGGTGGCGGACCGCGTGCCGTCGGTGGCGGACGGCGGGCCACCGTCGGCGGACCGCGTGTCACCGGGGGCCGATCGGATATCGCCCGTAGCGGGCCGGAGGGCGTCGGTGACGGGCCGCGTATCGCCGGAGGCGGACCGCGTGTCACCGGGGGCCGATCGGATATCGCCCGTGACAGGCCGGAAAGCACCCGCGATCGGCCGCATGCCACCGGAGGCGGACCGCGTGCCATCGGCGGCCGATCGGATATCGCCCGTAGCGGGCCCGGGGGTACCGGCGATCGGCCGGGTGCCGTCGGGGGCGGGTCGTGCTTCGTCGGCGGTCACCGCCGGGTGCCAGCCGGACCGGCCGATCGCCCGGACCAGCGCGGCCACCATCCGTGGGTCGAAGTGGGCACCCGCGCACCGCCTGAGCTCCTCCAGTGCCACGGGCACGGGCCGTGCCCTGCTGTAGGAGCGGGTGGAGGTCATCGCGTCGAAGGCGTCGGCGACGGCGACCACCCGCGCGGACTCCGGGATCTGACCACCCGCCAGTCCGTAGGGGTAGCCGGTGCCGTCCAGCCGTTCGTGGTGGTGCAGCACCGCCGCGCGGGCCTCACCGAGGAAGGAGATCCCCCGCACCATCTCGTGCCCGTACTCGGGGTGCAGTTCGATCACCCGGCGCTCCTCGGGGGTCAGCGGGCCGTTCTTGGTGAGCAGCCGGGTGGGCACGCCGAGCTTGCCGACGTCGTGCAGGATGCCCGCGAAGCGGAGCACCTCGACGCGCTCGTCGTCCATACCGAGTTCCCGCGCGATCATCATGGACGCCCGTCCGACGCGTTCGCTGTGCCCGCGCGTGTAGCCGTCCTTGATGTCGACGGCCTGGACGAGGGCGCGGATCGTCGCCTGATGGGCGGCCCGCTCCCGGTGGTACTGGGCGAACGCCCACCACGAGACGCCCATCGGCAGCAGCACCAGCAGCGCGGCCACGGGACCGTAGGGGCTGCGCCACAGCAGCGCCATCATGAGTCCGGCGAGGCCGTGCACGGTGATCGGGGCCAGCGACCCGAGGAACAGCCGCCACCAAACGGCCGGCGCCGGGATCCGCCTCCCGCGCGGGAGCACGCCGGGCGCCGACGCCGGAATGCCGCCGTCCAGCAGGGTGAGCACCAAGCAGAACACCAGCACCGCGACCCCGGCCGTGCCGAGCGCGGCCGGGACGTCGCAGTCCGCCACCGCGTCGCGGCCGCCGACCGCCAGATGGACCCGGCTCGCGGCCCACACGGCGAGCACCAGCCTGCCGGTCCGCCAGAGCCTGCGCGCCAGGTACGGGCGTTGTTCCACGGGGAGCAGCAGCGCCCCGAGGAGCGCGACCAGCGCCGCGACGGGCGGTGGCAGCAGGAAGGCGCCGGCGAGCAGGACGGGGTGAAAGGTTCCGCCCGGGTGCGGGACGGCGACCGGACGCGATCTGGTGAGGCGCTCGCAGCCCGCGTACAGCGTGGCGAGCAGGGCGACCGCCCACCAGGAGAAGCCGGCACCGCCCGGCGGGGACACCGGGGCGGAGGGGACCAGCGACAGCGGACAGAGCAGGCCCAGCACGGTGACACAGGCGACATACGCGCGGACCCGTGCCGGTAACGCCTCCATGTGCCCCTCCCCGACCGTGCCCGTCGACACCCGACCTGCCACCTGCCAGGCTCAGGAGCCTAGGACGGCGGGGGGTGCCTCCACGGGCCGATAACCCGCGGATTAGCACGTTCGAGTGACACAGGGACCGGGGAACCGCGGAGTGTCAGGACTCCTGCGGTGCGGTCGGCGAGGCCGTGATGTCCTGGTCGGGGACGGCCTGGCCGGAGCGGATCAGGTCGAGCCGGCCCATGACCTTGGAGCGCAGGTCGCCCGGCACGTCGTCCTGTCCGCAGCAGCGCTTGACCAGCTTCTTCACCGCCTGCTCGAGCCCGTACTTCTCCAGGCACGGCGAGCATTCCTCGAAGTGGTGCTCGAACTTCACACAGTCGGAATCCGGCATCTCACGGTCGAGGAACTCGTAGAGATGATCGAGGATTTCGCTGCAATCCGTCTCGTGCGGCTCTCCGCAGCTCATGACCCCGAGCCTTTCGCTTCGTTCGACTCTCCGGCGCCGGCCGGGACCAGTCCGCGCTCGCGCGCGTAGTCCTCCAGCATGCCGCGCAGCTGACGGCGGCCACGGTGCAGCCGGGACATCACCGTACCGATGGGTGTCCCCATGATGTCCGCGATCTCCTTGTAGGCAAAGCCCTCCACATCGGCGAGGTACACCGCGATGCGGAACTCCTCGGGGATCGCCTGGAGCGCCTGCTTGACGTCCGAGTCGGGCAGGTGGTCCAGCGCCTGTGACTCCGCGGAGCGCAGACCCGTGGACATGTGCGACTCGGCGCGCGCGAGCTGCCAGTCCTCGATCTCCTCGGCCGCGCTGCGCTGGGGTTCGCGCTGCTTCTTGCGGTACGAGTTGATGAAGGTGTTGGTGAGGATACGGTACAGCCACGCTTTGAGGTTGGTGCCCTCACGGAACTGGTGGAAGGACGCGTACGCCTTGGCGTACGTCTCCTGCACCAGGTCCTCCGCGTCGGCCGGGTTGCGCGTCATGCGCAGGGCGGCCGAGTACATCTGGTCGAGGAACTCGAGCGCGTCCCGCTCGAAGCGCGCGCTGCGCTCCGCGGTCGACTCCGCGCCCGTGCCGCCCTGGCCCTCGGGCTGCTCCGCCTGGCCGTGTTCGGTCCCTGCGTCGGTACCGGGAACCGGACCCACCTCCTCCAGAGTTGTCGTGAGACCGAAGGCGGTCTCACCCGAATCGGAGGATAGACGACGATCCGGTCCACCCGCCGCCCGAATAGGGGCGGTCCTGGCCGCGTGCAGCACCGTCCAGTCCAGGTCGGCGCGGGCACTGCGACTCGGGCAGAAGGTCGAACCCATGCGGCGGACTTCCTCTCCTACGACGGCGATGCCGTTGACCGGCATGTACGTCCGTCCCAACAGCGGGAGCCGTCCGGGCATTCCCGGGCCTCACCCGAGCGTGCCGGTCCACCCGACGACCGCGTCCGTGACCACCGTCACGGCCTCCTCCTGCGTGAGGTCCGCCCGCTTGGGCACGGCGAAGCCGTGATCGCCGTGGGGCACCTCGACCAGTTCGTACGCCCACCCGTCTCCCACCACCGCCCTCGCACCGACGCTCCCCGAGGGCTGAACGCCCGGGGGGACCCCCGTCGCGCGGCCACTCCCGTACCCGGGGAACTCCCCGGGCCTGCCGAACGGGTCGTTGCCGCCCTGGACGACGAGCGTGGGCACCCCCGTGCCGAGCAGCTCCTCGGCGCGGGACTTCTCGGGCCTGCCCGGCGGATGCAGGGGGAAGCTGAGGGCGAGTACGGCGTGGGCGCCGAGCTCCGTGGCGGTGCGGCAGGCGACGCGGGCACCGGCGCTGCGCCCGCCCGAGATCACCGGCAGGCCCGGCTTCGCCAGCGCGGGCCAGATGCCGCGCCAGCCGGTGTCGAGGGTCTTCGGCGCGGGGGCCACCTTCTTGCCTGCCACCCGCCAGGGCTGTTCGACCAGGGCGACGGTCACACCGTGTGCGGGCAGCCCGGCGGCGAGCGCCCTCAGGTCCCGGGCCTCGATGCCGCCGCCGGCGCCGTGGCTCACCGCGAGGACGAGGCGGGCGCGGTCACGTGCGCGATGCCAGGTGATGCGGGCGGTGCCGGCGTCCGTCTCCACGGTCTCGGTCGTATCCGTCGTGTCTGTCGTATCCGTCGTGTCTGTCGCGTCCGTCGCGTCTGTCGCGTCCGTCGTGTCGGGGGTCACGTCAGAAGAGTGTGCCCTCTTCCGGCGCGGCCAGCTCTTCCAGCAGCTCCGGTCCGTTGTTGCGGACGTTGCTGACGGCCGTGGGGACCGGGTAGGCGCGCATCAGGCCGGAGGGCGGCGGGGCGAGCAGCTCGCGCAGTTCGCCGACGTCGGTGCGGGCGGGGTCGAGCCAGGCGTCCCAGCGGTCCGGCGTGAGCATCAGCGGCATCCGCGGGTGGATCTCGGCGAGGACGTGCGGGCCGTCCGCCGGCGACACGGCGAGCGGGCTCGTCTCCGCCTCGGTGGTGATGACGGAGCACGTCGCCCACCAGGCCCGGGGGTGGTCGTCCGGCAGCGTCTTGTCCCGCCAGAACTCGTACAGCCCGGCCATGGCGAACACCGAGCCGTCGGCCGGCGTCACGAAGTAGGGCTGCTTGCGGGGCCGCTTCTTCTTCCCCTCGACCTCCAGGTCCCGCTCCTGCTTGCCGGTGACCCACTCGTAGTAGCCGTCGGCGGGGAGGATGCAGCGCCGGGCGGAGAAGGCGCGGCGGTAGGACGGCTTCTCGTGGACGGTCTCCGCGCGGGCGTTGATCATCCGGGCGGCGCCTTCGGGCGTCTTGGACCAGGAGGGCACCAGGCCCCACTTCAGCTTCCGCAGCTGCCGAACCGGGCGCGGGTCCGCCACGTCCTTCAGGGCACGGTCGAGGACGGCGTAGACCTCCTTGGTCGGCGCCACGTTGTAGTCGGGCTCCAGGGCCTCCTCCGGCTCCCACTTGTCGATTTCAAAGATTCCCGCGAGATCCTCGGGCCTGCGACTCGCTGCATACCGTCCGCACATACGTGCAACACTGCCAGACTCCACGCGCAGAGGGAGCGATCGGAAACAGATGGAAAGCATGGTCAGTACCGCGTCCGCCTCACTCGCCTCCCTCTGGGACGAGGTCTCCGGCACCCAGCCCGATCCGGATGTGTGGGTGATCGTCGCCACACTGGTCGCCGCGGCCGCCGTCGTCGTGCCGCAGGGGCTGTGGCGGCTGTCCCGGAACGCCGTCACGATCGCCCACGAGGGCGGTCACGGTCTGGTGGCACTGCTCACCGGCCGCACGCTGACGGGGATACGTCTGCACTCGGACACCAGCGGCCTGACCGTCAGCCGCGGAAAACCGCACGGCATCGGCATGATCCTCACGGCCGCCGCCGGCTACACCGCTCCCCCGCTGCTGGGGCTGGGCGGCGCCGCGCTGCTCGGCGCGGGCCGCATCACGCTGCTGCTGTGGCTGGCCACGGTGCTGCTGCTGGCGATGCTGGTGATGATCCGCAACGCGTACGGCGCGCTGACCGTGGTCGTCACCGGCGGCACCTTCGTCCTGGTGTCCTGGCTGACCGGCCCCCAGGTGCAGGCGGCGTTCGCGTACGCCGTGGTCTGGTTCCTCCTCCTCGGGGGAGTACGCCCGGCCTTCGAACTCCAGGCCAAACGCTCCCACGGCGGCGCGCCCGACTCGGACGCGGACCAGCTCTCCCGCCTGACCCACGTACCGGCGGGCCTGTGGCTGTTCCTGTTCCACGCGGTGTCCCTGTGCGCGTTGCTGGGCGGCGGTCGGTGGCTCCTGGAACTGTAGGTCGCAGCGCCCGTCGGCCGGGCTGCGGACAGCTCCCTGAAGGGGCGCGGGGCCGTAGCGACATGCGACTCCGCCGCGTGGGCACGACCAGCCGGAACGGACCCGCAGCCGACAAGCGGCCTGCACAGCCCCCTCCTTATAGAGTGGGCCCCATGGCCCGAAACCCCGCACACACCGCCCTCTGGCCCGCCCCGCACGCGAGCGGAGCCGTCGACGCGACGGTCCACGTGCCCGGGTCCAAGTCGGTCACCAACCGTGCCCTCCTCCTCGCCGCCCTCGCCTCCGAGCCGGGCTGGCTGCGCCGTCCGCTGCGTTCCCGCGACACCCTGCTGATGGCCGGCGCCCTGCGCGCGATGGGCGTGGAGATCGAGGAAGGCGTCGGCCCGGACGGCACCGGTGAGGCCTGGCGGGTGCTCCCCACGGGCCTGCGCGGCCCGGCCACCGTCGACGTCGGCAACGCCGGCACGGTGATGCGGTTCCTGCCCCCGGTCGCCACCCTCGCCGACGGCCCCGTCCGCTTCGACGGCGACCCCCGCTCCTACGAGCGTCCCCTGAACGGCGTCATCGACGCGCTGCGCCACCTGGGCGCCCGGATCGACGACGAGGACCGCGGCGCGCTGCCGATGACCGTGCACGGCGGCGGCGCCCTGGACGGTGGCACCGTGGAGGTCGACGCGTCGTCGTCCTCCCAGTTCGTCAGCGCCCTGCTGCTGTCCGCGCCGCGCTTCAACCAGGGCGTGGAGGTCCGCCACACCGGGGCGACGCTGCCGTCCCTGCCGCACATCCGGATGACCGTCGACATGCTCCGCGCGGTGGGTGCCCAGGTGGACACCCCCGAGTCGGGTGGCGAGCCGAACGTCTGGCGGGTCACGCCGGGCGCCCTGCTGGGCCGGGACCTGACCGTCGAGCCGGACCTGTCCAACGCCCAGCCGTTCCTGGCGGCGGCGCTGGTGACCGGCGGCAAGGTCGTGATCCCGGACTGGCCTGCCCGTACCACCCAGCCCGGTGACCGGCTGCGGGAGATCTTCACCGAGATGGGCGGTTCCTGCGAGCTGACCGAGTTCGGGCTGGTGTTCACCGGCTCCGGGTCGGTCCACGGCATCGACGTGGACCTCGGCGAGGTCGGCGAGCTGACGCCCGGCATCGCGGCCGTGGCGGCGCTCGCGGACTCCCCGTCGACCCTGCGGGGCGTGGCCCACCTCCGGCTGCACGAGACGGACCGGCTGGCCGCGCTGACCAAGGAGATCAACGAACTCGGCGGTGACGTCACCGAGACCGCCGACGGTCTGCACATCCGCCCGCGCCGACTGCACGGCGGCGTCTTCCACACCTACGAGGACCACCGCATGGCCACCGCCGGCGCGATCATCGGCCTCGCGGTCGAGGGCGTGCAGATCGAGAACGTGGCCACCACGGCGAAGACCCTGCCGGACTTCCCCGAACTGTGGACCGGGATGCTCGGGGCGTAGGGGTTCACCATGCGCCGCTACGGCAAGCACACCGACGAGGACGACATCCGCTCCCGCCCCAACCGCAAGGGCAACCGGCCGCGCACCCACATCCGGCCCAAGCACGAGGACGCGGCCCTGGGCCTGGTCCTGACCGTCGACCGGGGCCGGCTGACCTGCCTCGTCGAGGACCGGGTCGTACTGGCGATGAAGGCCCGTGAGCTGGGCCGCAAGGCGGCGGTGGTCGGTGACCGGGTGGCGCTCGTCGGCGATCTGTCCGGGAAGAAGGACACGCTCGCGCGGATCGTGCGGATCGAGGAGCGCGCGTCGGTGCTGCGCCGTACCGCGGACGACGACGACCCCTACGAGCGGATCGTCGTCGCCAACGCCGACCAGCTCGCCGTCGTCACCGCCCTCGCCGACCCCGAACCCCGTCCGCGGCTGATCGACCGCTGCCTGGTCGCGGCGTACGACGGCGGCCTGGAGCCGCTGCTGGTGCTGACCAAGTCGGACCTCGCGCCGCCGGACAAGCTGCTGGAGCTGTACGGCGACCTCGACATCCCGTACGTCGTGACCAGCCGCGCGGAACTGGAGAGCGGCGAGGCGGCGGACCGGGTGCGGGAGCAGCTGGACGGCCGGATCACCGCGTTCGTGGGGCACTCCGGGGTCGGCAAGACGACGCTGGTCAACGCGCTGGTGCCGGAGGAGCGGCGGCGTACGACCGGACATGTCAACGCGGTGACCGGGCGGGGGCGGCACACGACGACGTCCGCGCTGGCGCTGCCGCTGTCGGGCGCCGAGGGCTGGGTGATCGACACACCGGGGGTGCGGTCCTTCGGGCTCCACCACGTCGACCCGTCCCGGGTGATCCACGCCTTCCCCGATCTGGAGCCGGGCACGGAGGGCTGTCCGCGCGCGTGCAGTCACGACGAGCCGGACTGCGCGCTGGACGCGTGGGTGGCCGAGGGGCACGCGGATCCGGCGCGGCTGTACTCGCTGCGGCGGCTGCTGGCGACGCGGGAGCGCACGGAGGGCGACTGACCTCCGCGTTGTTTGTCGTGGCCGCCGGACGGTAAGTCCATAATCGCACCGAGCCGGACCCGAACCTGTCGAACCTGACGAAGCGGCCACTGTACGTGGGGAATGCGGGAGGACGACACATGGCGTGGCTGCTGGTCGTAGTGGCCGGGTTGCTCGAGACCGGCTTCGCCGTGTGTCTGAAGCTGTCGCACGGCTTCACCCGGCTGTGGCCGACCATCGCGTTCTGCGCGTTCGCGCTGGGCAGCTTCGGGCTGCTGACCCTGGCGCTGAAGAAGCTGGACGTGGGGCCCGCGTACGCGGTGTGGACGGGCATCGGCGCGGCGGGGACGGCCATCTACGGGATGGTGTTCCTCGGGGACCTGGTGTCGACGCTGAAGATCGTGTCGATCACGTTCGTGATCGTCGGTGTGATCGGGCTGCAGTTGTCGGGGTCCGCGCACTGAGCCCTGCTACGGCACCGCCGGGGACCGGTGCAGGGCGCCGCGCACCAGGTCGGCGACGCCGGTGTCGGCCGGGGGCGCGGTGACGCAGGACAGGGCGAGGCGGACCACCAGCTCGCAGGAGCGGGCCAGGTCGGCGGTGTCGGACCGGGGGACGCCGGGTCCGGCCAGGACGGCGACGGCACGGTCGCGGACGAGGGCGACGAAGTCGGCGGGTGAGGGCAGCGGGCCGTCGGCGCGGCGCTGCGCGGGCACGGCGGATCCGGACGTCACGGCCGGGAGGCCCGGGGCGGGCAGGCGTTCGCCCCAGCAGCCGGTGAGCATGGCGCGGACCAGGGTGTTCTCACGGGCGCTGGCGGTGGTCCACTCGGCGGTCGCGGTCAGCCGGTCGCGCGGGTCCACGGGGCCGGTGAGGGCGCGGTCGACGCCGGCGAGGTAGCCGTCGGCCTCCCTGCGGACGAGGGCCCGGGCGAGGCCGTCCTTGCTGCCGAACTCGTTGTACAGCGTCTGGCGGGAGACCCCGGCCGCGGCGGCCACGTCCACCATCCGCACCGTGGACCACGGGCGACGCGCCAGTGCCGTGTAAGCGGCGTCCAGCAGAGATTCCCGCGCTGCAGGCATCTTCGCCTCCCTCGGGGCGAGCGGCCGACCCTGCGGTTAGATTTGACGCGCCGTCGGGCACTGTCAAGGGTCCGCGGGACCCGCCCCCGGTGGCCCCGCACCGATCTCGGCAGATACCGTTCGTCGCATGCCCGACTACCTCGACGACCTGCGTCTCGCCCATGTCCTGGCGGACGCCGCCGACGCCGCGACCATGGAACGGTTCAAGGCCCTCGACCTCAAGGTGGAGACCAAACCGGACATGACGCCGGTGAGTGAGGCGGACAAGGCCGCCGAGGAACTCATCCGCGGCCACCTCAAGCGCGCCCGCCCGAGGGACGCGGTCCTGGGCGAGGAGTACGGGGTGGAGGGCACGGGGCCCCGGCGCTGGGTGATCGACCCGATCGACGGCACCAAGAACTACGTGCGCGGGGTGCCCGTGTGGGCCACGCTGATCTCCCTGATGGAGGCCGGTGAGGGAGGCTTCCAGCCGGTCGTCGGGGTCGTCTCCGCCCCCGCCCTCGGCCGTCGCTGGTGGGCCGCGCAGGGGCACGGCGCCTTCGCCGGCCGCAGTCTGTCGTCGGCCTCCCGGCTGCACGTCTCCCGCGTCTCCCGGCTCTCCGACGCCTCCTTCGCGTACTCCTCGCTCGGCGGCTGGGAGGAGCAGGGGCGTCTTGACGGCTTCCTCGACCTGACCCGCGAGGTGTGGCGCACGCGCGCGTACGGCGACTTCTGGCCGTACATGATGGTCGCCGAGGGATCGGTGGACCTGTGCGCCGAGCCGGAGCTGTCGCTGTGGGACATGGCGGCCACCGCGATCGTGGTCACGGAGGCGGGCGGCAGTTTCACCGGGCTCGACGGCCGGCCGGGACCGCACAGCGGCAACGCGGCCGCGTCGAACGGGCTGCTGCACGACGAGTTGCTGGGGTATCTCAACCAGCGTTACTGAGCGGCACGGAGTGAGCGTGCGCGCCCCCGGCCGGCCGCACGCGCCCTCTTGTTGACCCCCGCTTTGCCTGCCACTCTGGGAGCTCCCCCACTTGTGAACTTGTGAAATCGCGAACGAGCGGGCGCCTACGCCCGTGACCTCGCGTTTTCCGGTAGGAGGTGGCTCCATCCATGCTCGTCCGTGACGCCATGAGCACCGTGGTCCTCACCATCGGCCCCGCCCACACCCTGCGCCAGGCCGCCGCCCTGATGTCCGCCCGCCGGGTGGGCGCGGCCGTGGTCCTCGATCCCGACGGCACCGGCATCGGCATCCTCACCGAGCGGGACGTCCTCAACTCCGTCGGGCTCGGCCAGGACCCCGACAGCGAGCACGCCCACGCCCACACCACCACCGACGTCGTGTTCGCCGCCCCGTCCTGGACCCTGGAGGAGGCAGCCACCGCCATGACCCACGGCGGTTTCCGCCATCTGATCGTCCTCGACCGGGGCGAGCCGGCCGGCATCGTCTCGGTCCGCGACATCATCCGCTGCTGGGCACCTCGGCGGCAGCCGGCCCAGCGGGTACCGGCGTAGCGACATGCGGAACGGGCCGGATCCCGCGAGGGGGTCCGGCCCGTGTTTCGACAAGCGGTCCAGCGCTGGAATCAGCCGCGCAGGGCCTGGACCGCGGCCTCCAGCCGCTTGCCGAAGTCCTCGTCCGCCTGACGGAAGTTGTTGATCGCGCGCTCGGCGATGTCGTCGCGCGTGACCCCGGAGATGGCGTTCGCCAGGTTGTTCACCAGGCGCTCCTTCTCCTCCTCCGTCATCAGCCGGTACAGGTTGCCCGCCTGGACGAAGTCGTTGTCCTCGGCGTGGACCGGCGTGACCGTCTCGCCGGTGACACCGGTGACCGCGATGGGCTGCCACGGCGAACGGCCCGTCTGGGCCGGGCCGCCGAAGCTGTTCGGCTCGTAGTTCTTCGCGCCCCCGTGGCGGCCGTCGTACAGGTAGCCGTCACGGGAGTTGGTGCGCGCCTCGGTGGCGTGCGGGCGGTTCACCGGCAGGTGGTCGGCGTTGATGCCGACGCGGTAGCGGTGGGCGTCGCCGTACCCGAAGAGGCGGCCCTGGAGCATCTTGTCCGGGGAGGGACCGATGCCCGGCACGAAGTGGGCGGGGCTGAAGATGGACTGCTCGACCTCGGCGAAGATGTTCTGCGGGTTGCGGTTGAGCTCCAGCTTGCCGAACTCGATCAGCGGGTAGTCCGCGTGCGGCCAGACCTTGGTCAGGTCGAACGGGTTGAAGCGGTACGTGGCCGCCTCGGCCACCGGCATCACCTGGACGTAGACGGTCCAGGACGGGAACTCGCCGCGCTCGATGGCCTCGCGCAGGTCCCGCTGGTGGGAGTCGGGGTCCTTGCCCGCGAGGATCTCGGCCTCCTCGGCGGTCAGGTTCTTGATGCCCTGGTCCGTCTTGAAGTGGTACTTCACCCAGAAGGCCTCGCCGGCCTCGTTGTTCCACTGGTAGGTGTGCGAGCCGAAGCCGTCCATGTGGCGGTACGACGCCGGGATGCCGCGGTCACCGAACAGCCAGGTCACCTGGTGCGTGGACTCGGGCGACAGACCCCAGAAGTCGAAGACGTTGTCCGCCTCCGTCGAGCCCGTGTACGGGTCGCGCTTCTGGGTGTGGATGAAGTCGGGGAACTTGATCGCGTCCCGGATGAAGAACACCGGGGTGTTGTTGCCGACGAGGTCGTAGTTGCCCTCCTCGGTGTAGAACTTCAGCGCGAAACCGCGCGGGTCGCGCACGGCGTCCGCGGCGCCCAGGTTGCCGGCCACCGTCGAGAAGCGGAGGAAGGTCTCCGTCTCCTTGCCGACCTCGGAGAGGAACGCGGCCCTCGTGTACTGCGTGACGTCGGCGGTCACCGTGAAGGTGCCGTAGGCACCGGCGCCGCGGGCGTGCACCACACGCTCCGGGATGCGCTCACGGTTGAAGTGGGCCAGCTTCTCCAGGAGGAGCTGGTCCTGAACGAGGACCGGGCCACCGACGCCCGCGGTCTCGCTGTTCTGGTTGTCGGCAACCGGAGCACCGGCCTCCGTAGTAAGCGGTCCCTGCGTCACGTACGCCTCCTGCGTCATCACTGACCAACCTGTGCCTTGGCCAAATTCGATCCCGATCCTACAATGGACAATGTCTAAGTCAAGTGAGGCTCCAAAGTCACACCCGTTCGGGATTCCTGTCCCCCTGCTGTTAGGCTGGTGCCTATGAGTGACCTTTTGGAACGGCTCCGTGGACGTGGATGGCGGATGACCGCGCAGCGCCGTGTCGTGGCCGAGGTCCTCGACGGCGAACACGTCCACCTGACGGCCGACGAGGTGCACTCCAGGGCTGTCGCCAAGCTGCCCGAGATCTCCCGGGCGACCGTCTACAACACCCTGGGCGAGCTGGTCTCGCTCGGTGAGGTGCTGGAGGTGGCCACGGACAAGCGGGCCAAGCGGTACGACCCCAACGCGCACCGCCCGCACCACCACCTGGTGTGCGCGCGGTGCGGCGCGATCCGCGACGTCCACCCGACCGGCAACCCGCTGGCCGACCTCCCCGACACGGAGCGCTTCGGCTTCACGGTCTCCGACGTCGAGGTGACGTACCGCGGAGTCTGCCCGAACTGCGCGGCGGCGTAGGCGGCACACACACGCTTGAACGAAAGCCCCGGCATCCGATGGATGCCGGGGCTAAAAGCTCAGGGCCGGAACCCTGTCGGGTTCCGGCCCTGAGCCTTCAGTAGCGGGGACAGGATTTGAACCTGCGACCTCTGGGTTATGAGCCCAGCGAGCTACCGAGCTGCTCCACCCCGCGTCGATGAATGAAACACTACGTCAAGACATCCAACAGAAGCAAATCCGTTCCCGCACGCCACGGCGGCCAACCGCACCACCCCGCCTCACGCAACTGCGGGCAGTCGTGCCGCTGGGGCGGCACCCCACCCTGACACCACCCCGCCGCGCAACTGCGGGCAGTCGTGCCGCTGGGACGGCACCCCACCCTGACACCACCCCGCCTCACGCAACTGCGGGCAGTCGTGCCGCTGGGGCGGCACGGGTGGGCGCAGCGGCACCCCGCAAACGCCGGGCTGCGGAACCCACCCCCGCCCAGCCCACCGCCGCCTCAGCTCGCACGCCCCCGCCCGGCCTCACGCGGACAGCTCCTCACGCAACGCGTCCCGCAGCCGCGCCGCCCGCTCCGTAACCGCCGGAGGCCCCAACGCAGCCGCCCGCTCCGCCCACCGCTGCCCCTCCGCGAGCTCCCCCCGCCGCGCACAGACCAGCGCAAGCCGCAGCGCCGCCCGCCCGTGCCCCGCGTCGGCCGCCCGGGTCCACCACACGACCGCCTCCGGCTCACTCCCCTCACGAGCCAGCAGCAACCCCAGATTGAACGCCCCGTTCCGCGACCCGGCCTCCGCCGCCTCCCGGTACCACCGCGCCGCCTCGACGACATCCCCCCGCGCCGCCGCGAGCATCCCGACCCGCACCTGCGCCCGCCGGTGCCCCTGTGAGGCCGCCCGCTCGTACCACTCCTCGCACTCACTGCGCCGGTTCACCGGTTCCCCCAGCTCGTGCGCCGGCTCCGGCGGCCTGCGGGCATCCAGCACCGTCGCCAGCCGGTACGCCGCCTCCGCGCTCCCCCCGCCCGCCGCACACCGCAGGAACCGCTCCGCCTCGCCCTCCTCGCCCTCCCGCAGCCGCGCCATCCCGACCTGGAGCGCCGCCTCCATGTGCCCGGCGGCCGCCGCCCGCTCGTACCAGCGCAGCGCGGACCGCTCCTCGCCCCGGCCCGCGTGCAGGATGCCGAGGTTGAAGGCTGCGTCCACGCTGCCGGTCTCCGCGGCCTTGGAGAACCACGGCTCCGCACCGGTCTCGTCCCCGGCCCGCAGCAGCAGGATCGCCAGCGCGTTCGCCGCCTCGCGGTGACCGGCGTACGCGGCCCTGCGGTACCACTGCTCGGCCGGGGCGGTCCGGCCCTGGTCGGCGCAGAGCAGCCCGAGGTTGTACGCGCCGTTGATGTCACCGGCGTCCATCGCGGCCCGGTACCAGCGCTCGGCGGTCTGGGTCTCGCCCCGCTCGGCGTGCAGCGCGCCCAGCGCGTTCGCGGCGTTGCCGTCGCCGTCCTGCGCGGCCCGCAGCCACCACACGGCGGCGTTCTCGGTGTCCCCGGCGTCGCGCAGCAGGAAGCCGAGCGCGCAGGCGGCCCGGGTCTCGCCGTCCTTGGCGGAGGTCAGGTACCAGCGGCCCGCCTCCTTGAGCTCGCCGCGCCGCTCCAGGATCGCCCCGAGGTGCAGCGCGGCCCGGCGGTGTCCCCGCGCGGCGGCCTGCCGGTACCACTGCTCGGCCTCCCGCACCAGCGCGGCGGCGGCGTCGTCGCTCTCCCGCGCGGCCCTGCGGTCCAGCGCGCGGGCCAGCCGGTACGCCCCTTCCCGGTGCCCACGCTCGGCGGCGGCCCGCATCCAGCGCTCGGCCCGGGCCGTGTCCCCGCGGTGTTCCAGCAGGTCGGCGAGGGCGTACGCGCCGAGGGTGTGGCCCTGCTCGGCGGACTGGCGCAGCCAGTACTCGGCGGCGGGTTCGTCCCCGCGCTCCCGGTGGTGGCGGCCGAGCGCGTGGGCCGCCGCGGTGGAGCCGGCCACGGCGGCGATCCGCCACCAGCCGGCGGCCTCCTCGGCGTAGCCCCGCTGGTGCAGCAGGACACCCAGGTTGTTGGCGGCGGCGCGGTCGCCCGCG
Source organism: Streptomyces sp. NPDC051740 (assembly GCF_044453165.1). NCBI lineage: Bacteria > Bacillati > Actinomycetota > Actinomycetes > Kitasatosporales > Streptomycetaceae > Streptomyces > Streptomyces sp. NPDC051740. The sequence continues at coordinate 110,920 of NZ_JBITCL010000008.1, read as the reverse complement.
GCGGTGGCGGCACGCAGATGGGGTTCGGCCCCGTCGAGATCACCGCGGCGCAGCAGCATGGCGCCGAGAACGCTCATCGCCTCGACGTCGCCGGCCTCGGCGGCGAGCCGCTGACGCAGCTCCTCGGCCGCCTCGTCGGCGGCCTCCCCCGTCTCGTCCCGGGGTTCCTCCCGAGAGGAGGACTTCACAAAACGCCCTGTCTCGAACAGAGTTGCCTTGTCCCCCATAACATCCATCGTCGCACCACCTGCAACCTGGGTACACCTGGTATACCGCAGCCAGTGAGGTCACTACAGCGTTTTGTCGACATGCCCACAGAGAGACAAGTCAAACACAGATCGGCCAACTCCCGTCGGCGGCACGGCCGCCACCCGCCCAGGCACATGCGTTCGCCCATCACAAAGGCCCGGATTCCTTGAGGAATCCGGGCCTTTGATGTCGCCGACTTCGCGACGTGAGTAGCGGGGACAGGATTTGAACCTGCGACCTCTGGGTTATGAGCCCAGCGAGCTACCGAGCTGCTCCACCCCGCGCCGTTGCGTTGCAACCGTAGCACGGCGCGGGAGGGGCGTTTGACCAGCCTGCTCGCTAACTGCTCGGACTCGGGCTGGGACTAGGACTGCTGTCCCCGCCGCCGGGGCCACCGCCCCCTTCGGCCGACTGGGCCTCCTCGGCCTTGCGCAGCGCGTCCTCCAGGTCCTTCTGCGCCTTGCCGTAGGCCTCCCAGTCGTTCTTCTTCAGGGCTTCCTGGCCGGCCTCGAAGGCCTTCTGGGCGTCGTTCAGCGCCTCCTGGACCGTGGGGTTGTCGGACGTCGGCGGTGGCGTCGTGCCCTCCTCCTCGCCGGTCCCCTCGTCCTCGCCCGGTGGCTCGGTGGTCGTGCCCTCACCTCCGAAGATCTTGGCGAGAGCCTGGTCGAGGGTGTCCTCGAAGGCGGTCTGGCCTCCGTAGGTCACCAGCACCTTCCGCAGCAGCGGGTACTTCAGTCCGCCACCGCGCACGTAGACCGGCTCCACGTAGAGCAGCCCTCCGTCGAGCGGGACGGTCAGCAGGTTGCCGTACTCGACCTCGGAGTCGCCGCCTCTCAGCAGCCTGATCGACTCGGCGATGTCCTGTTCGGAGTTGAACTGGCTCTGGACCTGTTTGGGCCCGGAGACCGTGGTACTGGTCGGCAGTTTCAGCACTCTGATCTTGCCGTAGTCCTCGGTGCCCGGATCGGCGTTCACCGCCATGAAGGCACTGAGGTTGTCACGGCCGTTCGGTGTGAACGTCGTGGTGAGCGAGAAGGTCTGCTCCTGCTGGTCGGGCATCTTCATGCTCAGGTAGTAGGGAGGCACCGCGTCGCCCGTCTTGTTGGTCGGGTCGTCCGGTACTTCCCACACCTCGCTGCCCGAGAGGAACGTGGTGGCGTCCTTCACGTGGTAGCGGGTCAGCAGTTCGCGCTGCACCTTGAACAGGTCCTGCGGGTACCGCAGATGGGCCATCAGCGCGCTGGAGATCTCGGCCTTCGGCTGCACCGTGTCCGGGAAGGCCTTCATCCAGGTCTTCAGGACGGGGTCCTGGGTGTCCCACTGGTAGAGCTTGACCTCGCCGCTGTACGCGTCGACGGTCGCCTTCACCGAGTTGCGGATGTAGTTGACCTGGTTCTGCTGGGCCACCACCGCGCGCTGGTCGTTGGTGGCGGTCAGCGAGTCGGCCGTGGTGTCACCGAGGGTCGTCCGCGACGCGTACGGATAACCGTTGGTGGTGGTGTAGGCGTCGACGATCCACTGGATGCGGCCGTCCACGACCGCCGGGTAGGCGTCGCCGTCGATGGTCAGCCACGGGGCGATCGCCTCGACGCGCTCCTTGGGCGTGCGGTTGTACAGGATCCGCGATCCCTCGCCGATCGCCCCGGAGTACAGGATCTGCGGCTCGCTGAACGCGACCGCGTAGGCGGCCCGGTTGATCGGGTTCTCGAGGTTGATCCCGCTGTCGCCCTTGTAGCTGTACGTCTTCTCACCGCTGTCGTCGGAGTAGTCGATCTCCTTCTGGGGACCGCCGACGATCGAGTACGTGGTGGTGCGCTCGCCGTAGTAGACGCGCTGCTCGTACTCCGGGAGTTCGCCCTGGGACGGCAGGTCGGACTCGATGAAGTTCGGACGGCCGCCGGAGTCCACGCTGGTGCCCTCGGCCGCGACGACACCGTATCCGTGGGTGTAGCGGAAGTGGTCGTTGATCCAGTTCCGCTTGGGGATGCCGTCCAGGTTCAGCTCGCGCAGACCGATGACCGTGTCCTGCTCCTTGCCGCCGATGGGATACCGGTCGACGTCCAGGTTGGTCGGGAACGCGTAGTAGTTCCTGATCTGCTGGAGCTGCTGGAACGTCGGCGAGACGATGTTCGGGTCCATGATCCGGATGCTCGCCGTGTCGGTGACGTCGTCCCGCAGCTGGGTCTTGTCCTCGGTCTGGCTCGTGCCCGGGTAGTCGGTGACCTTGGAGTCGTCGATGCCGTAGGCCTCACGCGTGGCCTTGAGGTTCTTCTCGACGTACGGCGCTTCCTTGGCCTGCTCGTTCGGCTGGACCTGGAACTTCTGCACGATCGCCGGGTACAGGCCGCCGATGAGGATCGCCGACAGCACCATCAGGCCGAAGCCGATCACGGGCAGCTGCCAGGTGCGCCGCCACAGGGTGGCGAAGAACAGCAGCGCGCAGATCACGGCGATGCAGAACAGGATCGTCTTGGCCGGCAGGTAGGCGTTGGCGTCGACGTACCTGAGGCCCGTCCAGCTGTCGGTGGCCTTGAAGTCGCTGGACTTCACCGCCAGTCCGTACCGGTCGAGCCAGTAGGCGACCGCCTTCAGGGCGACGAAGACACCGAGGAGCACCGACAGGTGTCCGGTGGCCGCGGCCGTGGCGCGCGCGCCCGGGCTGGTGATGCGCAGCCCGCCGTACAGGTAGTGGGTGAGCGCGGCGGCGATCAGCGCCAGGATCGTGGCGGCGAAGCCGAAGCCGAGCAGGAACCGGTACCAGGGCAGGTCGAAGGCGTAGAAGGAGACATCGAGCTTGAACTGCGGGTCCTTCTGGCCGAAGGACACGCCGTTGACCCACATCAGCCAGGTCCGCCACTGGCTCGACGCCGAGGCGCCGGCGATCAGGCCCACCAGCGCGGTGATGCCGAGCAGCAGCCACTTCTTGTACGGGGCGATGCCCATCCGGTACCGGTCGAGGTTCTGCTGCTCCATCGACATGGCGCTCAGCGGCGGCCGCATGCGGTGTGCCAGCCAGACGTTGAAGCCGACCGCGAGGGCCATCAGCAGACCGAAGACGAAGAACAGCCCGATCTTGGTCCACAGGGTCGTCGTGAACACCGACGAGTAGTTGACCGAGCGATACCACAGCCAGTCGGTCCAGAAGCCCGCGAACATGGTGAACACCATGCCGAGGACGGCCAGGACGCCCAGTGTCATGAGCAGGGTCCGGACCCGCCGGGACGGGCGGCCCACTCTGATCCGTGGCCCCGTCGGGCCTCCGCCGCGGTCCGGCATCTGGAAAGCCAAGGTAGGCACCTCGAAGTTCGCTGTTGATTCGTCAGGCCCGCGTCTTCACGGACCGTGTGTGGTCCCCCGTGATCGCAGGCCCACACCTATGCAACTTACTCACGCTTTACTCGGTTCCCGATTCCGGCCAGGAACGAGAGAGGATTGTGACCATGTCCAACACACCCATGGCGGCCAACCCGCTCACCCGGGCCGTGCTCGAGATCGACGAGTACGTCTCCGGCCTCGGCTGGGACCAGCCCGCCCGCCTGTTCGCCCTCGTCGACACCGCCCGGCTGCGGGCCGAACAGCCCTCGCTCGCGGACCGGCTCGGTCTGGGCGACGAACAGGAGACAACCGCTCTCACCCCGATCGAGCAGGACGAGATTCCAACGGGCAAGCCGCTCGACGAGTTCCTGGGCACCATCGCCTGGCCCGACGCGGTGACCGGCTGTGCCCTGACCGTGGAGCGGCTGATGCTGCCGCCCTCGGCCGAGGCCCAGGTCCCCAAGGACCTGGACGAGGCCGCGCTGACGAAGTGGGTGGCGCGGCACCCGGAGCGTCAGGAGGTCCGGATGACGGTCGCGGTGCTGCGCGACGGGACCCGCGAGTCGGCCCTGCGGCTGCGTGAGAAGGACTCCGCCACGGAGGTCCTCACCGGCTCCGAGCTGGTGCCGGGCCTGGCCCAGGCGCTGACGGCGACGTTCGAGGATTAACGGGGCCGGTCAGGAGGCCGTGCACTTCGGCAGGTCCGCGGTGTCGTCGGAGCGGATGTCCTCCAGGGCGCCCAGGGCGTCGTCGATGGTGTCGACCTTCACCAGGGTGAGGCCCTCGGGGGTGTCCTTGGCGGCGGACGCGCAGTTGTCGGCGGGCGTGAGGAAGTACTCGGCGCCCTTGTCGCGCGCGCCGACCGTCTTCATCTCGATCCCGCCGATCGGCCCCACCTTGCCGTCGTCGTCGATCGTGCCGGTGCCGGCGACGAACTCGCCGCCGGTCAGGCTGCCCGGGGTGAGCTTGTCGTAGATGCCGAGCGCGAACATCAGGCCCGCGCTCGGCCCGCCGACGTCGGCGAGCTTGATGTCGATGCTGAACGGGAAGGTGTGGTCGGTCCCGGCGGAGATCCCGACGACGGCGCGCTTCTCGCCGCCGTCCTCGGAGGCCGTGGTGGTGATCGTCACCTTCTCGGTCTTCGTCGCCGTCCGGTTCTCCTTCTCGGCGGCGGCCTGCTCCTTGGCGGGCACGACGGTGAAGACGACGTCCTCGCCCGGCTTGTGCTCGGTCACCCGCTCGGCGACGTCGGCCGGCTCCTTCACCGCCTCGCCGTCGACGGTCTTGATCACGTCGCCCGCGTGCAGCTTGCCCTCGGACGGGGACCCCTTGACCACCGTGGAGACGATCACCCAGGACTTCACCGGGACGTCGAGTTCCTTCAGGGCCGCGACCTTGGCGCTCTCCTGGGACTGACTGAACTCCTCGGCGTTCTCCTGGGTGGACTCCTCCTCCGTCTTGCCGTCGGGGTAGAGGGTCTCGTGCGGGACGACCTTGTTGTCGTGCGCGAGCCATCCGTAGACGGCCTCGACGAGGTTCATCCGGTAGTCGGCGCTGGTGACCCGCACCGTGGTCATGTTGAGGTGACCGTCCGTCGGGTAGGTCTTGTGCCCGGAGATCTGCAGCACCGGCTCGCCGTCGTGCTCGCCCAGCGTGTTCACCGTCGGCCCCGGGGACATCTCCGAGTAGGGCACGGGGATGAACACTCCCGCGCACAGGAGCGCGATCAGCATCAGGGTGGAGGCGAGCATCGTCGCGGTGCGGCGTGGCATGCCTCGACAGTACGGGACAGGCCTGTCAGCGCACCGGCAGGGCCGCCCGGACGGGCGGCCCTGCTCGCTTCGTACGCCGTGGCCTGCCGCTCTTCGGCCTTCAGCTACCCGAGCGCGGCCTTTCCATGGCCTCGCGGAACCGGGCGTAACCGACGAGTTCGGGACCGTCGCTCCGCACCTTGCGGGTGCGGTTGGCCCAACTGCCCCACAGTCCCGCTCCGATCGCGGCCACCAGCGGAATCAGCAACCAGGCGAGTGCCGCCATGCCGACCTCCCAACCCCATGAGCGTCCGCAACGCTGACTGATCAGCAGATTAACCATCCGCAGTGACAACGCTCACGCCAGGGGTGGGGTTACGCAACCGGAGGTCCGGGGCCTGTCATGGGCGCCTCAGCAGGCGCCCACCCATTCCTCTGTCCCGTCGGAGAACCTCTGGTGCTTCCAGATGGGCACCTCGTGCTTGAGGTCGTCGATCAGCTTCCGGCAGGCCTCGAAGGCCTCCCCCCGGTGCGGGCACGACACGCCGACGACCACGGCGAGGTCCCCGACCCGGAGGTCCCCCACCCGGTGCACCGCGGCCAGCGCCCGGACGGGGTACTCGGCGGCGACCTTCTCGGCGATCCGCCGCATCTCGTCCTCGGCGCTGGGGTGGCACGAATAGCCGAGCTCGTCGACGTCGGCACCCCCGTCGTGGTTGCGCACGGTCCCGACGAACAGCGCCGTCCCGCCGGCCGCGTCGTCCCCGACCGCGTGGAGGACCTCGTCCACGGACAGCGGCGTGTCGCGGATCGAGATCAGCTTGATCGGGTCCTGTGCGGCCTGCTCACCCGGGTGATCGTGCGTGGATGCCATGTCTCCATCGTGCCCCACCGCGGCGACAACGCGGAACAGCGTCATCGCCCGGCACGCGCGCGTGCCCGTTCGGAGCTTCCTACAGGAGGCGGCTTCCTGCAGCAGGCGCGTCAGATCCGGCGCCGGGCCTTGCGCGCCCGCCGTACCACCGCGGCCGCGCCCAGCAGGGCCACCGTCGCTCCCGCGGCGCCCGCCGCCGTCGCGTCCTTGCGCCCCAGTCGCCGGCCGGCGACCGTGTGCCTGCCGGACACCTCCTCCAGCAGCTCCGCGAGCACCTCCTCGTTGGTGTGCGCGGGCCGCCACCCGGCGTCGTGCAGCCGGCTCCCGCTGACCACCCAGGGGTACATCGTGTAGGCCAGGTCCCCTGCCGGGGACGGGGTGAGCCCGATCCGGTGCAGCCGGGCCGCCGCGCCGAGCGCGACCGCCGACGGCAGCTCCATCCGCCGGATCCCGCTGAGCTCCTCGACCTCCTCCTGCTCCAGCCATCCGTCGCAGCCGACGGCCAGCTCACCGTCGACCTTCTCCAGGACGGCGTACTCCAGGGCACTGCACAGATCCTGGACGTGACAGAACTGCCACGCGGGCCGCGACCCGGCCACCACGAGCAGCCTGGGCGACTCGAAGTACCTGGTCAGGGCGGTGTCGGTGCCTCCCACCAGCACGGCGGGGCGCACCACCGTGACATTGAGCCCCGGGTGCGCTCTGGGCGCCCGGCGCGCGAGCCGCTCGATCTCCAGGAGGTCACCGACCCCCGTGGCCTCCGCCGTGGCCCGCAGCTCCGCGTCCTCGGACAGCGGCAGCTCGTTGTCCGGCAGCGCCCCGTAGACCATCGTCGACGTGCACAGCACCACGCGGTGCACCCCGGCGGCCGCGGCGGCCGTCAGCACCGTCTGCGTGCCCCGCACGTTGTAGGCCGTCCGGGCGGCGGCATCGGTCTCCAGATCGAGGTCGAGCGCGAGATGGACCACCGCGTCGGCCCCGCGCAGCTTGTCCGCGATGGCCGGGTCCCGTACGTCCAGGATGTGCCAGCGCGCCTCGGCGCACTCGCCGCGCCGCTCGTCGATGGCGATGACCTGCTTGATCTCCTCCGAGGCGGCGAGCCGCGCGGTGAGCAGCGCGCCGATGCCGGACGCGGCACCGGTGACCGCGACGACGGGGCCGCGCGCGGCAGTCGTTCTGCCGGCGCGAAGCGCCGTCGTCGAGGGGCGGTGGTCGGGCGACGGGTGGACTGACTTGTTTCGCGCTGCGCGAACCTGTGGATCTGGGGAACTCACCGGGCGTCTCCAGCGGTTGTCTTCAGTACGGGCGCAAGCGACGCGTACGTACCAGGTGGCATCCATCCTGCCGCAGGCCTTCTGTCGGCGAAGCACCGAGGCCCGAACCGCTTCAGGTGTCTACGCTGGGTGGTGTTGTCGGGCAGCCGTGCCGCCGGAAAGAACCGGTGGCCCTACCAGCCGAGGAAACCCGTGAGTGACACCCCATTCGGATTCGGCCTTCCGCCGGAGGAGCCGGACGACGGCGACGAGGGCAAGAAGAAGGACCCGCAGAGCGGTGGTGGTCAGGGCCCGGCCAACCCGTTCGGCTTCGGCATGCCCGGAGCCGGAGGCTTTGGCGGCCCTGGCGCGGACAATCCGTTCGCCGCGATGTTCGGGTCGCTGAACCCCAACGACCTGGGCGCGGCGTTCCAGCAGCTCGGCCAGATGCTCTCCTACGAGGGCGGGCCGGTGAACTGGGACATGGCCAAGCAGATCGCCCGGCAGACCGTCTCGCAGGGCACCGCGGAGGGCTCGAAGGACGCGAGCGTCGGGCCCGCCGACCGCAGGGCCGTGGAGGAGGCGGTCCGTCTGGCCGACCTGTGGCTGGACGACGCGACCTCCCTGCCGTCGGGCGCCAACTCCGCCGTGGCCTGGAGCCGCGCGGAGTGGGTGGAGGCCACCCTTCCGGCGTGGCGGGAGCTGGTCGACCCGGTGGCCGAGCGCGTCGGGAACGCGATGGGCGATGTGCTGCCGGAGGAGATGCAGGCCATGGCCGGCCCGCTGATCGGCATGATGCGCTCCATGGGCGGCGCCATGTTCGGCACGCAGATCGGGCAGGCCGTCGGCGTGCTCGCCGGTGAGGTCGTCGGCTCGTCCGACATCGGCCTGCCGCTGGGCCCGGCCGGCCGGGCCGCGCTGCTGCCGCTGAACATCGAGACGTTCGGCAAGGACCTGGGCGTCCCCCAGGAGGAGGTGCGGCTCTATCTCGCCCTGCGCGAGGCCGCCCACCAGCGCCTGTTCGCGCACGTCCCGTGGCTGCGCTCGCACCTGTTCGGTGCCGTGGACGGCTACGCGCGCGGGATCAAGGTCGACACCGGCAAGCTCGAGGACGTCGTCGGCCAGTTCGACCCGCAGAACCCCGAACAGCTGCAGGAGGCCCTCCAGCAGGGCATGTTCCAGCCGGAGGACACGCCGGAGCAGAAGGCCGCCCTGGCCCGTCTGGAGACGGCGCTGGCGCTCGTCGAGGGCTGGGTGGACGCCGTGGTGCACGCCGCGGCCAAGCCGCGGCTGTCGTCGGCCGACGCGCTGCGCGAGACGCTGCGCCGCCGCCGCGCCTCGGGCGGCCCGGCGGAGCAGACGTTCGCCACGCTGATCGGTCTGGAGCTGCGCCCGCGCCGGCTGCGCGACGCCTCGCGCCTGTGGGCCTCGCTCACCGACGCGCGCGGGGTCGACGGCCGGGACGCCCTGTGGGCGCACCCGGACATGCTGCCGACCGCGACCGACCTGGACGACCCGGACGGTTTCGTGCACCGCGAGCAGATCGACTTCTCCGAACTGGACAAGATGCTCGGCGAGGCCGCCGGCGGGAAGCCCGACCTCAAGAAGAAGGACGAGGGCGAGGACGAGAACAAGGGCGACGACGCCGAGTGAGCCTCCACGACGAGGCGGTCCTCGTGCTCAAGGGGTACGAGGACCAGCCCGGACTGCGCCAGACCTATCTGGACCATCTCGCGGCGCATCCGGACGGCATGTGGAAGGCCTGTACGGACGGTCACATCACGGCGAGCGGCCTGGTGATCGATCCCGAGCGGGGCCGGGTGCTGCTGACCCTGCACCGGAAGCTGCGGATGTGGCTCCAGATGGGCGGGCACTGCGAGCCGGGCGACGTCTCGCTCGCCGCGGCGGCCCTGCGGGAGGCGACGGAGGAGTCCGGCATCGCGGGACTGACCCTGGTCCCCGGTGGCCCCGTGCGTCTGGACCGCCATCACACACCGTGTGCCTGGCATCTGGACGTCCAGTACGCGGCGCTGGCTCCGTCCGGAGCCGTCGAGGCGATCAGCGACGAGTCCCTCGACCTGCGCTGGTTCCCGTACGACGAGGTGGCGGACGTGGCCGACAGCTCGGTCACCCGTTTGGTGGAAGCGACCCGGACGAGACTGGGCGTCTGACACAGGGGTAAGGGGCGGCCGCCTTCGCGGCCGCCCCTTACCGGTGCGTTCAGCTCCAGACGTTGCCCTGGTTCTGGCCGCGGCCCCCCTGCTGTCCCATGCCGTACTGGGCGGCAATGCCCGAGCCGACCTGGGCGTTCTGCGGCGGCAGCAGTTCGCTGGGCTGGACGAGCGCGAAACCGCTGCCCATGAAGCTGAGCTCCCAGCCCTCACCTGTGTTGCCGCGGCGCCGCCACACCCCGGAGGAGTGGGTCTGGGCCTGCATCTGCACGCGCAGGGACGTGGACCAGGCGACGATCGCGTCGGCGTCGCAGTTGACGTACTTGTCCGGCGTCACCTGCATCAGCAGCGGCATGCCCGAGGTCATCAGGGCGACCCTGCCGTTGCCTGTGATGTTGAGCTGGTACTTCCCGGAGCCGGAGATGCCGTACAGGCTGTCGACGGCGATCACCTCGTGGTGCAGCGAGGAGTCCATCGCGAGCACATAGCTGCTGTCGACCGTCAGCCCGTCGTGGTCCACCTCCATGACGTGGATGCGCTGGGCGAGGTTGGCGAGGTAGACGGTGCCCTGCCCGTGGCAGCGCATCAGGTCGAGTCCCTCACCGGTCTGCGCACGCGCGCGTGACGCGCTGTTGCTCTGGAACTCGGCGTCGAACTCGACGAGTCCCTGGTAGGCGACCATGGTGCCCTTGCGGGCGAGGACGTCGTCGTGGCCCTCCAGGGCGACGCGGAGCATCTGCTGGTTCTGCAGGCTCCAGCGCTCCTGGGTCTGCTGGTCGTTGAAGGCGAAAAGCGGGCTCTGCATGGTGTGGTTGCTCCCCCTCAGCCCCGGACCCGGAGACGGTCGGTGCTGTCCTCACTGGGCTGGACGACGACGATGCCCTGACCGGAGAAGGCCATCTGGTAGGCCTCTCCGCTGCCGCGGCCGATCAGCGACTGGGCCCGGAAGCTGCGCTTGCCCTTCACCTTGAGGTTCGGGGACCAGGCGACGAGGGCGTCCGGGTCGACGTACGTCTCGTCGTCGCCGCCACCGCAGTCCACGACGATCGGTTTGCCGCGCGAGGTCAGCGCGACCCAGCCCTGCCCGGAGATCCTGGTGTTCCACAGGCCCTGTCCGGCGAACTTCGCCAGGCCCTTGACCCGCTCCACGCCCCAGGTGAGATGGGCGTCGAAGGCGAGCAGGTTGGTGGCGTTGACGGAGATGCCGTCGCCGTTGAGGTTGATCACGACGACGTTGGCGCCGTAGTCGGCGAGGTAGAGCAGGCCGTCGCCGGAGCACTTCATCAGCGGCGCGCCCTCGCCGGTCATCCAGTCCTTGGCGATCTGGCGCACGGCGGGCGGGTTGGGCTCGTACTGGACGAACCCTTCGTAGGCGACCATCGACCCGACACGCGCGAGGAGGTCGTTCCCGGTCTGCATGGCGATCTTCGCCATGTGGTTGCCGTGGTTCTCCATGCGGGCGGTGACGGGGGCGGGGGCGTAGCCCGCGAGTGGCTGGTTCATGACGGGCTCCCTTTAGATCTCGTACGGCTGGACGACGATGAAGTTGCCGGGAGCGCCCCTGAACTGGAGGTTCACGCTCTCCCCGGTGTCGCCGGGGAAGGAGTTGCGGCGCATCCGCACCTGGCTGGAGACGACCACCTGGGAGGCGGCCGACCAGGCGACCACGGCGTTGCAGTCGGCGAACGTGGTGGGCGTGACCGGCAGCACCACGGGCGTGCCGTGGGTCTTGACGACGATGGTGCCGGTCCCCTGGAACTGCATCGTGAACAGCGCGCCGCCGGGGATGCCGTGCCCCTCGATGCGGCGGACCTCGTACTGCAGGCTCTCGTCGAAGGCGAGGACGTTCTCGGCGGAGACGCAGACGGCGTCGCCCTGGAGCTCGATCGGGTGCAGCATCGTGGAGTTCTCGGCGAAGAACACCTGGCCCTGGCCGGTGCAGCGCATCAGCTGCATCTCCTGGCCGGTGGCGTTGCCGACGATGCGGCCGGAGAAGCCGGCGCCCTTGTAGCTGAAGTCGACCTTGCCCTGGTAGAGCACCATGCTGCCCTGCCGGGCGAGCACGGGCTGCCCGCCGATGCCGAGGTCCGCGCGGACGAGCTTCTTGTTCTGCTGCGTCCAGCGCTGGCCGGTGGGCGTCTCCTTGAACTGCTGGAGCGCGCCGAGCACGCCGGGGCTCTGCGGTGCGCTCTGGGGCGCCCCGTACGGGGCCTGCTGACCCGGCGGTGGTCCGGGCGGGGGCTGCTGACCGTAGCCCGGAGGGGGCGTGGGCTGTCCGTAGCCGGGCGGCGGGGCGGGGGCCTGCGGTGCCTGCGGCTGTCCGTAGCCCTGGGGCGGCGGGGCGGGGGCCTGCGGTGCCTGCGGCTGTCCGTAGCCCTGGGGCGGCGGGGCGGGCTGGCCGTACGGCGGCGGCTGCTGGCCCGGCTGGCCGTAGGGTGCGGGCGCCGGGGCCGGGGGCGGCACCGGGGAACCGCCGGACGGGGTGTGCAGGGGGGCGACGATGGTCGGCGCGGTGTGCACCGGCGGTGCGGAGGGCGCGGGGACCGGCGGCGGCGCGAAGCCCTGTGCGGCGGGCTGGGGCGCGGGGGCCGGAGCAGGCGCGGGGGCCGGGACGGGGGCGGGCGCGGCGCCGCCGGGTACGCCGAACGCGGGCGGCGCGGTGGCCTGGGCGGGCGGGGCGAAACCGGGCGCGGCTCCGTCGGTCCCCGGCTGCTGCTGGGGGGCGGCCGGCTCGTCCTCGGCCACCTCGCCGCCGAAGTTCCGCAGCAGCGCGTCGAGCCCGCCGTCGAAGCCCTGTCCGACGGCGGCGAACCGCCAGACGTCCTTGAAGTAGAAGTCACCCAGCATCACGGCCCGCTCGGTGGAGAACTCCGAGCCGCTGAACGGGTACCGGGCCACTTCCTCGCCGCCCGCGACGATACGGATGTACCCGGGACCGACCTGCGACATCTGCCCGGCGCCGTCGAGGGTCGCCGTGAAGGACAGCTTCCTGATCTGCTGCGGGATCCGGTCCAGCGTCACACGGAACGACTCGGTGTCGCCCGCCTGGGCGCCCAGGAGCTGAACGGACTCCTCGGGGGACTTCGGCTGGTTGTAGAAGATGAAGTAACGGTCGTCGGAGAGCCGCTCGTCGGCGTCGAGACCGAAGCAGCTGATGTCGAAGGTCAGCCCCGGGCCGGAGATCTGCACGCCTACGTACAGATCCGTCCCCGCCGTGAGGTCACTGATCCTGGCCTTGTGGCCGCGTTGGAATTCCCTGGCCATACGTACGACCGTCCCCCATCCCGAATGTGAGTGCGTCGCGCCAGGCTAACGGCAAACTCCGACACCGGATGAAGTCGGTACAGACCCGGTACACAACGCGTGCACAGGCCTACGGTGCGCTCACCTCGGGCGGTGCTCACGCATCGCGCGCACCCGGCACATGCGGCAGCCGCTCGGCCGCGACCACCCCTTCGAGATAGCCACGGGCCCGCTCGGTCTTCGGATACGTCTCCAGCAGCCGCCAGAAACGCGGGCCGTGCCCGGGCACCAGCAGATGCGCCAGCTCATGGCAGAGGACGTAGTCGACGACGTACTCGGGCATGCCCTGCAGCCGGTGCGACAGCCGGATGCTTCCCTCGGACGGGGTGCACGAGCCCCAGCGCGTGTTCTGGTTGGTGACCCAGCGCACCGAGTCGGGCCGGGCCCGCCCGCCGAAGTACTGCTCGGACAGCCGCCGGGCGCGCTCGGTCAGCTCCGCGTCCCCGAGTGTCCGCCTGCTCTCCTGTGCGGCCAGCTTGTCGAGCATGACGGTCACCCAGCGCTGCTCCTCCGCCTCGGACATCCGGGCGGGGATGAGCACGACGGTGCGATCGCCCTCGCGGTACGCGGAGACCGTTCTGCGGCGGCGGGCGCTCCTGCGGACCTCGATCGCGCTCGCCCGTGAGCCGTTCGTCGGCTGGCTCGTCGTGCTGCGCTGTGACTTTCCGGCGCGGTGCAGTGGGTCGGCGGGCACGCCCCGACGGTACCCGCTGTACACGGGGAAGTCTTGGCTCCGGGACGGTTCCACGGCGATCCCCCCACCGGGCGCCGGATTTGTACGATGAATCCCGCCGCCTGTGGACAACTTTCGGCGACCTCCGGCCCGTCCCGGCATGCTGGCATGCGTCGGACGAGCCGTGAAGGACTCGACCGCCCAACGAGGATGATCCGGGACATACGGGGGTCTGTCATGCATCCGATGGTCAAGCCCGCGCTGCGGCGCGGATGGCGCGATCTCAACACCGTGCAGTTCGGGATGACGCCGGCGCACGCGTTGACGCTGGGCCCGGTGGACACGGCCACGGGCAGCTTCCTCGACCTGCTCAACGGCACCCGGGGACTGGAGCTCCTGCGGGAGGAGGCACGGCGCATGGATCTGCCCGAGGGCCATGTCGACCGGCTGGTACGCCGGCTGTCGCGGGCCGGGCTACTGGACGACTCGCGGGGCGGCGGACCGGCCGCCGAGACCCTGCGGGAGAAACCGGAGGTCCTCGACCGGCTCCGTCCGGACCTGGCGTCCCTCGCCCTGACCACCTCCGAACCGGGCGATCCGCTGCGTCGGCTGGCGGCGCGCCGCAGTACGCGGGTACAGGTGAGAGGCGCGGGCCGAGTGGGTGCCGCCCTCGCGGCACTGCTGTCGGGGGCCGGAGTGGGCGAGGTCGACGTGCGCGACGTCGGGCAGGTCGAGCCATGGGACGTCGCGCCGGGCGGGCTGCCCGCCGAAGCCGTCGGCGACCGCAGGGACGAGGCGGCCCGCCGCGCGGTACGCCGGGCTGCCCCGGACCGCCCGCCGCGCCGGACCGCCCGGTCCCCCCTCGAAGGCGGCGACCCCGGTTTCGGTCTGGTCGTCCTCGCCCCACGGGACGACGTCGCCGTGCACGCGCCCGATCCGGCGGCCGCCGAAACCCTCCTGTCCTCGGGCACACCCCATCTCTACGCCGGTGTGGTGGAAGGGACCGGTGTGGTCGGCCCGCTGGTCCTGCCCGGCGAGACAAGCTGTGCGGGCTGTCTCCAGCAGGACCGCACCGACCGGGACCCGGCCTGGTCGCGCCTGGCCGCCCAGTGGCGCTCCGGGCGGCAGCGCCGGGTGGGCGCCTGCGACCTGACGCTGGCCACGACGGTGGCCGGGCTGGCGGCCGCCCACGCGCTCGCCTTCCTGGACGGCCGGGTTCCGTCCAGCGCCGGCGCACGCTGGGAGGCGTCCCTCCCCGCTCTGCGCTGGCATGCGCGTCCGGTCCGGCCGCACCCGGCCTGTCCGTGCGGAGCCGTACGCGAAGGTCCGGAAAAAGGTAAGGGAGAACACACCCCCGGGGACGGGGGGTCGCACGAGACAATGGCCGTGCACGGGCCGTCGGAGGAGTCGCGCCGCAAGGCGGACGCGAAGCGGCCGGCAGGGACTTGGAGGGCGCATGTCTGATCTTCCCCGGAAGGCGGTCACCCGGACCGCCAAACTGGCCGCACTCCCGCTCGGCTTCGCCGGGCGGGCTACCTGGGGACTCGGCAAGCGGATCGTGGGCGAGTCCGCGGAGCTTGTCGGCCGCGAGCTCCAGCAGCGCACCGCCGAGCAGCTCTTCAAGGTGCTCGGCGAGCTCAAGGGCGGCGCGATGAAGTTCGGCCAGGCCCTGTCGGTCTTCGAGTCGGCCCTGCCGGAGGAGGTCGCCGGTCCCTACCGGGCGGCGCTGACCAAGCTGCAGGAGGCAGCCCCGCCGATGCCCACCCGTACCGTCCACGCGGTGCTGGCGGAGCGGCTGGGCGAAGGCTGGCAGGAGCTGTTCCTGGAGTTCGAGGACAAGCCGTCCGCCGCGGCCTCGATCGGCCAGGTGCACCGGGCGGTGTGGCACGACGGCCGCGAGGTGGCGGTCAAGGTGCAGTACCCGGGCGCCGGCGAGGCCCTGCTGTCCGACCTGAACCAGCTGAGCCGCTTCGCCCGTCTGCTGGGTCCGCTCATCCCCGGCATGGACGTCAAGCCGCTGATCACGGAGCTCAAGGACCGGGTATCCGAAGAGCTGGACTACGGCCTTGAGGCCCAGGCCCAGCGGGCCCACGCCGAGGAGTTCACGGAGGACCCCGACGTCGTCGTACCGGACGTGGTCCACCAGTGCGAGCAGGTGCTGATCACCGAGTGGATGGACGGCATACCGCTGTCGGAGGTCATCTCGGACGGCACGGAGGCACAGCGCGACCGGGCCGGCCAGCTCCTGGCCCGCTTCCTGTTCTCCGGTCCCGCCCGCACCGGTCTGCTGCACGCCGACCCGCATCCCGGAAACTTCCGTCTGCTGCCCGGCGGGCCGCGGGGCGAGGACGACTGGCGCCTGGGCGTGCTGGACTTCGGCACCGTCGACCGGCTCCCGGGCGGGCTGCCCGAGCCCATCGGCGGGGCCCTGCGGATGACGCTGGACGGAGAGGCGGAGGCCGTCTACGAGATGCTCTGCGCCGAGGGCTTCGTCAAGGAGTCGATCGAGCTGGACCCCGACACCGTCCTCGACTACCTTCTGCCGATCATCGAGCCGGCCGCGGCCGACGAGTTCACCTTCACCCGCGGCTGGATGCGGAGCCAGGCGGCCCGGATAGCCGACCCCCGCTCTCCCGCCTCCCAGCTGGCCAAGCAGCTCAACCTTCCCCCGGCCTACCTGTTGATCCACCGGGTGACCCTGAGCACGATCGGTGTGCTCTGTCAGCTGGGCGCGACGGTGCGGCTGCGGGAGGAACTGGAGGAGTGGCTGCCGGGTTTCGTCCCGGAGGAACCGGCGGCGGAGGAACCGGCCGCCCAGGCATGACGGACGCGGCGGGCGCTCCGCGTGCCGGCCGCTACCACCACTGCGAGTCCAGGCGGCCCTCGATCGCCCGCAGGTTGTCGCGGGAGCACGCCTCGCAGTAGTGGCGGCGGACGCCGTTCTCCACGGAGAAGGTCCAGGTCGGCCGCAGCCCCTCGGCGCGGGTGCCGCAGCGGGCACACACCAGCGGCTCCGGCTCCTCCGCGGAGCCGTCGTCGTCGCTGCCACCGGGATGACTCGTCACCCGGCGACGATAACGCCGTTCCCGACGGTCCGCCCCGCACAACGCACCGCGGGGGCCGGTCCGTTCACACGGACCGGCCCCCGCGGGGAGAGCCGTGCCTCCCGCTGGGGAGGCCACCGCTTCAGGGGGGATCGGTTACTGCATGACCGCCATGGCGAGCGCGCGGCGGGCGCGCCGGGAGGCGCGCTCGGCCCGGCGCTGCATCCGGCGAGCGGTCACCAGGCCGGCGGCCTGGCGCTCCCGCTGCGCCTCCTGCAGTCGCTCGTGCATATGCGCACGGGCCAGGGCTTCTGGGATGAGTTGCATCTCTCGGGTCCTGTTCTGGCGCGAGTCGTTCGCACCGCTGGTGGTGAAGTCTTCGGTCGCGGAGCCTGCGGGCTCGTGAGCGGACGGCATCATCGGGGCCTGCTTCTGGGGGTCGTGCGTGAGGGGGCGGTCGATCGTTCCTGGGGTGTTCATGCCATGACCGGGTTCTTGCGCGGGCGGCCACGCGGCCGCTTGCGGGCGACGACAACTCCCTGGACGAACAGCTCGCCGCCCCAGACGCCCCAGGGCTCACGCCGCTCCTTGGCGCCGGCGAGGCATGCCTCGATCAGCGGGCAGGTACGGCAGAGGGACTTGGCGTACTCGACGTCCGCCGGCGACTCGGCGAAGAAGACCTCCGGGTCGTAGGAGCGGCACGGGACGGGCACGCCGAGGTTCTCGATGGCGTCGTCGAGCGCGGTGAGCGCGGTGAGCGGAGTCAAGGTCGGGTCCTCCGTGGAGCCGGGCTTGGGGATCGTGTCGGAAGGCGGTACGGACGGGACGTGCGCTTCGAGTTGCACGGTTCGTCTTCCTCGTCTGGTCGTTTCCGGCCTGTTGGCCGGGTGGCGGCTGGTACCGGGCTCTTTTCTTGTCCCGAGGCGCTTCGCTCTCCCCGCTTGAGGGAAAACAGAAGGGCCGCGGATCCCGGGTGGGGTTCCGCGGCCCTGAAGGCGCCGACCTGATCGCATCAGGCTGGATCACTCCAGGGTTCTGGCCCACGGAAGGCCCACATCAGGTGGTGCTGCGTCGTCTGCTTCCGGAATCCGGCACCGGCTGCCGCAAAGGCATAGGCCTTCGCCTGTGCCACTACCGCTTCCAGTGCCTTGGTCGGTCGCTCATCGCGCTCACGGACGGCAGGAGCCGCGGGAGCGAGGGAGGACACCAGACGTGCGGCATGGACGCCGGACAGACCGGTGCCCTGGTTCGAGGCGCCGAGCATGCACAGGGAGACGGCCGAGCGATCGGTCAGTTTGACGATGGAGCTGGTGTTGATGCTGATCACTGGACTCGCCTCCTCTCGGCGTCTAGGGGACCGGGGTGAACCGATCCGCGGATATGCAAGTACAACACGGAGTCAGGGCCTTGGAGAAGGCCGCCGTCCCCGTGCCTAAGAACCTATGGGGATTGCCGGGGCATGCGCAAACTATTTTTCCGACGAGTTCGGATCAGTCCTGATCCCGTTCCTCGTCGATGTCGCGACCTGCGCAGATGGCCAGAACATCGGCGCCGTAGCGGCCCAGCTTGCGCATCCCCACCCCGGGGATCCTGGCCAGTGCGTGCTCGTCGTCGGGGACCGTCTCGGCGATGGCCATCAGCGTCTTGTCGGTGAAGACGCAGAAGGCCGGCTGCCCGCTGCGCCCCGCCTGGCCGGCGCGCCACTCACGGAGCCGCTCGTACAGGCCCTCGTCCATGTCCGTGGGGCAGTCCTCGCAGCGCATCAGCTTCATCTCACCCGCGTCGGTCAGCGTGCGGCCGCACACCCGGCAGCGGGCGGGGCTGCGCTGTCCGCGTCTCGGACCCGGGACGACCGAGGCGGACGCCGTCCCGAACGAACCGCGCTCCACACCTCCCGCGCCGGCCGCGCCGCCCCGGCCCGCGGTGGCGTTCGAGCCGGGGCGCAGTCCGTGGAGGAAGCGGCTGGGGCGACGGTTCGGCCGGCTGCCGGGTGAACGGGAGAGCGCCCAGGAGAGCTGGAGGCGCTCACGGGCGCGGGTGACACCGACGTAGAGGAGGCGGCGCTCCTCCTCGATCTGCTCGTCGGTCTTTGCGTAGGTGATCGGCATCATGCCCTCGGCGACGCCGACCAGGAAGACGACGTCCCACTCCAGGCCCTTGGCCGAGTGCAGCGAGGCGAGGGTGACGCCCTGCACGGTCGGGGCGTGCTGGGCGCCGGCCCGCTCGTCGAGTTCGGCGACGAGGTCGGCGAGGGTGGCGCCGGGTCTGGCGGCGGCGAAGTCCTGGGCGAGATGCACCAGCGCGGCCAGTGACTCCCAGCGTTCCCGGACCGCTCCGGAACCGGCCGGCGGCTGGGTCGTCCAGCCCTCGCCCGAGAGCACGGCCCGCACCTGGGAGGGCAGGTCGGGTGCGTCGTCGAGGAGGGGGTCGTTGCCGCCGAAGCGGGCCGCGCCGCGCAGGGCGATGCCGGCCTTGCGCACCTCGGGACGGTCGAAGAACCGCTCGGCGCCCCGCAGCTGGTAGGGCACGCCGACATCGGCGAGGGCCTGCTCGTAGGTCTCGGACTGGGCGTTCGTCCGGAACAGGACGGCGATCTCGCTCGCCGGGACCCCGGCGTCGATCAGCTCACGGATGCGGCGA
Organism: Streptomyces sp. NPDC051740; assembly: GCF_044453165.1. Lineage (NCBI taxonomy): Bacteria > Bacillati > Actinomycetota > Actinomycetes > Kitasatosporales > Streptomycetaceae > Streptomyces > Streptomyces sp. NPDC051740. The sequence continues at coordinate 91,647 of NZ_JBITCL010000008.1, read as the reverse complement.
GCGGCGCCCTCCGCCTCGGCGGGCTCGTCGGGGTACTCGGTGAAGACCGGCTCGGTCCCCGCGGCGCGCTGAGAGACCAGTTCCAGCCGGTGATCGGCGGCCCGGCCACGGGCCTGGGCGAGCAGGCCGTTCGCCAGGCGGACGACCTGGGGGGTCGAGCGGTAGTCGCGGACCAGCTTGACGACGGTGGCCCCGGGGTGGCGGGTGCGGAAGTCGAGCAGGTGGTCGGGTGTTGCGCCCGTGAACGAATAGATCGTCTGGCTGGCGTCGCCGACCACGCACAGGTTCTCCCGCTCGCCGAGCCACAGTTCCAGCAGCCGCTGCTGGAGCGGGCTGACGTCCTGGTACTCGTCGACGACGAAGTGCTGGTACTGGGCGCGGACCTGATCGGCGATGTCGTGCCGGTCCTGCAGGACGGCGACGGTCAGCAGCAGCACGTCCTCGAAGTCGATGACGGCGCGCTCGCGCTTGAGGTCCTCGTAGGCGGAGTAGAGCTGGGCGATCTCGGCGGGGTCACGGGGGGACTCCCGGCCGGCCTTGGCGGCGGCGGCCGCGTAGTCGGCCGGGACGGTCTGGGTGACCTTGGACCATTCGATCTCCGCGGTGACGTCCCGCAGCTCGCCCCGGTCGAGCCGGATCCGGCAGGCGGCGGCCGCGTCGGCGACCAGCTGGATCTTGCGGTCGACGAGCCGGGGCAGGGAGCCGCCGATCGCTTTCGGCCAGAAGTACTGCAGCTGGCGCAGCGCCGCGGAGTGGAAGGTGCGGGCCTGGACGCCGGCGGCACCGAGCTGGCGCAGCCGGCCGCGCATCTCCCCGGCGGCGCGGTTGGTGAAGGTGACGGCGAGCACGCTGGAGGGCTGGAGGATGCCCGCGCGCACCCCGTAGGCGATCCGGTGGGTGATCGCCCGGGTCTTGCCGGTGCCGGCGCCCGCCAGCACGCACACCGGACCCTGCAGGGCGGTGGCCACGGCGCGCTGCTCGGGGTCGAGCCCTTCGAGCACCGCGTCGGCCGAGTCCGGTACCTGCGGGAAGAGAGTGGAGTGCGTTGCTGCTGTCACACAGCCATGCTGCCAGGTCGCCGGAGACAGGCGAGCCGGTTGTCCACAGGGAGGCCCTCGTAGTCGTACTAATGCGGCAGGCATCACGTGGGACACGTGCGGCCACCCGGCGGGAATGCCGGCGCTCTCCCGTACGTTCCTCCCACGACCAGGACTTCCCCGAGCCGCCGAAGGAGCGCGAGAGGCATGCAGGGCACTGTGACGATGTACAGCACCACGTGGTGCGGCTACTGCCGTCGGCTGAAGAGCCAGCTGGACCGTGAGGGCATCGCGTACACCGAGATCAACATCGAGCAGGACCCGGACTCCGCGGCCTTCGTGGAGAAGGCGAACGGCGGAAACCAGACGGTGCCCACCGTACGGGTGGTTCCCTCCGCCGGTGGCGACGAGGTCGTGATGACGAACCCGAGTCTCGCCCAGGTGAAGCAGGCTCTCGCGGTCTGACGTTCCCCGGCGCCGCGCCCCCTCCGGTCGAGGTCACCGGAGGGGGCCGACGTGTCTTCAGGGGCGCGGGGAGGCGGAACCGGCCGGATTCGAACCGGCGTCCTCGCGGTTTTGGAGACCGCGCGCGACGACCTCTGCGCTACGGCTCCGCCCGGTCCGACAGCGTAGCCGGTGCACGGGACGGAGCCCCGACGGCTTGGCGTCGGAGCTCCGTCGGGCGCTGGGCGTCCGGTCAGAAGGCGCTGCGGGCCGGCAGGTCCTTGCCGTACCAGCGTTCGATCAGGCGGGCCGCGATCGAGATGCCGTACGGCGGGAGCACCTCGCCGGACTCGAAGGCGGCGCCGAGTTCGTCGCGGGAGAACCAGCGGGCCTCGTGGATCTCGTCGCCGTCCACGTCGATCTCGGTCGAGGTGGCGCGTGCGGTGAAGCCCAGCATGAGGCTGGACGGGAAGGGCCAGGGCTGGCTGGCGACGTACTCGACCTCGCCGACGCCGATGCCGACCTCCTCGTGGACCTCGCGGCGCACCGACTGCTCGATGGACTCCCCCGGCTCGACGAATCCGGCGAGCGTGGAGAAGCGGCCCTCGGGCCAGTGGACCTGGCGGCCGAGCAGGATGCGGTCCTGGTCGTCGACCACGGCCATGATCACCGCGGGGTCGGTGCGCGGGTAGTGCTCGGCGCCGCAGGCGGGGCAGCGGCGGATGTGGCCGGCGGCGGCGATGACGGTGCGCTCACCGCAGCGGGAGCAGAAGCGGTGCAGCCGCTGCCAGTTCTCCAGGGCGACCGCGTGCACCATCAGGCCGGCCTCGCGCTGCGACAGGAGCAGTCCCGCCTCGCGCAGGCCCGCCGGGCGGGCGGAGTCGTCCATGCGGCCGGGCAGGGAGTCCTTCTGGAGGGCGAAGTAGCTGACGCCCTCGTCGTCGATGCCCAGGAAGTAGCGGTGGGCCTCGGTGAGCGGGGCCTCGAAGGACGGGGTCATGACGAGTTCGGTACGCCCGTCCGCCGCCTCGTCGATGAGGACCTGGCCGCCGGAGACCACGAAGCAGCGGGTCGAGGGGTGGCTCCACGCCGCCGCGAGCCATGCCTCGTCGAGCCGGTGGTGGGCGGCGCGGTCGATGCCGCTCGGGGCGGTGAGCGAGATGGGTCGGTCGGCGGTGTGGTCGGTCCAGGTGGTCACGGGTGCTTCCAACTCCCCCGGTGGAACGGATTGGGACGGCGGGCGGTTCGGCGGGACGTGCGGCGGGAGGGACCGGGTCCTGCGGGGCGCGGCGGGTCCCTTCCAGTGTGCCCCGCGCGGGCGTCCGGTTCGGACGGTGTGCGCGGTCAGGGGGCGTGCCGCCAGTGCTCGGCGAGGTCGCCCCACAGGTACGCGCTGGTCTCGACGCCTTTGAGGAGCAGGTCCAGGTCGACCTTCTCGTTGGGGGCGTGCCAGCCGTCGGACGGGACGGAGGTGCCGAGGAACAGCACCGGTGCGCCGAGGACGTCCTGGAGGTCGGCGGCCGGTCCGGAGCCGCCCTCGCGGGTGAAGCGGACGGGTGCGCCGAAGGCGCGGCCCATGGCCCGGACCACGGACTGCAGGGCCGGGTGGTCCAGTGGCGTCAGGCAGGGGCGGGTGGCGGGGCTGAAGGTGATCTCGTGGCGGATGCCGTCGGGCAGCTGTCCGGGCACCCAGGCGCCGACGGCCTCGCGCACGTGCTCGGGGTCCTGGCCGGCGACGAGGCGGAAGGACAGCTTCACCATGGCGGAGGACGGGATGATCGTCTTGCTGCCGGGGCCCTGGTAGCCGCCGCCGATGCCGTTGACCTCGGCGGTGGGTCGGGCCCAGACGCGCTCCAGGGTGCTGTATCCGGCTTCGCCGCGGGTGCCGTGGGACCTGGCGGTGCGCAGCCACCGCTCCTCGTCGAAGGGCAGTTCGGCGAAGAGTTCGCGTTCGCGGTCGGTGAGCTCGACGACACCGTCGTAGAAGCCGGGGATCGCCACGCGCGCGTGCTCGTCGTGCAGGGCGGCCACCAGGCGGGCGGCGGCGGTGGCCGGGTTGGGCACCGCGCCGCCGAAGGAACCGGAGTGGATGTCCTGGTCGGGTCCGTACAGCCGGATCTCGCACTCGGCGAGGCCGCGCATGCCGGTGCACACGGTGGGGGTGTCCTCGGACCACATGCCGGTGTCGGAGACGATCACGGCGTCGGCGGTGAGCCGGTCCGCGTGCTGTTCGACGAGCGCGCGGAAGTGCGGGGAGCCGGATTCCTCCTCGCCCTCGATCAGCAGTTTCAGGTGGACGGCCGGGGTGGTGCGGCCGGTGGCGGCGAGGTGGGCCCGGACGCCGAGGGTGTGGAGGAACACCTGGCCCTTGTCGTCGGCCGCGCCGCGCGCGTAGAGGCGGCCGTCCCGGACGACGGGTTCGAAGGGCTCGCTGTCCCAGCCGTCCTCGCGGGCCGCCGGCTGCACATCGTGGTGGCCGTAGACCAGCACGGTGGGCGCCTCGGGGGCGTCGGAGGGCCATTCGGCGTAGACGGCCGGGGCGCCGGGGGTGGGCCAGACCTCGGCGGTCGGGAAGCCGGTCTCCTTGAGTTTGGCGGCGAGCCAGTCGGCGCTGTGGCGCACGTCGGGCGCGTGGTCGGGCTGGGCCGAGACGGACGGGATGCGCAGCCACTCGGTGAGGTCGTCGAGGAAGGCGACGCGGTGCTGTGCGATGTACGTACGGACGGCGCTGACGGCGGTGTCAACGGGCTGGCTCATGTCCTCGAGCCTATCGGCCCGCGCCGGTGTCCTCGGAGTGCGGTATCTCACCGGGCGGCTCCCCGAGCAGCAGCCGCTCCAGCTCCGCGCGGCCGGGCAGGGGGTCGGGGCGGACGATCTCACCGGTGCGTACGTACAGGAACGCGGTCGTGACGGTCTCCGGGGGGACGCCCTGTTGTTCGGCCCAGGCGAGCCGGTAGACGGCGAGCTGGAGCGGGTCGGCGGTGTGGTCGCGGCCGGTCTTCCAGTCGACGATCTCGTACGTCGTCCCGTCCCCGCCGTCCTTCCGGTAGACGGCGTCGATGCGGCCGCGGACGACGCGGCCGGCGATCGACAGCTGGAAGGGGGCTTCCACGCGGTAAGGGGTGCGGTGGGCGTACTCGGTGCGTTCGAAGGCCTCCTTGAGGGCCTCCAGGTCGTGTTCGTCGGAGATCTCGGCGTCGCCGCCGGGCAGCTCGTCCGGGTCGAGCATGGGCAGGGTCAGTTCCTCGAAGCGTGCCTCGACCCATGCGTGGAAGCGGGTGCCGCGGCGCGCGGCGGGCTGCGGCGGGCGGGGCATGGGACGGGCCAGTTCCTGGGCGAAGCCGTCCGGGTCGGCGGCCAGGCGCAGCAGCTGGGAGGCGGTCAGCGAGGCGGGCAGCCGCACCTCGGTGACGCTCGTGCGCAGGTGCAGGAGCTCTCCGGTGAGGGCGTCGAGGTCGCGGTCCCAGGAGGCGACGGTGCGGGCCTCCTCGGGGGTGAGACGGGGGCGCGACGGGTGGGCCGGCTCCGCCGGGCCGGGGTGTGCGGTGGGTTCCGGGGCCGTCGCCTGGCGCGGGACGGTGGGACGGTCGGTGCTCCAGGAGTCCCAGTCGTCCGGGTCGGCGTCCGCGAAGGGGTCCTCCTCGGGGAGGGGGTCCTCGTCATCGGGCGGTGGCGGCCAGTCCGGGTCGTCGTGGGTGTCGGGGTCGTGTACGGCCGTGGCGGGGCCGTCCGGGTGGGCGGCGAGGCGGTGGAGGTGGGCGAGGACGGTGTCGGCGGCCGCGCGGCGGCGGGCGAGCGCGGCGTCGTCGAGGGGCAGGGGCCAGACCTGGTCGTCGCCGGCCCGGTGCAGGGCGGGGTTCTCCTCGTCCTCGGCGGGCTCGTCGGCCCATGCCTCGATCTCGCCGTGTCCGGCGGCGCAGTGCGCGTAGAGGGCGTGGAGGAAGTCGGAGGGGCCGCGCGGTTTCTTCTGGCTGGGCCCCCACCAGTGGCCGGAGCCGAGGAGCAGGGAACGGGGGCGGGTGAAGGTGACGTAGCCGAGGCGGAGTTCCTCGGTGTGCTGGTGTTCCTTCATGGCCTCGTGGAAGGCCTTCAGGCCCCGGGAGTCCCAGGACTCGACGTCGGGCAGGGTGTCGGCGTCGCCGCGCAGTCCGTGCGGCAGCACCCTGCCCTGCGTGGTCCACTTCTCGCGGCCCTGGCTGCTGGGGAAGGTGCCGGTGACCAGTCCGGGGACGGCGACGACGTCCCATTCGAGGCCCTTGGACTTGTGCGCGGTGAGGACCTTGACGGTGTTCTCGCCGCCGGGCAGCGCGTTGTCGAGGCCCTTCTCGTACTGGGCGGCGGTGCGCAGGAAGGCGAGGAAGGCGAGCAGGGTGGCCTCGTTGTCGCCGGCGGCGAAGGACGCGGCGATGTCGAGGAAGTTGGAGAGGGTCTCACGCCGGCGGGCGGCCAGGGCGTGCGGGGACGCGGAGAGTTCGACCTCCAGGCCGGTGACGGCGAGGACGCGGTGCAGGACGTCCATGAGGGGGTCGGCGAGGGAGCGGCGCAGTTCGCGCAGTTCGGTGGCCAGGCGGGCGAAGCGTACGCGGGCGTCCGGTGAGAAGGGCAGGCCGTCGTCGTCCCCGCGGCCGTCCAGCGGTGTCTCCAGGAAGGTGTCGAGGGCGTCGGCGAGTGAGATCACCTCGGCCGGGTCGACGCCCTCGACGGCTTCGGCGAGCCGCCGGTCGGGGTCGTCGTCGCCGTCCACGCGCGCGTGGGAGACGAGCCGTCGTGCGCGCCGCCCCAGCAGGGCGAGGTCGCGGGGGCCGATGCGCCAGCGCGGGCCGGTCAGCAGCCGTACGAGGGAGGCGTTGGCGCCGGGGTCCTGGAGGACCTCGCAGACGGCGACGAGGTCGGCGATCTCGGGCAGGTGCAGCAGCCCGGACAGGCCGACCACCTCGACGGGGACGTCCCTGGCGACCAGGGCGCCCTGGATCTCGGCGAAGTCGCCGGCCGTGCGGCACAGCACGGCGATCTCGCCGGGTGCCTTGCCGGTGTTCACGAGGTGGGCGACGGAGTCGGCGATCCAGTCGATCTCCTCCGCGTGGGTGGGCAGCAGGGCGCAGCGGACGGTGCCGTCGCGTTCGGCGCCGGGGGCCGGGCGGAGGGCCTCCACGCCCGCGTGCATGGCGCGCAGCGGCTCGGCGAGGCCGTTGGCGAGGTCGAGGAGGCGGCCGCCGCTGCGGCGGTTCTCGCTGAGCGACTGGCGGGTGGCGGGGCGGCCGTCGGCGTGGGCGAAGTGTTCGGGGAAGTCGTCGAGGTTGGCGACGGAGGCGCCGCGCCAGCCGTAGATCGCCTGGCAGGGGTCGCCGACGGCGGTCACGGGGTGGCCGGTGCCGCCGCCGAACAGTCCGGCCAGCAGGACCCGCTGGGCGACGGAGGTGTCCTGGTACTCGTCGAGGAGGACCACGCGGAACTCGTCGCGCAGGACGCGGCCCACCTCGGGGAGGGCGGCGAGCCGGGCGGACAGGGCGATCTGGTCGCCGAAGTCGAGCAGGTCGCGTTCGCGTTTGGCGGCCCGGTAGCGCAGCACGAGGTCGGCGAGCTCGCGTCGCGCGGCGGCCGCCTCGGGGACCTTGCGCAGGTCGGCGTTGGTGAGTCTGGTGTTCTCCAGGGTGCGCAGCAGTTCGGCGTCGTGGGCGCGCAGGTCCTCGGGCCGTACGAGGTGTTCGGCGAGCTCGCCGTCGAGGGTGAGGAGGTCGCCGACCAGGTCGGGGAAGGAGCGGGTGAGCGCCGGGTAGAGGCCGGGGGCCTCGCGCAGGACCCGCGCGGCGAGCTGGTAGCGGGTGGCGTCGGCGAGGAGGCGGGAGGTCGGTTCGAGGCCGACGCGCAGTCCGTGGTCGGTCAGGAGGCGGCCCGCGAAGGCGTGGTACGTGGAGATCACGGGCTCGCCCGGGGGGTTGTCCGGGTCGATGGCGTCGGGGTCGGTGACGCCGGCCTTGATCAGCGCCTTGCGGACGCGTTCGGCGAGTTCACCGGCGGCCTTGTTGGTGAAGGTGAGGCCGAGTACCTGTTCGGGGGCGACCTGGCCGGTGCCGACCAGCCACACCACGCGGGCCGCCATCACCGTCGTCTTGCCCGACCCGGCTCCGGCCACGATCACCTGCGGGGCGGGCGGCGCGATGATGCAGGCCGTCTGCTCCGGAGTGAACGGGATGCCGAGGAGCTCCTTGAGCTGATCGGCATCGGTGATACGAGCGGGCACACGCAGAATCTAGCGGCGGACACTGACAGCGGGGGCCGTCAGAGCGCTCCGGGAGCGGAGAACCGCAGGTCGGCACGGGTGGTGCGATGCGTCACTCCGGTCACTCGACCACGTGCCGGCCCTCGGGCCGGGCGCTGCACGAGGCCCGGAACGCGCAGTGGGCGCAGTGCTGGCCCGCGGTCGGGCCGAACCGTTCGTCGAGGACCTTCCCGGCGGCCGTGGCCAGCAGATCGCCGATCCACTCCCCCTCCGGCGGCTCCTGGGCCTGCACCTTGGGCAGGGTCTCGCCGCCGTCCCGCTTGGCGGCTCCCTGGCGCAGCTGGACGAGCTCGGCGCCGCCCGGTTCGGGGCGCGCGCCGTCGAAGGCGTCGTCGACGGCGCCCTCCCCGACGGCGAGCTGGTAGACGGCGAGCTGGGGGTGGCGCTCCACCTCCTTGGCGCTGGGCGCCTGTTTGCCGGTCTTGAAGTCGACGACGTACGCGCGTCCCTCGCCGTCGGTCTCGACGCGGTCCATCTGGCCGCGGATGCGGACCTCGTAGTCGCCCGCTTCGAGGGTGACGTCGAAGTCGTGCTCGCTGGCCACCGGGGTGCGTCCGGCGCGGTCCATGACGTGCCACTTCAGGAAGCGTTCGAGCGCCACGCGCGCGTGCTCCTTCTCCTGCGCCGACTTCCACGGCGCGTCGAAGGCGAGCGCGTTCCACACCGAGTCGAGGCGCTCCATGAGGACGGCGAGGTCGGCGGGGGTGTGCCCGGAGGCCACCTCGTCGGCGAGGACGTGCACCACGTTGCCGAAGCCCTGGGCCGCGGTCGCGGGCGCGTCGGCCTTCACCTCACGGCCCAGGAACCACTGCAGGGCGCAGGTGTTGGCGAGCTGGTCGAGGGCGCTGCCGGAGAGCACGACGGGCTGGTCACGGTCGCGCAGCGGCACCTTGCTCGCCGTGGGTTCGAACATGCCCCACCAGCGGTAGGGGTGCGCGGACGGCACCAGGGGGCGGCCGTCCTCGTCGGCGAGCGCGGCGAGCCGGGCCAGCCGCTGGGCGGCGGCCTCCCGCAGGGTGTCGGAGACCCGGGGGTCGACCGTCGTGGCGCGCAGTTCGGCGACGAGCGCGGCGACGGCCAGGGGGCGGCGCGGGCGCCCGGTGACGTCCTTGGGTTCGACGCCGAGTTCGGTCAGGAAGCGGGAGGGCTGGTCGCCGTCGTCGGCGGGCGCCTTCACGGCCGTCACGACGAGCCGTTCACGCGCGCGCGTAGCCGCTACGTAGAACAGGCGGCGTTCCTCGGCGAGCAGCGCGCCGGGAGTGAGCGGTTCGGCGAGTCCGTCGCGGCCGATGCGGTCGGCCTCCAGCAGGGAGCCGCGGCGGCGCAGGTCCGGCCACAGACCCTCCTGGACGCCGGCCACGACGACCAGGCGCCACTCCAGGCCCTTGGAGCGGTGCGCGGTCATCAGGCGCACGGCGTCGGGGCGGGCGGCGCGCCGGGTGAGGGTGTCGGCGGCGATGTCCTGGGCCTCGATCTCCTCCAGGAAGTTCAGGGTGCCCCGGCCGCCGGTGCGTTCCTCCGCGCGGGCGGCGGTCGCGAACAGCGCGCACACGGCGTCGAGGTCCCGGTCGGCGTTACGGCCGGCCGCGCCGCCGCGCCGGACGGCGCGCTCCAGGCGCCCGGGCCACGGTGTGCCGTCCCACAGGTCCCACAGGGCCTCCTCGGCCGTACCGCCGCCCGCCAGGCGCTCACGGGCGCGGCGCAGCAGGCCGCCGAGACGCTGGGCGCCCCGCGCGTAGACGGGGTCGTGCACGGCGAGCCGCTCCGGTTCGGCCAGCGCACGCGCGAGCAGCTCGTCCGAGGGCGGCGGCAGCGGGTTGCCTCCGGCCCGCTCCTCCTCGCGCAGGGCCCGGCCGAGGCGGCGCAGATCGGCGGCGTCCATGCCGGCGAGGGGGGAGGTGAGCAGGGTGAGGGCGGTTTCGGTGTCGAGCCAGCACGGTTGCGCTTCGGGACCGGGCCCCGCGTCCTCCCGGTCGTCCGCCTCCGCCGCCGCCACCGCGCGCAGGGCCGTCAGCAGCGGGGCCACCGCGGGTTCGTGGCGCAGGGGCAGGTCGTTGCCGTCGACGTCCACGGGGACGCCCGCCGAGGTGAGCGCGCGGCGGACGGCGGGGAGGGTGCGGGCGCCGGCCCGGACCAGGACGGCCATGTCCTTCCAGGGAACGCCGTCCTCCAGGTGCGCCCGGCGCAGGATGTCGGCGATGTTGTCCAGCTCCGTGCCGGACGTCGGGTAGGTGTACACCTCGACCCGGCCGCCGTCCCGGTCCGGGGTCAGCTCCCGGTGGGCGCGGACCTTCTCGGCGGGCAGGCGGGGCAGCGGCATGCGCCGGGTCACCCGCCGGGTCGCCTCCAGCAGGGCGGCGTCGGAGCGCCGGGAGGTGCGCAGCACCTCGACCGGGGCCGGGCGGCCGTCCGCGCGGGGGAAGGCGTGCGGGAACTCCAGGATGCCGCCCACGTCCGCGCCCCGGAAGGCGTAGATCGACTGGTCGGGGTCGCCGAAGGCGACGAGGGTGCGGCCGCCGGCCAGGGCACGCAGCAGCCGTACCTGGGCGGGGTCGGTGTCCTGGTACTCGTCGACGTAGACGGCGTCGTACCGCGCGGCCAGCCGCCCGGCGATCTCCGGGCGGCCGGCGAGGAGCACCGCGCGGTGGACCAGTTCGGCGTAGTCGAGGACGCCCTGCAGGTCGAGGACGTCGAGGTACTCGGCGAGGAAGGCGGAGGCGGCGCGCCAGTCGGGGCGCCCGATGCGGCGGGCGAAGGCGTCCAGGGCCCCGGGGCCGAGCCCCAGCTCGCGGCTGCGGGCGAGCACCGCGCGGACCTCGTCGGCGAAGCCGCGGGTGGTCAGGCAGGCGCGCAGCTCGTCCGGCCAGCGCACATGGGCGAGCCCGAGCCGCTCCAGGTCCACCTGGCCGGCGAGCAGCTCGCGGACGGTGACGTCCTGCTCGGGGCCCGACAGCAGCCGCAGCGGCTCCACGAAGAGGTCGCTGTCCTGGTGGGCGCGGATCAGGGCGTAGCAGAACGAGTGGAAGGTGGTCGCCTGCGGGGCGCGCGCGGCCCCGATGCGCAGGGCCATGCGGTCGCGCAGCTCGACGGCCGCCCTGCGGCTGAACGTCAGCACCAGGATCCGCTCGGGGTCCCCGCCACGGGCGATCCGCGCGGCCACGGACTCGACCAGGGTGGTGGTCTTGCCGGTGCCCGGACCTGCGAGAACGAGCAGCGGGCCGGTCGTGTGCTCAACCACGGAGCGCTGCGCGGCGTCCATGTGAGGGGGATTCACCCGAGCGGGCGGGGTACGCACCAGTCGATAAGCGCCACGGTTCCCCCGCCGCACCTGGGGGTGCGACAGGCCGTTGGTGGAGGAAGAGGAGCTCACGTGGTTCGCCGGTCCTGGTGGGTGTGCTGTGGGGCCGTTCGCCGCGCGTGCGGGGCGGTGGGCGCGGGGTGAAGGGGGCACGCGCGGCCGACGCTACGCCGGTGAAAAGTGCGGAAGCAGGCTTTCCGCTTCTTCCCTCCGGGCACTCCGGCCGCACATGTCCCTTGCCTCACGAACGTACGTCATGCCACGAATGTGCCCCGTATCACCTTGAGGGAGCAGAGGTCACACGGCGGCGTGCGCGAGGGCGGAAGCTGTCAGGTGTGACCTTCGGTGTACCCGCCGCCGTCCCACCGCGCGCGCCTCATGTCGAGGCGCGGCACATGGCCCTCCGCGGCCCGGCCCGCCTCCCTCAGGGGCGTGCCCTCCGCGCGGTAGTGGCCGAGGGCTCTCAGCTCGTGGCCCGGCAGCAGCACGCCGTCCGCGCGGACGACACGCCACCACGGCACCGCTCCCCCGTACAGGGCCATCACACGTCCGACCTGCCGGGGACCGCCCTCCCCCAGCCACTCGGCCACGTCCCCGTACGTCATCACACGTCCCGGCGGGACCAGCTCGGCCACCTCGAGGACCCGCTCGGCGTACTCGGGCAGGGCGTCCGGGTGCTCCGGGCCGCCGTCGGACGGAAGGCTCTCCTGGCTCATCCTGCCCATCCTGCCCCACCCCACCGACAACGTGACGCGCTCGCGCGCGTGCGCACGGCTCGCCCCGGAGCGGCGCTTCGGGCAGACTGTGCGGCCCGCGTTCTGACCCTGATGCCCCCTTGTGCCGGTACGGCATGCCACCATCGTGCGGGCGGTGACTGGTGATACAAGATCGAGAAGAGACGATGAAGCAGCAGGGCGCGCACCCGGAGGACACGGAGGGCACCCCTGACGCCTCGTCGCGCCCGGACACCGCGGCCCCCGAGACGGCGCACATCGACGAGGTGGAGGGCGACGAACCGCTGCTCCCCGCGCGGGTGCACCGCCCGTCCGACCTCATGCGGCTCCTGGCGGGCGTGCTCGCCGTCGTGGTGCTGCTGGCGATCGCCGCGTTCGCCCACGGCACCACCTCGGGCCTGGAACAGGACATCAACAAGGGCACCGGGCAGGCGCCCGACCTGCTCATCAAGATCGCGGGCCTGGCCTCCAGCATCGCGATCCTCCTGGTGCCGGTGGCCTTCGCCATCGAGCGGCTGATCAAACGGGACGGGCTGCGGATCGCCGACGGCGTGCTCGCCGCCGTCCTCGCGCACGGTGTGACACTCGCCACCGACCTGTGGGTCGCGCGTGCCGCTCCGGACTCGATCCAGGAGGCGCTCACCCAGCCCTCCCCCGGCGACATCCACGCCCTGACCGACCCGGTGCACGGCTATCTGGCCCCGGTGATCGCGTACATGACGGCCGTCGGGATGTCCCGCAGACCCCGGTGGCGCGCGGTGCTGTGGGTGGTGCTGCTCCTCGACGCCTTCTCGATGCTCGTCACCGGGTACACCACACCGTTCTCGATCATCCTGACGGTCCTGATCGGCTGGACCGTCGCCTACGGCACCCTCTACGCGGTCGGTTCGCCCAATGTGCGCCCCACCGGCCGCACCCTGATGGCGGGCCTGCGCACCGTCGGCTTCCGCCCCGTGACCGCGTCCCGGGTGGAGTCCGGCGACGCCTCCGAGGCCGGGGACCGGGGACGCCGGTACTTCGTCACCCTGGAGGACGGTCCGCCGCTGGACGTCACCGTGGTCGACCGTGAGCAGCAGGCGCAGGGATTCTTCTACCGCGCGTGGCGCAATCTGGCCCTGCGCGGCTTCGCCACCCGCAGCAGCCTGCAGTCGCTGCGCCAGGCACTGGAGCAGGAGGCGCTGCTGGCCTACGCGGCCATCGCGGCCGGCGCCAACGCCCCCAAGCTGATCGCCACCTCCGAACTCGGCCCCGACGCGGTGATGCTCGTCTACGAGCACAGCGGCGGGCGCACCCTCGACTCGCTGCCGGACGAGGAGATCACCGACGAACTGCTGCGCGACACCTGGCACCAGGTACGGGCCCTGCAGTCCCGCCGTATCGCGCACCGCCGGCTGGTGGGCGACGCCATCCTGGTGGATCGTTCCGGCACGGTGATCCTCACCGATCTGCGCGGCGGCGAGATCGCGGCCGGTGATCTGCTGCTGCGCATGGACACCTCCCAGCTGCTGGTGACCCTGGGTCTCAGGGTGGGCGCCGAACGCGCGGTGGTCTCCGCGCTGAGCGTCCTCGGCCCCGACACCGTGGCGGACTGCCTGCCGATGCTCCAGCCCATCGCGCTGAGCCGCTCCACGCGCGGGACGCTGCGGCAGCTGGCCCGGGAACGGGCGCAACGCGAACGTGAGGCGGTCCTGGAGGCCTACCGGCAGTCCAAGCCGGCCCGCGCGGAGCACGGCGCCCACCAGGTCGTGCTCGACAAGCCCGACAAGAAGGCCGTCCGCGCGGAACAGCGGGCCGAGAAGCGGGCCGTCGACGAAGCCATGGAGGAGGCTCGCGAGGAGGACCTGCTCACCCAGATCCGGCACGAGGTGCTGCGGATCAGGCCGCAGGCCCCGGTGGAACCGGCCCGCCTGGAACGGGTCCGGCCGCGGACCCTGATCAGTTTCATCGCCGGTGCGATCGGCGCGTACTTCCTGCTGACACAGCTCACCCACATCGAGTTCGGCCCGCTGATCGAGAACGCGGAGTGGGGCTGGGTGGTCGCGGCGGTGCTGTTCTCGGCGGCCAGTTACGTCGCGGCGGCCATGGCCCTCCTCGGGTTCGTACCCGAGCGGGTGCCGTTCGTGCGGACCGTGGCGGCACAGGTCGCCGGATCGTTCGTGAAGATCGTCGCCCCGGCCGCGGTGGGCGGGGTCGCCCTGAACACGCGGTTCCTCCAGCGCGCGGGGGTACGGCCGGGGCTCGCGGTGGCGAGCGTCGGCGCGTCGCAGCTCTTCGGGCTCGGCTGTCACATCCTGATGCTGCTGGCCTTCGGCTACCTCACCGGAACCGAGAAGACGCCCTCCCTCTCGCCGTCCCGCACGGTGATCGGGGGCCTGCTGACGGTGGCGGTGCTGGTGCTCGTGGTGACCTCGGTGCCGTTCCTGCGGAAATTCGTCGTCACGCGCGTGCGGTCGCTCTTCGCGGGTGTCGTGCCGCGCATGCTCGACGTGCTGCAGCGGCCGCAGAAGCTGATCACCGGCATCGGCGGCATGCTGCTGCTGACGGCCTGCTTCGTGATGTGCCTGGACGCCTCGATCCGGGCGTTCGGCGACGAGACGACCTCGGTCAGCATCGCCAGTGTCGCCGTCGTCTTCCTCGCCGGCAACGCGCTGGGGTCGGCGGCCCCGACACCGGGCGGTGTCGGGGCGGTCGAGGCGACCCTCACGGTCGGCCTCATCGCGGTCGGGCTCCCCAAGGAGGTCGCCGCGCCGGCGGTACTGCTCTTCCGGCTCCTGACGCTCTGGCTGCCGGTACTGCCGGGCTGGCTGGCCTTCAACCACCTCACCCGCAAGGCGGCCTTGTGAGCGAGGGCCCCTTACCTCGTACGGCCCGTGTCCCGCGCGTCCCGCTCCGGGCAACCGCAGGATGGGACCATGCCCCGCCCCTTCCGTCCGTGTGCCGCCGCCCTGACCGTCTGCGCCGTACTGCTGCCCGTGCTGCTGGCGGGCTGCGGTGAGGACGACGACAAGGCCGAGGACCTGACGGAGCAGCGGCTCGGCTGGAAGGACTGCCCGGCTCCGTCCGAGGCGCAGGGCGGGGGCCCCGCCCCGTCGCCCCTGCCCGGCGGCCGGGGCGAGTGGAGCTGCGCCACCATGAAGGTGCCGCTGGACTGGGACGATCCCGAGGGCGACACCATCGGCATCGCGCTGATCCGGGCCAGGTCGAGCGGCGCGGCGAATGAACGCATCGGCTCGCTGGTCTTCAACTTCGGCGGCCCGGGCGGCTCCGGCGTCACCGCCCTGCCCGCGTTCGGCGAGGACTACGCGACCCTGCGCACCCGCTACGACCTGGTGAGCTTCGATCCCCGCGGGGTCGGCCGCAGCGCGCCCGTGACCTGCCTGGACGACCAGCGACTCGACGCGTACCTCCAGCAGGACGCCACCCCCGACGACAGCGCCGAGCGCACGGAACTCCTGGACGGAACCGAGAAGTTCAACGCGGCCTGCGAGAAGAACTCCGAACGGGTGCTGCCACATGTGCGCACCACGGACGCCGCCCGTGACCTGGACCTGCTGCGCCAGGTCCTCGGTGACGAGAAACTGCACTACTTCGGCATCTCCTACGGCACCGAACTCGGCGGCGTCTACGCCCACCTGTTCCCGAAGAAGGTGGGCCGCGCGGTGTTCGACGCGGTCGTCGACCCCACGGAGACCGCGGAACAGGGCTCGCTCGCACAGGCGCGGGGGTTCCAGCTCGCACTCGACAACTACGCCGAGGACTGCGTCTCGGGGACCGAGCAGTGCCCCGTCGGCGACAGCGCGCAGGACGTGAAGGACCGTATCGCCAAGCTGCTGAAGGACCTCGACCGCACGCCCGTCCCCGGCGTCTTCCCCCGCGAACTGACCCAGACCGCCGCGACCAACGGGATCGTGCAGGCCCTGTACTCCCAGGACTTCTGGAAGTTCCTCACCGACGGCCTCGAGCAGGCGTACGACGGTGACGGGACGATTCTGATGGTGCTCTCCGACTCGATGAACGGACGTGCCGAGAACGGCGAGTACAGCAACCTCGTCCCGGCCAACGTGGCCATCAACTGCGCCGACGACGAACCCCGCTACACCCCTGAGGACGTGGAGCGCCGGCTGCCCGGGTTCCGGGCCGCGTCCCCGCTGTTCGGGGAGTACCTGGCGTGGGGAATGGTCGGCTGCACCGACTGGGCGGTGCCCGGGGCCGCCGGGCATCCTGATGTCCACGCCCCCGGCGCGGCTCCGATCCTGGTGATCGGCAACACCGGCGACCCGGCCACCCCGTACGAGGGAGCTCGCAGGATGGTGCGGGCGCTCGGTGAGGGCGTGGGTGTGGAGCTGACGTACAAGGGGCAGGGGCACGGGGCCTACAACAGCGAGAACGCGTGCGTACAGGACGTGGTGCACAGCTATCTCCTGGACGGAAAAGTGCCGGCGTCCGGGACCGTCTGCTCGTGAACGAGGCTACGGTTCACTACATATCCGCAGGTCAAAGCGTTATCCACAGGCTGCCCCGGTGAGCGGAGGATCTGCCTACCATGGCCTGACCGCCATCCGCGGCACGGTGCGGACGGCCAGCGAGGGGGGAAGTGGCACATGACCCGTTTCACACGGTGGACGGCCCTGGCGGTCGCCACCGCGCTGCTGACGGCAGGCTGCAGCGGCGGCGGCTCGTCGGACGGCGACTCCGGCAATGACGACGGCGAGAGCGGCGGGACGGCGCTCGACTGGGGGCGCTGCCAGGCCTCCGAGGACGCCCCCGCACCGGACGAGGAGTGGCAGTGCGCCACCCTCAGGGTGCCGCTGGACTGGTCGAAGCCGGACGGCTCCACGATCGGGCTCGCGCTGATCCGGGCCGAGGCCACGGGCGACGACCGCCTGGGCTCACTGCTGTTCAACTTCGGCGGGCCGGGCGGGTCCGGCGTGTCGATGATGCCGTCCTACGCCACCACGGCCTCCGAGCTGCGCGAGCGGTACGACCTGGTGAGCTTCGATCCGCGCGGGGTCGCCGCCAGCGAGGGCGTCCGCTGCCGCGACGACAAGAGCATCCAGGCCGCCGAGTCGTCGGTGGACGGCACCCCGGACACACCGGTCGAGGAGCGGACGTTCCTCCAGGACGCCACCGACTTCGGCAAGGGCTGTCAGGACGCCGCCGGGAAACTGATGGCCCACGTCTCGACCACCGACACCGCTCGCGACATGGACCGCATCCGGCAGGCCCTCGGCGACGACCGGCTGAACTACTTCGGCATCTCCTACGGCACCGAGCTGGGCGGTGTCTACGCCCATCTGTTCCCGAAGAAGGTGGGACGGATGACGCTCGACGCGGTGGTCGACCCCAGCGCCGACACCGTGGGCCACGCCAAGAACCAGACCCGGGGCTTCCAGACGGCCCTCGACAACTACCTGAAGTCCACCGGGCGGGACCCCGAAGAGGGTTCGCGGGAGATCGCGGAGCTGCTGGAGCGGATCGACTCCGACCCGCTGCCGACGTCGTCGTCCGGGCGCGAGCTGACGCAGACGCTGGCACTGACCGGCATCATCCTGCCGCTGTACAGCAAGACCAGCTGGCCGGTGCTGACCAGCGCGCTGGAGGCGGCCGAGGAGGGCGACGGCACGGAGCTGCTGGCGCTGGCCGACAACTACAACGAACGCGACCCCTCGGGGAGCTACGGCACGACGACCCACTCCCAGCGGGTCATATCGTGCCTGGACGACGAGCAGCGGCCGACCCTGGAGGAGGCGAAGGAGCTGCTGCCCGAGTTCGAGGAGCTCTCGCCCGTGTTCGGGTCCTTCCTCGGCTGGGACACGGCCGGCTGGTGCCACGACTGGCCGGTTCCCGGCCAGTTCGACACCCCGGAGGTGAGCGCGCCGGGCGCGGCGCCGGTCCTGGTCGTGGGCAACACCGGCGACCCGGCTACACCGTACGAGGGTGCCCGGAAGATGGCGGACGAGCTGGGCGAGGACGTCGGTGTGGTGCTCACCTGGAAGGGCGAGGGCCATGGCGCGTACGGCAGCGGGAGCGACTGTGTCGACTCCACTGTGGACGCCTATCTGCTGGACGGCACTGTGCCCGAGGACGGCAAGACCTGCTCATGACGACGACGGGGGCTCCGCGCACTCGTGGTGCCCGGAGCCCCCGCGTCGGCTCGCGTTCGTACCGGGGCCGGTCAGTAGACCGGCTTCTCCGGCTCGATCTGGTTGACCCAGCCGATCACGCCGCCGCCCACGTGGACGGCGTCGGCGAAGCCCGCGGACTTCAGGACGGCGAGGACTTCCGCACTGCGGACACCCGTCTTGCAGTTCAAGACGATCTTCTTGTCCTGCGGCAGGCTCTCCAGGGCGTTGCCCATGAGGAACTCGTTCTTGGGGATCAGGCGGGCGCCCGGGATGGACACGATCTCGAACTCGTTCGGCTCGCGGACGTCGATGAGCTCGATGCTCTCGCCGTCGTCGATCCACTCCTTGAGCTGCTTGGGAGTGATCGTGGAGTCGGCCGCCGCCGCCTGGGCCTCCTCGGAGACGACGCCGCAGAAGGCCTCGTAGTCGATGAGCTCGGTGACGGTCGGGTTGTCGCCGCAGATCGCGCAGTCGGGGTCCTTGCGGACCTTGACCTGGCGGTACTGCATCTCCAGGGCGTCGTAGATCATGAGCCGGCCGACCAGCGGCTCACCGATGCCGGCGAGGAGCTTGATCGCCTCGTTGGCCTGGATGGAGCCGATGGACGCGCACAGCACGCCCAGGACGCCGCCCTCGGCGCAGGAGGGGACCATGCCGGGGGGCGGCGGCTCCGGGTAGAGGCAGCGGTAGCAGGGGCCGTGCTCGGACCAGAAGACCGACGCCTGGCCGTCGAAGCGGTAGATCGAGCCCCACACGTACGGCTTGTTCAGCAGCACGCAGGCGTCGTTGACCAGGTAGCGGGTCGCGAAGTTGTCCGTGCCGTCGACGATCAGGTCGTACTGGCTGAACAGGTCCATCACGTTGTCGGCCTCGAGCCGCTCCTCGTGGAGGACCACGTTCACGTACGGGTTGATGCCCTTGATCGTGTCACGCGCGGATTCGGCCTTGGGGCGGCCGATGTCGGACTGGCTGTGGATGATCTGGCGCTGCAGGTTCGACTCGTCGACCTCGTCGAACTCCACGATGCCGAGCGTGCCCACGCCCGCCGCGGCCATGTACATCAGACCGGGCGAGCCCAGGCCGCCGGCGCCCACGAAGAGCACCTTGGCGTTCTTCAGCCGCTTCTGCCCGTCCATGCCCACGTCGGGGATGATCAGGTGGCGGGAGTACCTGCGGACCTCGTCTACGGTGAGCTCGGGGGCCGGCTCGACCAGGGGTGGCAACGACACGGGGACTCCGTTGGTCGGTCAATCACTACGGTTGTTCTTCGCCTAACAGTGCCATGGCCTTTTTCATTCCGAGACACCCGTTCCGATAAGCGAGACGATGTCGTCCCAGTAGCCGGGCAGGGGCTCCCAGGGGGCGGTGCGGGCGCGGTGACCCGTGGGGTGGGTGCGGTCCGTGAAGTAGATCGTCGCGGCGCCCTGCCAGCGGGCGATGCGCAGGGCCTCTTCCAGGTGCGGGCCGGGCACTCCGTGCACGAAGTGGCAGAAGCGTTCGGGCGGGTGGTCGGCGGTCCACTCCGCCACCTGCGACCAGCGGTAGTCGTTCCACGGGCCGGAGAAGGTGACCAGCTGGTCGGCGTGTTCGGCGTATCCCGGATACGGGTGGGTGCCGTGGCCGAGGACGATGTGGGCGTCATGGAGCGCCCGGAGTGCGGCGGTCGTGCGCCGGACCTCGGGGAGTGCGGCTCGGTCGGCGGGACAGCGGTCCAGCAGGAAGCCGTCGACCTGGTACCAGTCCATGAAGCGGTGGGCGTCCGAGAGCACCTCGCCGAACGTACGGAGGCCGTACGCCGCGTCGAGGCGGCCGAGGACGCGGACACCGGCGTTGCGGAGACGGCCGGCCGCTTCCAGGCACCGCGGGTCGGGTTGGGTGCCGGGGCCGTCGGCCACGTCGAGGACGACCCAGTGCAGAGGGATGCCCGGGCGGGTGAGTTCGCTCCACTCGGTCGGGGCAACGAGGGGGTGCGCGAGGCCGGGAACGCCGAAGCCCGTACGGACGTCGGTGCTCGCCGTACCGGCTTTGACGCTGGTCAGATACGGCATGCCGCCTCCATCCAGATGTCGGCGAGGGACTCCTCGAGGTTGATCCGGGGGCGCCAGCCGAGGCGGTCGCGGGCGGTGCGGACGTCGGCCTGCTGCCAGCTGCCGCAGCCGTCGGGGTACGGGAAGGCGACGGGGGTGGTGATGTGGTGATGGTCGGGGTCGGGGCGGGGGTGGCCGATCGTGGTGCGGACGGGGGTGGTGGAGTGAGATGTGTGGGCGGGGTGGGGTACGTGCGGTGGGTGCGGGCCCGGGGGGGTGTCCAGTTCGTTGAGGGCGCCGCCGTAGCCGGCCACCCTGGCGAGGATTCCGGCGGCGTCACGGAGGCGGACGGCTCGGCCCGAGCCGATGTTGATGACGCCCTGCGCGGCGGAGAGGGAGGCGGCGTGGACGGCGCGGGCCACGTCGCGGACGTCGATGAAGTCCCGTTGCGCGCCGAGACCGCCGAGCTTCAGCTCGCTGTCGCCGGACTGCATGGCGCGGCGCATCGCCTCGGCGAGACGGCCGAGGGGGGAGCCGGCGGGGGTGCCGGGGCCGACGGGTGAGAAGACCCGGAGGACCACGGCGTCCAGGCCGGAGCCGAGGACCAGCTCGGTGGCGGCGAGTTTGCTGACACCGTAGGGGCCGCCGGGGCGGGGGACGGCGTCCTCCGCCGTGGACGAGCCGGGCTGGCTGGGGCCGTACTCCGAGCCGCAGCCGATCTGTACGAGCCGTGCGCCGCAGCCGCTGCGGCGGAGGGCCTCGCAGACGGTGGCCACGGCGACGGTGTTGTGCCGGGTGAGCTCGCGGGCGCCGCCTCTCGTGGTGCCGGCGCAGTTGACGACCACGCCGGGGTGGACGGCGTCGAGGAAGCGGGTGAGGGCGCCGGGGCTGCCGGTGGCGAGGTCGAAGCGGACGTCGGCGTCGTCGCCGCGGCCGAGGGCGGTGAGCTGGACGGCGGGGTCGGCGAGGAGGCGGTCGGCCACGAAGCGGCCGATGTAACCGTTGGCTCCGATCAGGAGGACTCTCATCGGGCGACTCCTTCGGCGTCCGGGGTGGTCATGTGGGGTTCTCCTTCAGATGTCGGTGCGGGTGTGAGTACGAGTACGAGTACGAGTGCGTTGTTGCTGCGGCGCGGGCGCCTACGGACGGTGGGTGGGGCGGGGCCGCGTCGGGGGTGTCCGTCCTCGGACTGGCGCGGAATCGGCCTGCTGGAGGGGGTGCGGGATGCGGACGCGCCAGCCGCTGCGGGCGGCCACCCCCGCCCCGTCCCCTCCGCGCCGTACGCGGCTGCCCGTCGCGTGGACCGCGGGCAGTCGTGCCTCCCTCAGTGTCTTAAGGGCCTGGGGGGTGCCCCCAGGGCGGCACGGGTGGGTGCGACGGCGCCCCGCAAGCGCCGGGCAACGCGACCCGCCCCCGGACCACATCAACGCGCGCGACGTCACTGTCGTGGCTCCGGGCTGATGTGCGCCGAGGCTCGGGGGAGTTTGCGGGAGGCGTGGATCAGCAGGGTCAGTGCCGCTGTCCCGCAGGTGAGGGTGGGGAGGGCGGCGGGGTTCCAGGCCGCGGTCAGGGTCTGGACCGGGGTGGCCAGGGCGTCGCAGCCGGGGAGCCGGGCCGCGAAGAGCGTGGCCAGGGCCGTCGCCTGGGTGGTCGCCGTGACCGTGAGGATCACCTTCGGCGCGTGGGTGAAGCCGTGGATCGTGAGGAGGCGGGCCAGGAAGAGGAGGCCGCCCAGGGCGAGTGCCGGGGGCAGGGCGAGGGGCTCGTCGAGGAGCGCGGACGTCGTAGTGAGCAGAACGGCCACCGCACCCAGGAACAGGACGAACACGCCGATGAGTGCGGGTCTTACGGAAGCCGAGAAGTCCTCCAGACCACGGCTCGACGCCAGCCTGCGGCGGACCCGGGCGGCGAAGAGGCGGGCCGTCCAGGCGGCGGGCGCGCAGGACAGGGCGAGCGCCACGACCGGGGCGACGGTGAGCGGCCAGTCCCCTTCCGCCGTGCCGTCGGGCGGACCGTCGGGGCCGCCGGTGACCGCCGTACCGAGCAGGCCGTCGCCCAGGAGGGCGTAGCCGAGGAGCCAGCAGGTCCAGGACGCCGTGGCGGAGCGGGGCGGGATGTCGGACCGGGCGCTCAGCGGGCCCCGGCGCAGTGCCGCGCGCAGGGCGAGGGTGACGGCCAGGATGCCGGTGGCCGCCGCGTAGAGGCGGGGCTGACCGTGGGTGAGGCGCAGGGCGATCACCGTCGCCACGCACAGGGCGCCGGGGAGCAGGGTGAGGACGGTCCAGCCGGCGCGTGGCCTCGGACCCGTGGTGGCCGGGGCGGGTCGAGGTGGTGTGTCGTCGCGGGGGACCCTGGCGTAGAGCTCCTCCGCGAGGGAGAAGACGTCGCGGTGGCGGAAGCGGGCGGCGGTCCGGTCGGTGATGCCGTGGGCCTCCAGGCCCGCCGCGATCTCCAGGGGGTCCACCGCCTGTTCGCACAGATCGCGGTGGCGGTGCAGCAACGCCTTGACCGGGTCGGCCGCGCCGGGCGGAGTGCTGCGGTTCAGTTCACCGAGGTCGGTCATCGGGCTGTCTCCGTCGCGGGTACCGGGGCGTCCATGGCCCACGCGGGGACGGCGCGGGGGGCGGGGTCGGTCCAGTGGCCGGGGACGTGGGCCTCGGCGGGGGTGGCGAACGGCAGGGGGGCGCCGGTGCCGTCGAGGAGGGGGCGGTGGACCGGTGTGCGCGCGACGATCTCCAGGTAGATGCCGTGGAAGGCGGAGATGTTCTGGTCGACGGTGAACAGCTCGAGTGCGCGGGCGCGCGCGGCGGCGCCGAGGCGTACGCGGCGCTCGGGGTCGCGCAGCAGGGAGACGCACGCCTCGGCGAGCGCCCGCGGATTGCGCGGCGGTACGACGAGACCGGTGCCGCCGATGGCCTCCACGACCGCGCCGACGTCCGTGGAGACCGTCGCGCGCCCGCAGAGCATCGCCTCGACGAGGCCGGCCGGGAAGCCCTCGACGACGCTGGAGAGGACGGTCACGGCGCCCGAGGCGTACGCGTCGGCGGGGGTGGGCAGCTCCGGGCCGCCGATCCGTTCGAAGGACACCGGGTCGGCGCCCACGGAGTGCGGGCCCTCGGCCTCGTCCGGGAAGAGCCGCGCGGCCAGTGCCTCGCAGTGGCCGAGGTAGGCGGCGCCCTCCGGGTCCGCCGGGGCGCCGATGACCCGCAGCCGGGTCTTCGGCTCCTCCTTGCGGATCTCCGCGAAGGCGTGCAGCAGCGAGACCAGGTCCTTCGCGGGCTCCACCCGGCCGACCCAGACGAGGGTGTGCGGGTCCGCGCTCTCCGGGGACTCCCCCGCCTCCGCGAAGGGCGCGGCGTCCATGCCGGGGTACACCGTGCGGAGCTTCGCCCGGTCGGCGCCGCAGCGCTCCTGCCAGCGGCGGGCATGCGTGTTGCCCGGTGTGATGAACGCGGCCCGGCGGTAGGTCTCGGCGGCGAGCCTGCCGTGGAAGGCGGCGAGCAGGGAGCGGACCGCGGGTGAGGCGTCCGGGCGGGTGAGGTAGTGCGTCCGCAGGCGTACGCCGTACTCGGTGACGAGGAGGGGGACGCCGAAGAAGTGGTGGGCGAGCAGACCGGGAAGGGCCGTCACTCCGCCGGCGGCGGCGTGGCACAGGTCCACCGCGCCCAGCCCGTCCTCCTCGTACCAGTCGAGCGAGAGGGGGCGCAGGGCGCGCTCCAGGTGGGCGGCGACGGCCAGCAGATCGGGTACGCGGGCCTCACGCGCCGTCCGTAGGGCGCCGGGCGCGCGACAGGCGCGCTCCAGGGCGCGTACGGCTGTCTCGGAGCGGAGTGCGGCCACCAGACCGCCTTCGTCGCGGGCGAGTTCGGCGAGGCCCCGGAGCGCGGTGGCGAAACGGTCCGCCTCGGGTGTCGCGGGGCCCGGGTCGGGGGCGGTGGGGTCCGTCGCGGCGCAGAGGGCGGCGGCCAGTTCGCCGTAGTGCTCCGAGAAGCGCCGGCGTGCGCGGCGGCCATGCACCACCCCGTCGTCCTCGGCCGCCCACAGCGGTGCGGTGCGGACCCGGCCGACCTGGGGCGGCAGCGGGACCCAGCCCGCGTCCTCCTGGGCTTCGCCGCTGCTGAACGCGTAGACGTCGAACTCGTGCCGGTCGAGTCCGCGCACCAAGCGGTCGCACCAGAGTCCGCCCTCACCGCCCACGTACGGATAACCACCCTCCGTAAGTAGTCCGATGCGCACGTGTGCACCCCCGATCTCCCGTATGGGGAGCCGCCGTTGGTCCGGCGGCTCGTAGCGGGACGAACGTATGCGGACAAGGAGGTGGCGTGATGGACGGTTGTCCATCACGCCACCAGAAGGGGTGAACGGGCGTAACTTTCCCGTGCGGGGCGCGTTCGGCCGCGCTAGGCGATCAGCTCTTCGGGTACGGCCATGCGTTCGGGCGGCAGCTGATTCCGTCGTGGTCGAGGAACTTGGTCTGCTGCTGCATCACCGGGGCCAGGTCGCCGTCCTTGTCACAGGTGACGTGGTTGAAGCCCAGGCGGTGGCCGACCTCGTGGTTGATCAGCATCTGACGGTAGGCGTGGATCTTGTCGCCATAGGTGTCCGCTCCCTGCGCCCAGCGGTCCGCGTTGATCATCACGCGCTGGGTGGCCGCCGAGTCGCAGGAGACGTTGTCCACGGTGGTGTCCAGGCCGGACTTGGCGCACCAGTCCGCGGTCGTGTCGGGACCGGCGAGGGTGATCACGAAATCGACCTCGCCGGAGTGGACGCGCTCGAAGGTGCGCGCGCCGTTGTGCGCCCAGCTGCGGTTGTCGTTGAGCGTCTTCTGGACCGCCTCGGCGAAGAGTTCGCCGTCGAGGCCGAGTCCCTGCTCCACGTCGACGCGGTAGGTGACCTTCTGCCCCTTGCCCGGAGCCTCGTCGATGCCGGGGACCGCGTCGAACTTCCCCGTGCCTCCGCGCGCGGCGCTCAGCGGGTACTTCTTGTCCATCTTCTGCTCGTACGTCAGCGGTTCGGCGCTGGGTACGGAGGGCGTCTCCCGGTCGTCCCCGCGCGAGGCGGAATCCCGGACGTCGCGCGCCTGCTCACCGGTGGCCTGCGTCTGTACGCCGCCGGTGCTGTCGCGTTCGTCGGCGACCTGCCCGGCCACGACGACGGCCAGCACGGTCGTGACGGCGGCGGCCGCGATACCGGTGAACGTCCGCCCCTTGCCACCCTTGGCCGGCGTGGGCTGCCCGGTCGGCGGCGCGTCGTCGTCATGGCCTTCGGGACCGGCGGGGATGCCGGTGGCCGGGGCGGCGCTCCAGTCGGTGACGGCGGCGTAGGGGTCCGCGGGGCCCGGCGGGCGGGGCGCGGAGGCGGACGGGCGCGGGGAGAAGCGGTCGGTGGCCGCACCGAAGGCGTCGAGGTAGTCCTGGCGCGGTCCTCCGGGAGGCGCCTGCCGCTGCCGCGGGAGGGGCGCGCCCGGCCCCGCCGGCACGCCGTACCCGGCTCCGGCCGCCGTACGACCGTCCGACGCCCCCCAGCCACCCCCGGGCTCCCGCTGCTCCGGATGCCCACCACGGGCCTGGTGGACGCCATGGGCGGGGGTTCCGTCGGGAAGCCGGGAAACCCCGCGCGCGGGAGTCCCGTCGGGCAGCCGGGGAAAGCCGTGCGCCGGGGTTCCGTCCGGCAGACTCGGGACGCCGCCCTGCGCGGGCGCGCCGTCCGGGAGCCATCCGTCCGGCAGGCGCGGGACACCGTGCGCGGGAGTCCCGTCCGGGAAACGCGGGACGCCGTGCGTAGGCGTGCCGTCCGGGAAACGCGGGACACCGTGCGCGGGTGTCCCGTCCGGGAAGCGTGGTGCTCCGCCGGCCTGTGTTCCGTATCCCGCTCCCGCCGTTCCGTACGTCGGAGGAGTCCCGTAACCCCGGGTCGGGCCCTGCTGCGGCGGAGGCGCGGGCGTCCGGCGCGGGGCCGGGCCGTTCGTCTGCCGCGGTCTGCCCGCCTGTCCGGATCCTGACGAATCGCCAGGCGCCGAACGGTCTTCCCGTACGGCGCTCTTGTCCGCGGTGTCGCCCTTCGGGGCGGGTCCGCGGCGGCTGTGGCGTCCCACGTCGCGCCTCAGCCCCTCATGTTCTCGGTGGTGGTCTCCCCACCGGTGTCGGCGGGTGAGCCCGGAGCGCCCTGCGCGTCCGGCTCATCAGTATCCCCCTGATCCGCCGAATCCGTTGTATCCGCGAGGAGTTCGCGGAAGGCGAGGGCCACCGTCCCGGGGTATTCCATCATCGCGACGTGCCCCGCGTCCGGGATCGTCACCAGCCGGCAGTCCCGGAAGGCGCGCGCCGACCGCTGGGCCATGCGGAAGCCGACGAGCTGGTCCCGGCCGCCGTAGACGAGCAGGGTCGGCGCGAGCACCCGCTCGGCCTGGCGCCACAGTCCGTGCTGGCCGCCCAGCGTGTACGCGTTGACGAGCCCCCGCGCGGAGCGTGCCATCGCGTCCCAGAAGTACGGCAGCCGCAGCCGCCGCTCCATCTCCTGTACGGCGTTGCGGAACCCTTCCGGCGACACCCGCGCGGGGTCGCCGTAGCAGAGCCGCAGCACGCCCCGGACGCGCTGTTCCGCCGTCCACTCGCGGGTGATCCGGGTGAACAGCGGTGCGATGCCGGGCACCGCCAGCAGTCCCGTGGGGACGGCGGTGCGCTGCACCCGCAGTTCCGGCAGGGCCGGTGACACGAGCGTGAGGGTGCGGACGAGGTCGGGGCGTACGGCGGCGACACGGGTCGAGACCGCGCCGCCGAGCGAGTTGCCGAAGAGGTGCACCGGGCCGCGGCCGGTCGCGTCGAGATAACGGATCACCGCGCGTGCGTGCGCGCTGATGGAGTAGTCGCCGTCGTCCGGCGGTGGGGAGTCGCCGAAGCCCGGCAGGTCGACGGCCTCGCTGTCGACGACGTCGTCCAGCAGCGGCATGAGCGCCGACCAGTTCAGCGAGGAACCACCCAGTCCGTGGACGTGGAGGGCGGGGGGCAGCCCCTTCCGCGCGGGCGGCCGGGACCGTACCGACAGGGTGATCCCGGGCAGCTCCACCGACCTGAGCCGCTCGCCCTCCGCGACCCTGACCGCCGCCACCTCGGGAAGCACGTTTGCGGGCGGCACGGACGGCAGCTCGGTCGAAGACATGCGGCAATGTTACGAGACGATCACGTACTGGCTCATGTGTTCGCCGTCACAAGCCGCCACAAGGGCACAAGAGGGCTCCGCACCGCCGCAAGGGGCGGAGCCTGCCGTGCGCTCCCTGTCACGCCCCGGTCGCGGATCGCATGGCGTCCGGATCGGGTGTCTCCTAGGCTCGTAAGAAGGGCACCCGCATATGGGCCCCCGCAGTTCTCGGGGGCGTTCGCAGCAGATGTTCGCAGGAAGGGAGCCCGGCATGGCCGTAGATCCGACCGACCCCGAGACGTTCGTGGAGGACGAGGACGCCCATGAGGGCGAGGAGTTCGACGTCGAGGCGCCCGAGGTCGACGCGGCCGAGCAGCACGCGGAGGTGAAGCCGGACCGCGACGACCCGATGACCGGCGTCGATCCCGACCGCGCCAACGAGGCGGACCTGATGGAACAGGCCAGGATCGTCTCCCTCGACGAGGACGACTACCGGTGACGAGCGCACCGACGAGAACCGTCGTCGAGCAGTGAGGAGGAAACTTCTTGCCCGCTCTGACAGCTTTTGAAACCGTCCGTATGGCTTTCACCGCCGTCCGGTCCGTGAAATTCTGCGCTCTCACCGCGCACACCACGGTTACCGAAAAGTACGATGGCGGCGCGGCTCACACCGCACGTGGACGACAATGGGAGGCGGCGTGACAGCCATCGAGCAGACAGACGCGGTACGCCCGAGGGGTACACGCCTGCCACGCCGTGCCCGACGGAACCAGCTGCTGGGCGCCGCCCAGGAAGTCTTCGTCGCGCAGGGCTATCACGCGGCCGCGATGGACGACATCGCCGAGCGCGCGGGCGTCAGCAAGCCGGTGCTCTACCAGCACTTCCCGGGCAAGCTGGATCTGTACCTCGCCCTGCTGGACCAGCACTGCGAGGCCCTGATCCAGTCGGTGCGGCACGCGCTGGCGTCGACGTCGGACAACAAGCAGCGCGTACGGGCGACCATGGACGCCTACTTCACGTACGTCGAGGACGACGGCGGCGCGTTCCGCCTGGTCTTCGAGTCGGACCTGACGAACGAGCCCGCCGTGCGCGAGCGCGTCGACAAGGTGACCAACGAGTGCGCGGAGGCGATCTGCGACGTGATCGCCGAGGACACCGGGCTGTCGCGGGCGGAGTCGATGCTGCTCGCCTCGGGGCTCGGCGGTCTCGCCCAGGTGGTGGCGCGGTCCTGGCTGCACAGTGACCGCAGCGTGCCGCGCGACCAGGCGGTGCAGCTGCTGGCCTCGCTGGCCTGGCGGGGCATCGCGGGATTCCCGCTGCACGGCAACGAACAGCACCACTGAGGAAGGCGGGCGGACACCGGCGGCCGTTTGTTCCCGTCGGCTGTTCGCTCCTGGCGTTGCCGGGCGCAGCGTGTACGTCCCCTCACCGGGCTAATGTGTGCTGGTACGGCGCGGAAGGTCGCGCACTTCACTGACCGTCGGAGGGACATAGCCGTGGAGGTCAAGATCGGCGTGCAGCACGCGCCCCGCGAGATCGTTCTGGAGAGCGGTCAGAGCGCCGAGGAGGTCGAGCGCGTGGTGGCCGAGGCGCTGGCCGGGAAGTCGCAGCTGCTGAGCCTCGTGGACGAGCACGGCCGCAAGATCCTGGTCCCGGCCGACCGTCTCGCCTACGTCGAGATCGGCGAGCCGGCCCCGCGCAAGGTGGGCTTCGGCGCGCTGTAGGCGCGACCGGCAGTCGAATGGTCGTGTGAAGGGCCCGGCGGTACGAGACCGCCGGGCCCTTCGCGTGTTCACGGACGGCGCACAGGTCCCCCACAAGGGAGGATTGGGTTCCGCAGGTCAGGGGTAAACCGGGCTACGACCGATGTGAGCAGGCCGGCCATGTGGGAGGGACCCCGACATGCTCTTGGAAGCGCTCAGCTCCGCGATCCTCGGCCTGGCTCTGGCGTGGGTGGCCGTCCGCCGCCTGCCGCATCGTCTTCCCGCCCGCGCCCTGGTCCTGCCGACCGGTGTGGCCGGGGCGCTGTTCGGCGCCTTCCTCATGCACACCGCGCTGGACGCCGGCAGCCTGCTGACGGTGCTGCTCGGGGCGGTGATCGTGTCCGTGGCGTCGCTGTCGCTGCTGCTGCGGCCGGCGGGAAGACTGCGCCGGTCGGCGACCGCGTGAGCGGTCGCCGGTGGCGGCGCCGGGGGGTGAACCGGTCCGGGGCGGCGCCCCGAGGCGGCGTCCGGACGCTGCCCGGGCCCGCAGGCCCCGGCGCCCTCCTCCGTCTTGCGGCACACGGCACCGGAACCTGATCGGCTCGACCGTGGTGCCGCAGGAGCGTCCCCGTGGTTCCACGTCCCGCGTTGCCCGGGCGGCTGAACGTTCTCTCGCCCCCGCCGCCCCTTCCCTTCCCGTCCCTGGGGGCTCCGCCCCCAGACCCCCTTGCGCCCGCGCGGCGGAGCCGCATGTCGGCGCAGCCCCGCGTCCCCAGGGGGTCAGCCCTACTTCTCGCCCGCGCGGCGGAGCCGCATGTCGGCGCAGCCCCGCGTCCCTTCAGGGCCAGGCCTACGCCGCCAGTCCCAGTGCCGCCATCCGCTTGGTGTGGGCCTCGGTGATGCGGGAGAACATCTTGCCGACCTCGGCGAGGTCGAAGCCGTCCGCGACGCCGCCCACGAGCATGGTCGACAGCGCGTCCCGGTCGGCGACCACCCGCTGGGACTGCGACAGCGCCTCGCCCATCAGCCGCCGCGCCCACAGCGCGAGCCGTCCGCCCACGCGCGGGTCCGCGTCGATCGCGGCGCGCACCTTCTCGACGGCGAAGCCGCCGTGGCCGGTGTCGTCGAGCACGGCCAGCACCAGGGCGCGGGTGTCGGAGTCCAGGCGGGCCGCGACCTCGCGGTAGAAGTCGCTGGCGATGGAGTCGCCGACGTACGCCTTGACCAGCCCCTCCAGCCAGTCGGAGGGCGCCGTCTGCTTGTGGAAACCGTCGTACGCGGCGACGAACGGCTCCATCGCGAGCGTCGGTTCCTCGCCGATCCCGGCGAGCCGGTCGCGCAGCCGCTCGAAGTGGTGGAACTCGGCCGACGCCATCTTCGCCAGCTCCGCCTTGTCCGCCAGCGTGGGCGCCAGCTTGGCGTCCTCCGCGAGCCGCTCGAACGCCGCCAGCTCGCCGTACGCGAGCGCGCCGAGCAGATCCACGACGGCGGCCCGGTACTGGGGGTCGGCGGAGGCGGCCGCCCAGTCCATGGCGGCGACGCCGGTGGGTCCGGCGGAGGTGTCGGGGGTGTCCGCGGCGTTGTCAGGCTTGTCAGAGCTCGTCATGAAGCGCACAATAGCCCGCTTGCCACGTCCCGGAAGGACCCGCTCAATCAGTGTGACGACGACTACGTGGCCAAATCGGCCATGGCGTGTGCGCGAATCCGGGGTATGGTGGTAATGCGCCTGCTGAGCACTCTGACGTACTCGACAGGCCGCATGTATGAGGATGCCCGGTCGGAGGCCCGATCGGCTCCGACCCGACAGCCCTCCTTGCCGTACGCCACACTGCGTGCGGATTCCGGAGGGGGACCCTCAGCGGTACGAGCGCTCGAGCGTCGGCAGTGGTCCCGTGCCCTACGGCATCGCCCGTAAGGCAGCCGACGTCCCCGGCACGGTCCCGACACGACCCCCGCGCTCGCCTCGCACCGCGCACACAGAAGAGGCAGCACCCTGACTACGACGTTCCGAGAGCTCGGAATCCTTCCCGAGACCGCCGAGGCCCTGGAGGCCGTCGGCATCATCACCCCCTTCCCCATCCAGGAGATGACGCTCCCCGTGGCCCTGTCGGGCACGGACGTCATCGGCCAGGCCAAGACCGGCACCGGAAAGACGCTCGGCTTCGGCCTTCCGCTCCTCGAGCGCGTCACCGTCCCCGCGGATGTCGAGGCCGGCCGCGCGAAGCCCGAGGACCTCACCGACGCGCCGCAGGCGCTGATCGTCGTCCCCACGCGCGAGCTGTGCACGCAGGTCACCAACGACCTGCTCACCGCCGGCAAGGTGCGCAATGTGCGCGTCACCGCGATCTACGGCGGCCGGGCCTACGAGCCGCAGGTCGAGGCGCTGAAGGAGGGCGTCGACGTGGTCGTCGGCACCCCGGGCCGGCTGCTCGACCTCGCCGGGCAGAAGAAGCTCGACCTCAAGCACGTGAAGGCCCTCGTCCTCGACGAGGCCGACGAGATGCTCGACCTCGGCTTCCTGCCCGACGTCGAGAAGATCATCAACTTCCTTCCGGCCAAGCGCCAGACCATGCTGTTCTCGGCCACCATGCCGGGCGCGGTGATCGGTCTGGCCCGGCGCTACATGTCGCAGCCGACGCACATCAACGCCACGTCTCCGGACGACGAGGGCGCGACGGTCGCGAACACCACGCAGTTCGTCTACCGCGCGCACAACATGGACAAGCCCGAGATGGTCGCGCGGATACTGCAGGCCGACGGCCGGGGCCTGGTCATGGTCTTCTGCCGCACCAAGCGCACCGCCGCCGATCTCGCCGACCAGCTCAAGCAGCGCGGCTTCGCCTCCGGCGCGGTCCACGGCGACCTCGGCCAGGGCGCCCGTGAGCAGGCGCTGCGCGCGTTCCGCAACGGCAAGGTGGACGTGCTCGTCTGCACCGACGTCGCCGCCCGCGGCATCGACGTCGAGGGCGTGACGCACGTCATCAACTACCAGTCCCCCGAGGACGAGAAGACGTACCTGCACCGCATCGGCCGCACCGGCCGCGCGGGGGCGAAGGGTACGGCGATCACGCTGGTCGACTGGGACGACATCCCGCGCTGGCAACTGATCAACAAGGCGCTGGACCTGGGCTTCGGCGACCCGCCGGAGACGTACTCCACCTCCCCGCACCTGTTCTCGGACCTCGGCATCCCCGAGGGCACCAAGGGCGTCCTGCCGCGCTCGGAGCGTACGCGCGCCGGGCTGGACGCGGAGGAGCTGGAGGACCTGGGCGAGCCGGGCGGGCGTGGACCGCGCGGGCGCGGTGACCGGGACGGGCGCGGTGGCAGGGACGGGCGCGACGGCTCCCGTTCCGCCGAGCGCGAGACCTCGACCCGTACGCCGCGCCGCCGCCGCCGCACGCGGAGCGGTGCGGCGCTGGACGAGGCCGCGCAGCGGCCCGTGGGCCCGGCCGCCGAAGGCGCCGGCGAGGCGGAGGCCGACACGGCCGCCCGCACCCCGCGCCGCCGTCGCCGTACACGCGGCGGAGTCACGGCCGGGGCGGCGACCGCGGTGGAGGCGGCGGAGTCCGCCGTCGACACGGCGGAGGGCACGGTGGCGGAGGCCGCCACGGCTCCCGCGAAGCCGCGCCGCCGCCGGACGCGCCGAGGCGCGGCGGACACGGCGACGGCCGTCGTGACCCCGGTGGCCGAGGAGACCACGGCAGCCGTGGCGGCCCCGGTCGTCACGGAAGCCCCGGTCGTCGTGGAGCCCGAGACTCCGGTCACCGAACCGCGCCGCCGCCGCACCCGCAAGACCGCGGAGACCGCAGCGGTGGACACGGCGGAGGCGACCACCGAGCCGGTCGAGGCGGCGGAGGCCAAGCCGCGCCGCACGCGCAAGACGGCGGCCAAGGCCGAGGCCGCGGTCGACACCGCCGAAGACAGCACCGAGCAGGCCGAGGCGACCGAGACCAAGCCCCGCCGCACCCGCAAGACCGCGGCCAAGCAGGCCGAGACCGTGGTCGACACGGTCGAAAGTGGCGCCGAGCCGGTCGAGGAAGCCAAGCCCCGCCGCACCCGCAAGGCCACGGCCAAGAAGACCGAGCCTGCGCTCGACACCGCCGAAGGCAGCACCGAACAGGCCGAGGCGACCGAGACCAAGCCCCGCCGCACCCGCAAGACCGCGGCCAAGCAGGCCGAGACCGTGGTCGACACGGTCGAAAGTGGCGCCGAGCCGGTCGAGGAAGCCAAGCCCCGCCGCACCCGCAAGGCCACGGCCAAGAAGACCGAGCCTGCGCTCGACACCGCCGAAGGCAGCACCGAACAGGCCGAGGCGACCGAGACCAAGCCCCGCCGCACCCGCAAGACCGCGGCCAAGGCCGAAGCCGCCGTCGACACCGCCGAAGCCGTCGAGGCCAAGCCGCGTCGTCGGACCCGTAAGGTCGCCGAGTCGGAGCCGGCCGTCGCCGTCGAGATTCCGGCGCAGGCGGTTCCGGAGGCCGAGGCGGCGGAGGCCAAGCCGCGCCGTACGCGGAAGGCCGCGGCCAAGAAGACCGAGGCCGTCGCCGAGGACACCGAGGCCACGCCCCGGCGTCGTACCCGCAAGGTCGCCGAGATTCCGGCGCAGGCCACCGACGAGGCGAAGCCCAAGGTCCGGCGGACCCGCAAGACGGCAGCAGCCGCGGAGTCCGCGGAAGGCTGACGCGACGAACCGACGGCCCGGTCCCACATCCGTGGGGCCGGGCCGTCGGCGTGTCCGCCACCCGCTACCCTCACCCCCGTGACCAGCCACTCCCCCTCCGCCCGCGCCCGCGCCCGCGCCCGCCGACTCCGCACCCCACGCGGGGAGTTCGCCGTCGTGGACGTGCCGCCGGCCGCCGGGGTCACGGTGCGGGGGGTCGCGTTGCTGCTGCCCGGATACACCGGCAGCAAGGAGGACTTCGCGCTGGTGCACGAACCGCTCGCCGCGCGCGGCTACCGCACCGTCGCCGTGGACGGGCGGGGTCAGTACGAGTCGGACGGGCCTGCGGACGACGAATCCGCTTACGCGCAGGACGAGTTGGCGCGGGACGTCCTCGCGCAGGCGAGCGCGGTCGGTGCGCCCGTGCACCTCGTCGGACACTCGTTCGGCGGTCAGATCGCCCGCGCCGCCGTCCTCCTCGACCGCTCCCCCTTCCGCTCGCTCACGCTCGTCTCCTCCGGCCCCGCGCGGATCTCCGTCTCCCAGGAGCAGCGTGTGAAGCTGCTGCGGGACGCGCTCGCGGTGATGTCGATGGCGGAGTGCTGGGAGGCGATCCTGGCCATGGGACCGCCCGAGGAGGTGGGCGGTCCGGCGCGCGGGCCCGTCGGTCAGGAGCACCTGCGCAGCCGCTGGTTGCACACCAAGCCCGCACAACTGCTCGCCGTCGGCCGCCAGTTGTGTGCCGAACCGGACCGGGTCGCGGAACTGGCCGCCGTCCCGCTGCCGTTCCATGTCCTGTCGGGGGCGCGCGACGACACCTGGCCGGTGCCGGACCTCGACGAGATGGCCCTCCGTCTCAGGGCGCACCGCACCGTCGTCGACGGGGCCGAGCACTCACCCGCCGCCGACCGTCCCGCACCGACCGCCCGCGCCCTCGCCGACTTCTGGGACGGGCTCGCGGCCACCCCTTAGTACTGCGCCTGCAAGTGGTCCCAGAACCCGTCGCGCAGGGCGCGCCGCAGGTCCGCCTGGCCGCGCAGGGAGTACTGCAGCAGCCCCTCCGCCTCCACCAGCAGATCCTGGTCGACGGATCCGGGCAGGTAGGGGTGGCCGGGGAGCAGCTCCACCAGTGTGTCGTGGCCCCGTGCGGCCAGCCACTTCGCGGCGATCTGCGCGCCGACGAACCGGACGTCCTCGCGGGCGGGCCGGCCCGTCGCGGGTTCGTACGCCGGTGCCGTGCGCCGGGAGACGTACGGCTTGAAGAAGTCCAGGTCGAGCGTGCGCTGGCTGTCGACCTCCCAGAGCAGCGGCTCGGCCTGGTTGCGGCCCTCGGGCGCCTCGATGCCCCAGAGGTGGACCCGGGCGCCGTACCCCTGGGCCGCCTCGACCGCCGAGACGAGGTCCTCGTCGCCGCCGAGCAGGGCCGCGTCGCTGATGGCGCGGTGCCGGGCCAGTGACTCCAGGTCGCTGCGG
Source organism: Streptomyces sp. NPDC051740 (assembly GCF_044453165.1). Taxonomy (NCBI): domain Bacteria; kingdom Bacillati; phylum Actinomycetota; class Actinomycetes; order Kitasatosporales; family Streptomycetaceae; genus Streptomyces; species Streptomyces sp. NPDC051740. The sequence continues at coordinate 56,729 of NZ_JBITCL010000008.1, read as the reverse complement.
ATCAGGGAGTCGACGCCCTTCTGCTGGTTGTTGGCGTTGAGGTTGCCGAGGCGGACCTTGACGTCCGGGAGTTCGGCGATGGACTGCTGCTCGGCGGTGTGGATGCGGCGTCTGGCCCCGTCGTACCAGTAGACCCGCAGCAGCCTGCTGTCCGCGAAGATGGTGCGGGCGCGGTCGATGAGCGCGTCGATGAGCCCCTCGGCGTCGAGGTCGAAGGCCCGGCGGTCCTCCGTCCCGGCCACGAGCCGCCCCGCGGCGGCGTACAGGTAGCCCGCGTCGACGAAGATGGCGTGGGTGGAGGGCGTCTTCGCCACCTCGGCGAGCATGCGCTGGAGCAGCTCGTTGGTGCGGTCGATACGGGCGTGCAGAGCCGCGAGGTCTTCGTTCATCGCCTCCATTGTCCCGGTGGTCACGCTACGAACACAACCGGTCCCGGTCGGTCTCCTTCGAAACCCTTACCGGTCAGTATTTAGTCGATCGAAAAATTTCTTTAGCGTAGGGAATGTTTGCATCACGCATCCCGTTGAACCCTTCATGGAACACGGGCTCGACCGGCCCGTGCGCCGCCCCACCGAGTAGTTCTCCTCCAGGAGGATGACCAGACGAAGGGAGAAGCCCCTTGCGCTTCGAAATCATGCGACTCGACGACGTCGACGGCACGCCCGTGGACACCACCGTCGTGGACGCCGCCTCCGTCAACCGCATCGTTCAGCAGGCCGCCGCCATCGGGCAGCGCCTGTGGATCCGCCCGGCCGACACCCCGGCCTCATAACGCGCAGCACGCGGGAGACCGGCCGCACGGGCCGGGTCCTCGAGTACGTACGTCACGGAGCCCCCGTACCGCCATCGGTACGGGGGCTCCGCGCGTCCGGGCCGGGTTCAGCCGCCCCGGATCACCTGGGTGACGCCGTTGATGATCTGCTGCACGGCGATCGCGGAGAGCATCATGCCGGCCAGGCGCGTCACCAGCACCACGCCGCCGTCCTTGATGACCCGGATGATCAGCAGCGAATACCGCATCACCAGCCACAGCACGACATGGATGGCGAGGATCGCCGACCACACCGAGACCTGCCCGCCGACACCGTCGGCCTTCTGCACGGCGAGGATGACCGACACGATCGCACCGGGCCCCGCCAGCAGCGGCATCCCCAGCGGGACCAGCGCGACGTTGACGTCCTTGGTCTGCTTGGGCTCGTCGGTCTTGCCGGTGAGCAGGTCCAGCGCGATCAGCAGGAGCAGCAGCCCGCCCGCGATCATCAGCGCGGGCACCGACACGTGCAGGTAGGCGAGGATCTGGTGGCCGAGCAGCCCGAACACGGTGATCACACCACCGGCCACGCAGACGGCCTGGAAGGCCATCCGCTTCTGCATCTTGGCGGGCCGGCCGGCGGTCAGGGCGAGGAAGATCGGGGTGATCCCAGGGGGATCCATGATGACGAAAAGGGTCAGGAAGAGAGAGCCGAAGACGGCGACGTCGAGCATGACAGCCTTGCTGAGGAACGAGTGAAAGGGTGCGGGGAGGAGGGGGGAAGCCTCAGACTCCGCCGGTCCCCGGCACCGGGAACGCCCCGGTCGCGCGCCGCGTGATCTCGCCGTACACCTCGGGGTCCGTCATGAACTCGCCGAGGACGCAGGTCTTCCGGCTGCCGTGGTAGTCGCTGGAGCCGGTCACCAGGAGCCCCAGTTCCTTGGCGAGGCCGCGCAGCCGCGCCCGGGTCTCCGGGTCGTGGTCCATGTGGTCGACCTCGATGCCGTCGAGGCCTGCCTCGGCCAGCTCGGCGATCGCGGACTCCGGCACGGTCCTGCCCCGCTTGCTCGCGGCGGGGTGCGCGAAGACGGCGACCCCGCCCGCGTTCTTGACCAGCCGCAGGGCCTCGAAGGGGTCGGTCTCGTGCTTCTCCATGTGGGCCCGGCCGCCGTCGGCCAGCCACTCCTGGGTGAACGCGTCGCTCACGGTCGGCACGACACCCAGCTCGACGAGCGCGCTGGCCAGGTGCGGGCGGCCCACCGAGCCGTCGCCGGCGATCCGCGCCACCTGCTCCCAGGTGACCGGCACGCCCAGCGCGTTCAGCTTGGCGATCATGCCCTGGGCCCGCGGCACCCGGTCGTCCCGGACCAGCTCGCGCTCGGCGAGCAGTGCGGGCTCCTCGGGGTCGAAGAGGTAGGCCAGCATGTGCATGCTGACGCCGTCGAGCCGGCAGGAGAGTTCCGCTCCGGGGACCAGCGTGAGCCCCGCCGGGAGCACGGAGAGCGCCTCCGCGTGCCCGCGGGTGGTGTCGTGGTCGGTCAGCGCGATGACGTCGAGACCGGCGGCGGCCGCCTTGCGGACCAGCTCGGCCGGCGTGTCCGTACCGTCGGACGCGGTGGAGTGGGTGTGCAGATCGATACGCACGACGCATTACTCCAAGCGGTGGCGGACGGACGGGGACGCTCCAGGATAACCGGATTTTCGCACGCCCCTGTCACACCCGAACCCACTGTGCGCCCCCTACCGGCCCGCTGTGTGGCATCCATACCCCCAGGCATCCACGCCCCCCAGGCATCCACGCCTCCAGGCGTCCACACCCCCAGGCATCCACGCCTCCAGGCGTCCACACCTCCAGGCCATCCATGCCTCCAGGCGTCTACGCCTCCAGCAAGCGCGGCGACAGCGCACCGCAGGGCACCAGCTCCACCTCGGCTCCCGCGTCCCGCAGATCGGCGAGGACCAGTTCGTCGTACATCAGCAGCCCGGACTGCTCCGGCCACACCACCGCCCACAGCCACATCCCGAGCGCCTCGCCCGCGAAGACGGCGCGGTCGTCCGGTGTCTTGGCGACGTGCCAGAGCGGGGTCGGGCGGCCGGCGGCCAGCACCTTGGCCTGGGGCGGCTTCTCGACGTTCATGTACGGCCCCGGGTCCGGACCCTCGACGCCCGCGTACCGCGCGCCGAGGCCCACGCCGAGCTCCTCGGCGACCAGGATGAGCTCACCCATACCGCCGAGCGGCCCTGGACCGGTGCACGCGACGGCGGTCGCCCGGCCCCCGCCGCGGTCGTCGCCCGCGCTGGCCACGCCCGTGAACAGCCAGCCCACCGGCAGCGGCCACGGCATCCACACCGGCACCTTCGCGCGGCGCACGGCGACTTCGAGAGCCTCGACGCTCGGCGGTATCACGGGCTGCAGCGGGTGCACGGCACCGTGCACAGCGCACTGCCAGGCATCCGAGAAGAGGCCGGGAGCCCTGACCCGGCCACCGCACTTCGGGCAACTGGGTTCGCCCCTCATAGGGCCCCACGGTCCTACCCCGGCCGCGCCACGTCAAGGACGATCACCCGTCCGGGCGGAACCGGCCACGCGAGGAATTAGATGTACATTGCATTAATTAGCCTAGCTAATCTATCGTGTGGACAAGTCAGCCAACCGCCCCGTGTCCGGGATTGGAGCACCCATGGACGACCCCCACGACCCCTTCGACACGGGGTCGGGCGGCATCCTCCGCCAGCCGAAGTCCGTGTGGGCGACGGCCGGCGCGTCCGTCGTCGCCTTCATGGGGATCGGGCTCGTCGACCCGATCCTGCCCTCCATCGCCAAGGGCCTCGACGCCACCGCCGGGCAGGTCTCCCTGCTCTTCACCTCGTACTTCCTCATCACCGCGCTCGCGATGCTGGTGACCGGCTTCGTCTCCAGCCGCATCGGCGGGCGGAAGACCCTGCTGCTCGGACTCGCGCTCGTCGTGGTCTTCGCCGGACTGTCCGGCACCTCGGGATCGGTCGGCGAGTTGGTCGGCTTCCGGGCGGGCTGGGGCCTCGGCAACGCGCTGTTCGTCTCCACGGCCCTCGCGGTCATCGTCGGCGCGGCGGCCGGGGGCAGCGCGGCGGCCATCCTGCTGTACGAGTCCGCCCTCGGCCTCGGCATGGCCTGCGGGCCGCTGGCGGGCGCGCTGCTCGGCGACGCGAGCTGGCGCTACCCGTTCTTCGGTACGGCCGCCCTGATGGCGGTCGGCTTCCTGTGCATCGCGGTGTTCCTGAGGGAGCAGCCGAAGCCGGCCCGCAAGACCTCGCTGCTCGACCCGCTCAGGGCGCTCGGGCACGGCGGACTGGCGTCCGCGGCGGTCTCGGCGTTCTTCTACAATTACACGTTCTTCACCGTGCTGGCCTTCACGCCGTTCGTGCTGGACATGTCCCCGTACCGGTCGGGCGCGGTGTTCTTCGCCTGGGGCGTGCTGCTCGCCGTCTTCTCGGTGCTCGTGGCACCCCGGCTGCAGAAGCGGTTCGGCTCGCTGAAGGTGCTGGGCGGCTCGCTGGTGCTGCTCGCGGTGGACGTGCTCGTCCTCGGCTACGGCGACCACACCACGGCCGTCGTCTGCACCGTCCTGTCCGGCGCGCTCATCGGTGTGAACAACACGGTCTACACCGAGCTGGCGCTCGGGGTGTCGGACGCGCCCCGGCCGGTGGCGAGCGCCGGCTACAACTTCGTGCGCTGGTTCGCGGCGGCCGCCGCGCCCTTCTTCGCGCCGAAGATCGAGGAGTGGACCGACGTCCACGTCCCGTTCGTGGTCGCGGCGGTCACGGCGGCGCTGGGCGCGCTGGTGGTCGTCGTACGGCGCCGGGCGCTCAGCCTCCCCCACTCTCGGCTCCGCTCGAGCGGGGGGACCCCCACCGCCGGGGAACCGCGCCCGCGCCCGCGCCACGCCACCGAGGACGGCGTCACCGTCTTCGCCAACTGACCGGCTCCCGACGGCCGTCGGTGACCTCACTCACTCCAGCGGCACGGACCTGCGGGACGGATCCCGAAGGTCCGTGCCCTGGTTCAGCCAGCGCTCCTGGAGGGCCTGGGCGCCGTGCACCCGCTTCCAGGCGGCCTCGTTCGGGGTCATCGGCAGCAGCGGCAGGAACCGTACGGGGTCCAGGGGCCCGTCGAGCTCCAGGTCCTCCACCAGGCCGCCCGGCTCGGCGACCAGCACCGAGGTGAACGGGGCGCCGGGCCACAGCGGTTCCCCCACGTCCAGCGAGGCGCCGGGGGCCACGACCACACCCTCGACCTGCGGGGACGCGGCGAGCACGGCGAGCGGGCGGAGCACCTTGTCGGTGTCGGCGACACCGCCCCGGACGGACAGCACCAGCTCGACGCGCGGCCCCTTGACCGGGTCCGCGATCACCGCCGTGGGGTCGGTCATGGGCTGCGCGGACATGCCGAGGGTGGCGTAGCGCACGAGGTCGCCCTCGTGGAAGCGCAGCACCTCGATACGGTCCGTGCCCAGGAAGGTGACCGCCGCGCGGGCGTCCGGTTCGCCCAGCGTCGTACGCAACCGGGCCTCGACCAGAGGAAGAACATCAGCCATGCGGCGAGCATAGAACTCGTCAGTACCGGGCAAAGCAGAGCCTTGACATGGCAGTCGGCTGATACGCTTGGCCGGTGGTTCGGGCAGCACGCAGAAGCGTCCGATCGTCCCGAACGCCTTGACGCTCCCCATTCAGAGGGGGGAATCCCCCAAGGGGATCGTGGATCGTCCCTCACGGGGGACCGGCCGGAGGAGGTGGGGCTGGCATGGACCGAAGTCGACCGTGCAGTAGCACCCGCTCTTCCGCCCGCTGATGTAGCTGCTCCTGTCTGGCTCCCGCCTTTCGTCCGCGCGTCTTCACCGGAAGAGCACTTTGTTTCGTTCTGCCTGATCTGCCCCAGTAGCTGTATCAGCGACGAAGCCCGCCACCGCGACGGTGCGGTGCTCCCCGCTTTGTGGACGCGCCAAACATCCGCAGTCCAGGACGTCCTCATTCCGGGTTGTTCCACCCGTCGTTCCGGCGCCTCTCGTTGCCTGCCCGCGAAGGAGCCCGCCATGTCGATGATCCGCGACCTGCGCGCCGTGGTCCGTCCCTCCTCCCGCATCTCGCTGCGCAAGGAGAGCGGCCCGTACGACGCCACCCGTGACCCCGCGACGACCACCGCCGTCGTCGACTGCGCCGTCTACCGCGACGGCCGCCGCCTCACCACCGAGGGCGGCCCGCTCACCCCGCACGAGGCGATGCGGCTGGTGCGCCGCGACGGAGGCTTCGTGTGGATCGGCCTGCACGAGCCGAACGAGGCCGAATTCGCCGGGATCGCGCGGGAGTTCGGGCTGCACCCGCTGGCCGTGGAGGACGCCGTCCAGGCCCACCAGCGGCCCAAGCTGGAGCGCTACGACGACTCCCTGTTCACGGTCTTCAAGACCGTCCACTACATCGACCACGACGAGCTCTCCGCCAGCAGCGAGGTCGTCGAGACCGGCGAGGTGATGTGCTTCACCGGCCGGGACTTCTTCATCACCGTCCGGCACGGCGGGCAGGGCTCCCTGCGGGCCCTCAGGCACCGCCTCCAGGACGACCCCGAACTGCTGGCCAAGGGCCCCTCGGCGGTGCTGCACGCCATCGCCGACCACGTGGTGGACGGCTACATCGCGGTGGCCGACGCGGTGCAGGACGACATCGACGAGGTCGAGACGGAGGTGTTCTCGCCGGGCCGCAAGGGCACCCCGCGCGGCACCGACGCCGGGCGGATCTACCAACTCAAGCGTGAGGTACTGGAGTTCAAGCGGGCCGTGTCGCCGCTGCTGCGGCCGATGCAACTGCTGAGCGAGCGGCCGATGCGGCTGGTCGACCCGGACATCCAGAAGTACTTCCGGGACGTGGCCGACCACCTGGCCCGGGTGCAGGAGCAGGTCATCGGCTTCGACGAACTGCTGAACTCCATCCTCCAGGCCAACCTCGCCCAGGCGTCCGTGGCGCAGAACGAGGACATGCGGAAGATCACCTCGTGGGCCGCGATCGTCGCCGTACCGACGATGGTGTGCGGGGTGTACGGGATGAACTTCGACTACATGCCGGAGACCCACTGGAGGTACGGCTATCCGGCGGTCCTCAGTGTCACGGTGGCCATCTGTCTGGGCATCCACCGCACGCTGAAGCGCAACGGCTGGCTCTGAGCGCTCCGGGAGCGCCTGGATAGGCTGGCCCCATGAGAAGTGCGCTGCTCGACCGGGCCCTCATCGAGGAGGCCACGAAGAAGTCCGGCCTCGTCTGGGTCGAGGCGCCCGGCGCCGCGGCCCGCGCGCTGTGGCACGTGTGGCACGAGGGCGCCGCGTGCCTGGTCGGCGACGGGCCCGGGGAGCAGCCGCTGCCGGGACTGACCGACGGCGCCTCCGCCGAGGTGACGGTCCGCAGCAAGGACAAGGGCGGCCGGCTGGTCTCCTGGACGGCGACGGTCGTGGAACTGCCGTCGGGTTCCGAGGAGTGGGAGGCGGCGGTCGCCGAGCTCAAGGGCAAGCGGCTCAACGCGCCCGACGGCGAGGCGATGACCGGACGCTGGGCCCGCGAGTGCCGCGTCCTGCGCCTGGAGCCGACCGGGGCGACGGCCCCGCTCCCCGACGGCTCCCTGGCCGGGACCCCCCTGCCGACACCGGCGACGACCCGGCACCCCGTCCCGGCGGGACTCCCCCGGCTGCTGCTCAAGAACAAGAAGAAGAAGCGGCGGACCTAGGACGTCGGAAGCTGTTTGCCGTAGTCGAGGGTTTCGTCCTTGGCCGGTTTCCTCAGGTCGAAGTCGGTGCCCCAGGACGAGAAGGTGAGGGTGCCCGCCTTGCCGGCGCGTACCAGGCGCACCGGGTACGGCTTGCCCTCCAGTGAGACGTCCAGGGTGCCGCCGGAGCCCTCGTCGCCGGTGACGCGGATGGTGCGTACGCCCGACTGCTCGTGGTGGCCGTCCGTGGCCAGTTCGCCGTGCAGGGTCAGCAGACCGTCGAGGAGGACGTTCTTGTCCGTGAAGCCGATGAACTTCTTGTACGACGGATCGTCCTGCGGCACCTTCACATACTTCTCGGCGAGCTTGCCGGCCGCCGCCGCGTCCGCCTTGCCGTCGTCCTCCTCGCCGTCCTCGTGACCCCAGAACTCGGCACCGGCCTTCAGGTACAGCTCGTCGTCGACCCGCAGCAGGCGAAACGTCTCCCCCTCGGTGGTGACCGAGCCGACGCCGCCCTCCTCCTTCAGCCGCATGTCCAGCGTGTACGTGTGTCCGCTGGTGACCACGGTGCCGTGCAGCCGTACGGCGGTGACCGACTCGGCGGCCTTCTGGGATCTGCTCCGGATCTGGTCGGCGGAGAGTCTGCCGACACCGTTGGTGCCCTCGTTCGGATCCTCGGAGCATCCCGTGAGCGCCGTCCCCGTCACGAGCAGCGCGCACACGGCGCCGGCCAGCACGGCCCTGCGGGAACGGCCCCGGTAGATCGGAATCACAGGTGGGCTGCCTCTCTGACGGGGGACCTGAACGGCGTACCGCAGAGTACCGGGGCCGGACGGGCCGGACGGAGCCAGTCCGTCCGGACCGGTCGCCGGCGCACGGATGATCGGTACGGGCTAGCCTGAAGCCCGTCCGAGCGGGCAATCCGGATAACAGACGCAGCAGGCAGTACACGGCAACGAAAGACCCCGCACGGGAAGGAGTGGCGGCCATGGCAGGGGGCGCCCCCCGGTTCTTCGTCTCGCACGTCTCCGGTGTCGCCGTCTTCGATCCGGCCGGCGACCAGGTGGGACGCGTGCGCGATCTGGTCGTCATCCTGCGGCCCGGCCGGCGTCCGCCGAGACTGCTCGGCCTGGTGGTCGAACTCTCCACCCGCCGCCGCATCTTCCTGCCCATGAACCGGGTGACCGCCGTGCAGTCCGGCCAGGTCATCACGACCGGGGTGCTCAACGTGCGGCGCTTCGAGCAGCGGCCCACCGAGCGGCTCGTCTTCGGTGAGCTGCTCGACCGGCGGGTGACGCTCGTGGAGAGCGGCGAGGAGGTCACCGTCCTCGACCTGTCGGTGCACCAGCTCCCGGCCCGCCGCGAGTGGGAGATCGACCGGGTCTTCGTGCGCAAGGGGAAGAAGGGCGGCGCGTTCCGGCGCGGCAAGGGCGAGGCGCTGACCGTCGAGTGGTCGGCCGTCACCGGGTTCTCCCTGGAGGAGCAGGGGCAGGGCGCCGAGAACCTGCTCGCCACCTTCGAACAGCTCCGCCCCGCCGACCTCGCCAACGTCCTGCACCACCTCTCCCCCAAACGGCGCGCGGAGGTGGCCGCCGCCCTCGACGACGACCGGCTCGCCGACGTACTGGAGGAGCTGCCCGAGGACGACCAGATCGAGATCCTCGGCAAGCTGAAGGAGGAGCGCGCCGCCGACGTCCTGGAGGCCATGGACCCCGACGACGCGGCCGACCTGCTGGGCGAGCTGCCCGAGGCGGACAAGGAGCGGCTGCTGAGCCTGATGCAGCCCTCCGACGCGGCCGACATGCGGCGCCTGATGTCGTACGAGGAGCACACGGCGGGCGGTCTGATGACGACCGAGCCGATCGTGCTGCGGCCCGACGCGACCGTCGCGGACGCCCTCGCCCGCATCCGCGAGCCGGACCTCTCCCCCGCGCACGCCGCGCAGGTCTACGTCTGCCGCCCGCCCGAGGAGACGCCCACCGGCAAGTACCTGGGCACGGTCCACTTCCAGCGCCTGCTGCGCGACCCCCCGTACACGCTGGTCGGCTCGATCCTCGACGACGACCTCCAGCCCCTGGACCCGGACGCGGCGCTGCCCGTGGTCGCCGGGTTCTTCGCCACGTACGACATGGTGGCGGCGCCCGTGGTCGACGAGGCGGGGTCGCTGCTGGGCGCGGTGACGGTGGACGACGTACTGGACCACATGCTGCCCGACGACTGGCGGGAGACCGAGTTCCACCTCGACGAGGACGAGGACGAGGGGGTGGTGACCGATGGCTCCTGAGCGCGACGGCGTGCGCGAGCGCGTGCCGGCGGGCGCCACGGCCGCCGGACGGCCGCGCACGCCCCGTCTGGACCAGCCGCGCCCTCCCAGGCGCCGCATCCTGCCCGAGTGGGACCCGGAGGCCTTCGGGCGGCTCTCGGAGAGCGTCGCGCGGTTCCTGGGCACCGGGCGGTTCATCGTCTGGATGACGTTCGTCATCATCCTGTGGGTGGTGTGGAACGTGTCCGCGCCGAAGGAGCTGCGCTTCGACGAGTACCCGTTCATCTTCCTGACCCTGATGCTGTCGCTCCAGGCCTCCTACGCGGCTCCGCTGATCCTGCTCGCGCAGAACAGGCAGGACGACCGGGACCGCGTCAACCTGGAGCAGGACCGCAAGCAGAACGAGCGGTCGATCGCGGACACCGAGTACCTGACCCGGGAGATCGCCGCCCTGCGGATCGGGCTCGGGGAGGTGGCCACGCGGGACTGGATCCGCTCGGAGCTCCAGGACATGGTCAAGGAACTGGAGGGACGGCAGAACGGGCACAAGGACCATCAGGGTTCTTTCCCGGCGATGCGGGCGGAACACCCGCCCGGACGTGACGCAGACGACCACTGACGTACTTACCGGCGGGTGTACCCGGCGCCGTACCATCGTCCGTATGGCTACGGAAGACGCGGTGCGCGAGGCACTGGCGACGGTGAACGACCCCGAGATCAACCGGCCCATCACCGAACTCGGCATGGTCAAATCGGTGGAGATCGGCGCGGACGGGGCGGTCGCGGTCACCGTGTACCTGACGGTCTCCGGCTGCCCCATGCGGGACACGATCACGCAGCGCGTGACGGACGCGGTCTCCCGGGTCGAGGGCGTCACCCGGGTCGACGTGACGCTGGACGTCATGAGCGACGAGCAGCGCAAGGAGCTGGCGACCGCGCTGCGCGGCGGCCAGACCGAGCGCGAGGTGCCCTTCGCCAAGCCGGGCAGCCTGACCCGGGTCTACGCGGTCGCGTCCGGCAAGGGCGGCGTCGGCAAGTCGTCGGTGACGGTGAACCTGGCGGCGGCGATGGCGGCCGACGGGCTGAAGGTCGGTGTCGTGGACGCCGACATCTACGGCCACTCGGTGCCGCGCATGCTGGGTGCGGACGGGCGTCCCACCCAGGTCGAGAACATGATCATGCCGCCGTCGGCGAACGGCGTGAAGGTCATCTCCATCGGCATGTTCACCCCGGGCAACGCCCCGGTCGTGTGGCGCGGCCCGATGCTGCACCGCGCGCTCCAGCAGTTCCTGGCGGACGTGTACTGGGGCGACCTGGACGTGCTGCTCCTGGACCTGCCGCCCGGCACCGGTGACATCGCGATCTCCGTCGCCCAGCTGGTGCCGAACGCCGAGATCCTCGTCGTCACCACGCCCCAGCAGGCGGCGGCCGAGGTGGCCGAGCGGGCGGGCTCCATCGCCGTGCAGACGCACCAGAAGATCGTCGGCGTGGTCGAGAACATGTCCGGCCTGCCCTGCCCGCACTGCGGTGAGATGGTCGACGTGTTCGGCACGGGCGGCGGCCAGACGGTGGCCGACGGCCTGACCCGTACGACTGGTGCGAACGTGCCGGTGCTCGGCGCCATCCCGATCGACGTCCGGCTGCGCGAGGGCGGCGACGAGGGCAAGCCCGTGGTGCTGTCCGACCCGGACTCCCCGGCGGGCTCGGCGCTCCGCTCGATCGCCGGCAAGCTGGGCGGGCGGCAGCGGGGCCTGTCGGGCATGTCGCTGGGGATCACCCCGCGCAACAAGTTCTGAGGGTTCTCACGCGCAAGGGCGCCGTCCGGTACCGGACGGCGCCCTTGCGTACACCTGCCCGGTCAGGCGTCGTACGCGGTGATGTCCTTGACCACGGCGAAGCCGAGGCCGTACGCGCTCATGCCCCTGCCGTACGCCCCCACGTGCACGCCCGCCTGCGTGGAGCCCGCGAGCACCCAGCCGAACTCGGACTCCCGGTAGTGGAACGGCGTCGGCACCCCGTCCACGGGCAGGGACAGCGTCGACCAGTCCTCGCCCTCCAGGTCGTCCGCGAGGACCCAGGCGGTCTCCGTCTGCTGGTCCAGCCAGTCGTCGCGCAGGGAGTGGTCCATCTGGCCGGGCCAGGTGAAGGACAGCAGCCCCACCCCGGCGAGCCAGGCGGCGGAGGAGACCGAGGTGGCCTCCAGCAGACCGGTGCCGTCGGCGCTGCGGCGCACCGGGTTGGCGGCCACGGTCACCACGACCGCGAACTTCTCCTTGGTCTCCTGGTCGGTCCCGGCCGTGTACTCGCTGCGCACCGAGGGCTCGTCGCCGTGCCCGACCGATCCGTGCTCGACGGCCCCGTCGGCCGCCAGTCCGACCTGCATCAGCCAGCGCCGTCCCGTGAAGGCCTCGTCGAGGCCGTACCAGGGGAAGGGCGCACGCAGATAGCCGTCGACGGCACGCCGGGCGGAGGGAACGGGTTCTCCGTCCTCCGCGGCCGGCGCCTGCGCGACTGCCGAACTCGTCGTCTCCATGTGGCCGGACGCCTCCTCGCTCTCGTCGGACCGGGCGGCCCGCCCCCCTTCGGGCGTACTCGTCCGTTCCGCACAACAACTCGGCAGCATAGCCACCTTGACGCCACGGACCGGGAAACCGCCCGGCGCGTGGGCCGCGCGAACGCCCTGATCAGGCCGTGCGGGATCCGGGTGGAGTATGAGACACGTCACGTACGCGGAGGCGTACGGCCCGGCGCCGGACGGCTCAGGTGGCGTCCGCGTCGAAGGGCGGGCGGTCGTCGGCCGGCGGCGTCCCGGGCTTCTTGGTCATGTCCACACGGCCGCCGGACGAGGACGGGGCGGACGACGAGGAGTCGGTGTCGCGGCCGTGGACGGCGTCCGTGACCTCGGCCATCTCCTTCTTCAGGTCGAAGCCGTTACGGATCTCCTTGAGCCCCAGGTCGTCGTTGTCCAGCTGCTTGCGGATGAACGTCTTGGGGTTGAGGTCCTCGAACTCGAAGTCCTTGAACTCCGGTCCGAGTTCCTGCCGGATGTCCTGCTTGGCGCTCTCCGAGAAGTCCCGGATCTTCCGGATCGTGCGCGTCACGTCCTGGATGACCTTGGGGAGCTTGTCCGGACCGAAGACGAGCACGGCGAGGACGATGAGCGTCACCAGCTCGAGCGGTCCTATGTCATTGAACACCTGAAGCTCCTCGCGATGCCTTCGGTCCTCGGTCCCCGGGGCGGCCTGCGGTCTTCCGTGGTCCGGGCCGGGTCCACGGTACCCGTCCACCCCGTGCGTCCGGTACTGTCCCGGGGCTCATCCGCCTCAGCCGCCCTCCGAGGAACCGAGCGTCAGGGTGACCGTCCGCTCCTCGCCGTCCCGCTCCAGGGTGAGTTCGAGACGGTCGCCGGGGCGGTGGGCACGGGTCTTGACGATGAGTTCCTCGCCGGAGTGGACACTCCGGCCGTCGACCTCGGTGATGACGTCGCCGGCCTTGATCCCGGCCTTGGCACCGGGGCCGCCGGTGCTGACCGGGGGGCCGCCGTCGCCGCCCTTCTCCGCGACGCGGGCGCCGTCGCCGCCGTACTGCATGTCGAGGGTGATGCCGATCACCGGGTGGGTCGCCTTCCCCGTGTTGATCAGCTCCTCGGCGACGCGCTTGCCCTGGTTGATGGGTATGGCGAAGCCGAGTCCTATGGAGCCGGCCTGACCGGCGTCCGGGTCGGCGCCGCCGCCGGCGGAGCGGATGGCCGAGTTGATGCCGATCACCCGGGCCTGGGCGTCGAGCAGGGGGCCACCGGAGTTGCCGGGGTTGATCGGCGCGTCGGTCTGCAGGGCGTCCACGTACGACACGTCGCTGCCCTCGCCCTCCTCGCCGCCGGCGGTGATGGGCCGCTCCCTGGCGCTGATGATGCCGGAGGTGACGGTGCCGGCCAGGTCGAAGGGGGCGCCGATGGCGACGACGGGGTCGCCGACCCGCACGTTGTCGGAGTTGCCAAGGGGCAGGGGGGTGAGTCCGCCGACGCCCTTCACCTTCACGACGGCGAGGTCGTAGCCGCTGTCCCGGCCCACGACGGTGGCTTCGGCGGTGTCGCCGCTGTGGAAGGTGACGGTGATCTCGCCGTCGTCCCCGGCGGGTTCGACGACGTGGTCGTTGGTGAGGATGTGGCCGCGCCCGTCGAGCACGAAGCCGGTGCCGGTACCGGCCTCACCGGCACCGCTGACGTGCAGGGTGACGACGCCGGGCAGCGCCTGTGCGGCGATTCCGGCGACGCTGCCGGGGTCGCGCTCCGCCGCCTCCCTGCCGGCCTGCGGCAGCTCCACGGTGCCCACGCCGCCGTTGCGCTCCAGATACGTGCCGATGATCCCGCCGATGCCGCCGGACACGAGCGCGAGCAGCAGCGCGGCCCCGGTCAGTACCCGCCGGGCCCGCCGGCGCTTCTGCTTCTCACTGACCACGGTGGGCCCGGCCTGCTGCAACGGCGCGGCAGCGGCGGCAGCCGCCCAGGGGTCGTAACGCCCCCAGGGGTCGGCGGCCGGGGCGTCCTGGACCGGGGGCACCTGACTGTCCGGGTGCGCTTGCGCGGGGACGACGGGGACCATGGGGGTACCGTGCGGCGCCATGTCCGTCACGGTGGGGGCGGTGTGCGGTGCTGCGCCCGGGCCCGAGGGAGGCACCGGGAGTGCGCCCTGCGGCGCGGGACCGGTGTGGGGCGTCGTGTCCGGGGGCGCGGGAGGCGCCGCGAGCGCCATCCCGTGCGCGGGTGTCGTCGCCGGGTGCTGTACGGGCGGGGCGGGTGCCCAGGGGCCCGGTTCGCCGTACGGCGGGGTGCTGTAGGGGTCGGGGTCGTGCAGGGGCGTCTGCTGCCCGGGGGCGGAGGGCTCGAAAGCCACCGGCGACGGGTCGGAGACCGCGGGAGCCGGGACGGCCGGGGACACGCCCCCGGCGGAGGTGCCGGACGTGCCGGAGGCCGGGACGGACGGGGGCGGAGACCCGGCAGGGGTGTCGGTCTCCGCGAGGAAGGCAGCGGGAGCCGGGACGGCCGGGGACACGCCCCCGGCGGAGGTGCCGGACGTGCCGGAGGCCGGGACGGACGGGGGCGGAGACCCGACGGGGGTGTCGGTCTCCGCGAGGAAGGCAGCGGGAGCCGGGACGGACGAGGAGACGCCCCTGGCGGGCTCGTCGGGGGCGTCGGTCCCGGCGGTGGAGGCATCGGGGGCCGGGGGTGGTGTGTCCGAGGTCACAGGATCGGGGGCGGGTTCGACAGGCCGGCCCTCGGAGCCCTCGGTCCGCAGGGGGCGGTCCAGTTCGTAGTCGCCCTCGTGGTCGTCGCCGGCGGCGGCCGGCTCGCGGCGCGGGCGGGCCAGTTCGAAGTCGCCGTCGTGTCCCTCGGGACGCGTGGTCGGCTCCTCCCCCGGTGGGCCCGGCTTCCCCTCGTTCATGCTCTCCCCACGGCTGGACACGGCACCGCGCGACGGCGGTGGCCGCGAAACTACAGGCTCGGCACCCGGCTGGGCCTGGGCGCGCCCCCTGGATTCAACCAGGTTCGCGCGCCCCCGCGCACCGAACGGCTCAGCGGGACGTGGGCGTGGGAGCCGGTGTCGTGCCCGCGGTGAGAAGGCCGGGATCCTTGAGCCCGGCGGAGACGGCCCACGTGGTCAGGGTGAGCGGCGGGGTCGAGGTGAGCGGTCGTATCAGCGGGGACACGGCCGTCGCACCGCCCGTCATCGGCGTGCCCGGCGCGGGGTGGTGCTCCGTCGGCGCCGGGATGCCGGGCAGCAGCGGCGCGGAGACCGCGGTCGGGGCGACCGGGGTGTCCGCGGGCGCGCTCTGCCCCGTCGGCTGGCCCAGCAGCGGTCCCGCGCCGCGACGCCGCTGGGACTCGGGCACCGCCGCACCCGTGCCCTGCGTGCGCATCGGCGTGACATTGCTGCCCTTGCCCGCGCCGCGCGCCTCCGTGTCGGTGGGCGTGCCCGTGGCGGTGACCCCGCCGAGCGCGATCGCGGCCAGCGACACCGCCCCGGCGGCGACGAACGCGAACCGCAGCCGGGAGGACGGCCGGTCGCTCTCGTGGCGGCTGACGTCATGGACGGCGAAGCCCCGGCCGCCCGCGGCGTCCGGCAACGCGGACCCGTGCCACCGGACGGGCTCGTAGGCGAACTCGAAGCGCTCGCCCCGCCTGGTCCCGAAGACCCCGGAGCCCCCGCCGAACCGCCCCGGCGCGCCACCCGGCAGCCCTCCGCCGCCCGGCGGCGGGCCGCCGTCGCCGGGGTCGCCCCCAGCCGGCAGCCCTTGGAGACGAGCCAGGAAGCTCTCGGAGGGCGGCGGGGGTGCCGCCTGCGCGAACACGTTCTTCAGACGGCGCTGCGCGTCCACCTCCGCCTTGCACTTCGCGCAGGTGGCGACGTGCGCCAGTACGCGCTCACGCGCGTCATGACCGAGCTCTCCGTCCACCAGGGCGGAGAGTCGGTCTCCCAGGTGCTGCTCTGCGAGGTGTCCCTCGGAAGACTTCGGCCGTGAACCGCTCACGCGCTCGCGCCTCCTCCTCCCAGTGCGGGAACACGCGGCACGAAGGAGCGGCGCTCCGCGCGCGCCTTGGGCGAGCGGTGCGCGAGGGCCTTGCGCAGCTGGGAACGGCCGCGGTGGATCCGGGACCGGACGGTGCCGAGCTTGACGCCCAGGGTGGCCGCGATCTCCTCGTACGACAGTCCTTCGATGTCGCACAGGACGACGGCGGCGCGGAACTCGGGGGCGAGGGTGTCGAGGGCCTGCTGGACGTCCGCGTCGAAGTGGGCGTCGTTGAACACCTGCTGCGGCGTGGGCTCCTTGCTGGGCAGCCGCTCGGCCGCGTCGTCGCCCAGCGCGTCGAAGCGGATGCGCTGCTTGCGGCGGACCATGTCCAGGAACAGGTTGGTGGTGATGCGGTGCAGCCAGCCCTCGAAGGTGCCCGGCGTGTACGTCGACAGGGAGCGGAAGACGCGGACGAAGACCTCCTGGGTGAGGTCCTCGGCGTCGTGCTGGTTGCCGGTGAGGCGGTAGGCGAGCCGGTAGACCCGGCCGCTGTGCATGCTGACGATCTCCTCCCAGGTGGGCGGAGTCCACGCCTGCCCGTCCGCGTCGGTGGAGAAAGTCGCGGTCTGGGCCGGGTCGCCGGCGCGGTCGTGGTCAGCAGCGGTGTTGTTCACGGATTTCGGCCTGCCCGCCGACCCGAGGAAGCGCCACAGCACTCCTGCGCGATCCACAGGCGCAGCCGCACCTCCCCTATCGGCTCTGGTGGTGTCCAGTGGAGCCCCTACCATAGCCACCTCGCCCGTTAGCTCCGGATAAGCGGTTTTACGAGAATTTGATCTGGGCTGCCACGGCTCGTACGGCTGCGTCAGCACTTGCTCGGCGTCCTCGTCCACTCCCTGCCCCCCCGTCACAGCACACGCCACTTGCTCATCCCTTTAAACGACCGGTCCCATCTGCGGGTTCCCGACGCCAACGGATACAGTCACGCCGAGGCTTCCACGGGGACAGGAGAGGGTCATTACCGCCAACCGGCAGACGAGCTGGGCGTTCGCCGACGCCTATGTCGCCGAGGACGAAGCACTGCACTGGGCCCGTGACCGGGCCCGTGACGCCGGGCTGCGCTCGGTGTCGCCCGGCACGGGCGCGGCGCTGCGGTTGCTCGCCGCCAGCGTGGACGCCAAGGCGGTCGCGGAGATCGGCACCGGCTGCGGAGTCTCCGGGATCCACCTGCTGCACGGGATGCGGCCGGACGGGGTGCTGACCACGGTCGACCAGGAGCCGGAGCACCAGCAGTCCGCCCGCCAGGCGTTCCGCGACGCCGGTTTCGCCGGGAACAGGGCCCGCTTCATCCCGGGCCGCGCGCTGGACGTCCTGCCCCGTCTCGCGGACGCCGGTTACGACCTGGTCTTCTGCGACGGCGACCGGCAGGAGTACCAGGACTATCTCGCCGAATCGCTGCGTCTGCTGCGCCCGGGAGGCCTGGTCGCCTTCGAAGGGCTCTTCGCGAACGGACGCACGGTGGACTCCGGACCGCAGCCCACGGAGGTGCTGCGCCTGCGGGAGCTGGTGCGGACCGTACGCGAGAGCACGGAACTGGTGTCCTCGCTGCTGCCGGTGGGGGACGGGCTGCTCTGCGTCGTCAAGCGGTGACCGGCGGAGCCGGCCCGCGCGTCCTTTCGCCCGTACGCGAAACAGCCGCCCCGGCACCGCGTGCGGCGCCGGGGCGGCTGGAAGGGTATGGTCGCTTGCGCGTCAGCCGACGACCTTCTTGAGGGCGTCGCCGAGCGCGTCGGCCTCGTCCGGGGTCAGCTCGACGACGAGCCGACCGCCGCCTTCGAGCGGAACGCGCATGACGATGCCCCGCCCCTCCTTGGTCACCTCGAGCGGGCCATCACCCGTCCGCGGCTTCATGGCCGCCATGCTCGTTCCCCTTCCTGAAACCCGGCTAAACCGTCTGAGCCGACGGCCCACTGAAGGGCACCTGCGGTCCTTGAAGCAGGACACACGCCACCGGCATCGAACACATTGCTTCCAGGCCATTATCCCGCATGGCGGGACCCGATGACCAACATCGGTCGGCATCGCTTGGGCAACGCGCGCGAGCAAAACCACTCAATTCGGCGATGTGACTGTGATACTGCGCCACCGCGCGCACGTCTGGTGATCGGAAACGGACCGGATTCGTTTGACGCAGGTCACACGTCGGCCGCCCGCCACGGCCGGTGATCTCCGTCATGCTGTCCTGCAGACGGGGACGTACCGGCCGGTAGGTCCCGAGCCGCCACACGGAGGGATACGCCATGGCCGACACCGTGCTCTACGAGGTGAGCGACGGACTCGCGACGATCACGCTCAACCGCCCGCAGGCGATGAACGCGCTGAACGTCGCGGCGAAGGTCGCCCTCCGGGACGCGGTCCGGTCCGCCGCGGACGACGACGCCGTACGGGCCGTGCTGCTGACCGCGGCCGGGGACCGGGCGTTCTGCGTCGGACAGGACCTCAAGGAGCACATCGGGCTGCTGATCGAGGACCGGGAGACCGGTTCGGGACAGACCATGAGCACGGTGCGCGAGCACTACAACCCGATCGTGAAGGCGATCGCCGGGGCCGCGAAGCCGGTGGTCGCGGCGGTGAACGGGGTCGCGGCGGGCGCCGGCTTCGGCTTCGCGCTGGCCGCGGACTACCGGATCGTCGCGGACACGGCGGCGTTCAACACCTCGTTCGCCGGGGTCGCGCTGACCGCGGACTCCGGGATCTCCTGGACGCTGCCGCGCGTGATCGGCCCCGGACGCGCCACCGACCTGCTGCTCTTCCCGCGCAGTATCTCCGCGCAGGAGGCGTACGAGCTGGGCATCGCCAACCGGCTGGTCCCGGCGGCGGAGCTGCGCGCGGAGGCGGAGAAGGTGGCGCGGGCGCTGGCCGAGGGACCGACGGTGGCGTACGCGGCGCTGAAGGAGTCCGTGGCGTACGGGCTGAGCCACTCGTTGGAGGAGGCCCTGGAGAAGGAGGACGAGCTCCAGACCCGGGCGGGCTCCTCGGAGGACCACGCGATCGCGGTGCGGGCGTTCGTGAACAAGGAGAAGCCGAAGTATTCGGGGCGGTGAGCCCTCGCCCCTGTGCGGGGCGGGCCTCTACCGGGGACTCCGCCACCCGGACCCCCGTGTCGGCCTGAAGGGCCTCGTCCTCAATCGCCGGACGGGCTTTTTCTTGCCACGCACGTCTCCAAGTGGTCGTTCACCAGGCCGCAGGCCTGCATCAGGGCGTACGCCGTGGTCGGGCCGACGAAGCGCAGGCCCCGTCTCTTCAGGGCCTTGGACAGGGCCGTCGACTCCGGGGTCACCGCGGGGACGTCGGCCAGGGTCTTCGGTGCCGGGCGGCCGGCCGGGTCGGGGGCGTGGGACCAGATCAGGGCGTCCAGGTCACCGGGCGCCCACCCGGCCAGCTCGCGCGCGTTGGCGAGGGTCGCGTCGATCTTGGCGCGGTTGCGGATGATGCCCACGTCGGCCAGCAGGCGCTCGCGGTCGGTGTCGGTGAACTCCGCGACCTTGGTGATCTCGAATTCGGCGAAGGCGGCGCGGAAGCCGGGGCGGCGCCGCAGGATGGTGATCCAGGACAGGCCCGACTGGAACGCCTCCAGGCTGAGGCGTTCGAAGAGGGCGTCGTCGCCGTGGACCGGGCGGCCCCACTCCTCGTCGTGGTACGTCACGTAGTCCGGGGTGGACAGTGCCCAGGGGCAGCGCGGGAGGCCGTCCGAGCCCGTGGGAGCGGCTGCTTCGTCGTTCACGGCTGCTCGTCCTCGCGGTGCGGGGCCGGCTTGTCCATGGAGGTGCGGGCCGCGGCGGCGCGGGCGCCGGCCAGCGCGGACTCCAGATCGGCGATCCGGTCGTCGCGCTCGGCGAGTTCCGCGCCGAGGCGGCCGAGGGCGTCGTCCACGTCGGCCATGCGGTAGCCGCGGGCGGCGAGCGGGAAGCGCAGGCCGTCCACGTCCGCGCGGTTGACCGGCCGGTCGGGCGGCAGGGCGTCCCGCAGGCGCTCGGGGTCCGCCTCGGGCAGCGGGGCGTTGTCGCCGCCGCCCACCACGGCGAGGGTCACCGCGGCGACCACCACGGCGAGCGCGACGACCAGGAACAGGAACATAACCATCGCCGGGGCCCCCACGGTCGGACGAGTCGGAGTCGGATGTGTGGCTCCGATCGTGCCATGCGAGTCTGGCAGTCGGGGCCGCCGGGCGTTCGAAAGGCGGCCCGGAACTGGATCGTACGAGGAAGAGGTCACAGGGGATGCTCAGGCTGGGCAGGCGGGAATTCGCACCGCACGAGCGGGTCATCATGGCGATCGTGAACCGGACCCCGGACTCCTTCTACGACCAGGGCGCCACGTTCCGCGACGAGCCGGCGCTCGTGCGGGTGGAGCAGGCGGTGGCGGAGGGCGCCGCGATCATCGACATCGGCGGGGTGAAGGCCGGGCCGGGTGAGGAGGTCACGGCCGAGGAGGAGGCGCGGCGGACGGTCGGCTTCGTCGCCGAGGTGCGGCGGCGCTTCCCGGACGTCGTGATCAGCGTGGACACCTGGCGGCACGAGGTCGGCGAGGCCGTGTGCGAGGCGGGCGCGGACGTGCTGAACGACGCGTGGGGCGGGGTCGATCCGCGGCTCGCGGAGGTCGCCGCGCGGTACGGGGCGGGGCTGGTGTGCACCCACGCGGGCGGCGCCCGGCCGCGGACCCGGCCGCACCGGGTGACGTACGACGACGTCATGGCCGACATTCTCGACGTGACCGTGGGACTGGCGGAGCGGGCGGTGTCGCTGGGGGTGCCCCGGGAGTCGGTGATGATCGATCCGGGGCACGACTTCGGGAAGAACACGCGGCACAGTCTGGAGGCGACCCGGCGGTTGGGGGAGATGGTCTCCACCGGGTGGCCGGTGCTGGTTTCCCTGTCCAACAAGGACTTCGTGGGGGAGACGCTGGACCGGCCGGTGAAGGAGCGGGTGGTGGGGACGTTGGCCACTACGGCGGTGTCCGCGTGGCTGGGGGCGCAGGTGTACCGGGTGCATGAGGTGGCCGAGACCCGGCAGGTGTTGGACATGGTGTCGGCGATCGCCGGGGAGCGGGAGCCGGCTGTCGCCCGGAGGGGGTTGGCGTAGGGGGTTGGCGTAGGGGGTTGGCGTAGGGGGTTTTCGCCCCCGCCGCCCCTTCCCTCCCCGTCCCCGGGGGCTCCGCCCCCGGGCCCCCGGCCTTTGCCCACCCGGCCACCCGACTCGGCACGTCGAAAAGGCGCCCCTCAAAAGACCTCTAGCGGCCCGCCTCCTTCGAGACCAGGGCCACCGCCTCCTCCACGTCGTCCGTGACGTGGAACAGCAGCAGGTCCTTCTCCGCCGCCTTGCCCTGGGCGATGACCGTGCCGCGGAGCCAGTCGACCAGACCGCCCCAGTACTCCGTGCCGAACAGCACGATGGGGAACTGGGTGACCTTCTGGGTCTGGACGAGGGTCAGGGCCTCGAAGAGTTCGTCCAGGGTGCCGAGGCCGCCGGGCAGGACCACGAAGCCCTGGGCGTACTTGACGAACATCATCTTGCGGACGAAGAAGTACCGGAAGTTCAGACCGATGTCGACGTAGGGGTTCAGCCCCTGCTCGAAGGGCAGTTCGATGCCCAGGCCGACCGACATCCCCTCCGCCTCGAGCGCGCCCTTGTTGGCCGCCTCCATGGCCCCCGGGCCGCCGCCGGTGATCACCGCGAAGCCCGCCTCGACCAGGCCCCGGCCCAGCCGGACACCGGCCTCGTACTCCCACGAGTCCACCGGTGTGCGCGCCGAACCGAAGACGCTGATGGCGGGCGGCAGTTCGGCGAGCGTGCCGAAGCCCTCGACGAACTCCGACTGGATGCGCAGCACCCGCCAGGGGTCGGTGTGCACCCACTCCGCGGGCGCGCGCTCGTCCAGCAGCCGCTGGTCGGTGGTGCTCGTCTGCACCTGGCCCCGCCGGCGGAGGACCGGCCCCAGGCGCTTCTCGTCCGGCGGCTGCTGCTTCCCCTCGGGGTTGCCGGTAGCCATGTGCGCTCCCTCCGTCGTGCCAGTCGTTCCACCTCAGCGTAGATCCACAGGGGTTACGTACGAGGGACCTGAGCATGTCCGGAACACAGCGGCGCAAACCCGGTCCGCGTCACGCCGTCAGCCAGGACCGCAGCCGCTCCTCCCCCGCGAGGATCTTCGCGGTGTCCACGCGCTCGTCCCGCTTGTGCGCCAAGTGGGGGTTGCCGGGACCGTAGTTGACCGCCGGGATGCCCAGCGACGAGAAGCGGGAGACGTCCGTCCAGCCGTACTTGGGCTGCGGGGTGCCGCCCACCGCCTCGATGAAGGCAGCCGCGGCCGGGTGGGACAGGCCGGGCAGCGCCGCGCCGCTGTGGTCGTCGACGACGAAGTCCGTCACCCCGCAGTCCGCGAAGACCTCACGGACATGGGCGAGGGCCTCCTCCTCGCTGCGGTCGGGGGCGTAGCGGAAGTTCACGCTGACGACGCATTCGTCGGGGATGACGTTGCCGGCCACTCCCCCGGAGACGCCGACCGCGTTCAGGCCCTCGCGGTACTCCAGCCCGTCGATCACCGGGTAGCGGGGTTCGTAGGCGGCCAGGCGGGCGAGGATCGGGGCGGCGGCGTGGATCGCGTTGGAGCCCATCCAGCTCCGCGCGGAGTGGGCGCGCTCACCGGTGGTCCTCAGCAGCACCCGCAGCGTGCCCTGGCAGCCGCCCTCCACCTGTCCGTCGGAGGGTTCGAGGAGCACCGCGAAGTCGCCCTCCAGCCACTCGGGGTGCGCCTCGGCCACGTGCTTCAGGCCGTTGAGGTCGGCGGCGACCTCCTCGTTGTCGTAGAAGACGAAGGTCAGGTCGCGGTTGGGCGCGGGAACCGTGGCCGCGATGCGCAGCTGGACGGCCACGCCGGACTTCATGTCGCAGGTGCCGCAGCCCCACAGCACGCCGTCGCCGTCGAGCCGGGAGGGGACGTTGTCCGCGATCGGGACCGTGTCGATGTGGCCGGCGAGGATCACCCGCTCCGGGCGCCCCAGCCGCGTACGGGCCACGACGTTGTTGCCGTGGCGGTCGACCGTGAGGTGCGGCAGGGCGCGCAGCGCGTTCTCGATCGCGTCCGCGAGCGGCTTCTCGGTGCCGCTGACGGAGGGGAAGTCGACGAGCTGCGCGGTCAGGCGCGCGGCGTCCAACGTGAGGTCAAGCGGGGTGTCGGCCATGCCGTCGACCCTAGCGCGCCGGGCGTCCGGACCACTGTCCGCACCTGGCTCACATGGAACCGTACTCTCCAGTACCTTGTACGCGTGTCAGAGCCGTCACTTCCTTCAAAGCGCACACGTCGCGGCCGATTTCTCCGCTGGAGCGGGGGCCTCGTGGTGCTGTCCGCGGTCGCCGGATACGTCGTGGTGCAGTACGACACCGGCCGCACCGGCGCTCCGGGCTGCAAGGTCGTATCGGGCAAGGGCGACGGGGCGACGTACGAGTTCACGCCCGAGCAGGCGGTGAACGCGGCGACGATCACCGCCGTGGGCACCGCGCGCGAGCTGCCCGAGCGGGCGGTGACGATCGCGCTGGCGACCGCGCTGCAGGAGTCGGCGCTGCGCAACATCGGGCACGGCGACCGTGACTCGCTGGGCCTGTTCCAGCAGCGTCCCTCGCAGGGCTGGGGCACGCCGAAGGAGATCATGGACCCGACGTACGCGGCGGAGAAGTTCTACGAGCACCTGGAGGAGGTGCCGGGCTACACCCGGCTGCCGCTCACCGTCGCAGCGCAGCGGGTACAGCGCAGCGGCTTCCCGCAGGCGTACGCCAAGCACGAGCCGGACGCCGCGCTGCTGGCCGCCGCCCTCACCGGGCGCTCGGCGGCGACGCTGACCTGCGAGGGCCGTCCGGCGGCGACGCGGGCGGCGGGTGCGGACGCGGTGCGGGCGGCGCTGGCGCGGGACTTCGGGCGGGACGCGCTGGAGCCGGCCGGTGCGGAGGTGGGGGCTGCGCCCTCGTCCTCACCCTCGCCCTCGGTGAGCGCTGCTCCGGTGGAATCCGACGGGGGGACCGTGCGGCTTCCGGTCACCGTCGAGGAGGGCGCCGACGCCGGGGCGCGTGGCTGGCAGCTGGCCCACTGGGCCGTGGCCAACGCCTCCGAGCTGCGCATAAAGCGGGTGTCGTACGCGGGGCGGGAGTGGACGGCCGGGCACACCGACAGCCAGTGGCGGCCGATGGACGGCAAGAACGCGGAGGGCTCGGGGTCCACGGACGGTGCGGGGGTCGTGACCATCACGACGATGCCGTAGCGCGACCGCGCGCGGGAGTACGACCGTGCAGGCGTGCGGGGAGTCACCCGCAGGCGTCATATACGGCCGATAATGCGACGCATTGCCAACTCTTTGCGTTGCCCCGCCGCAACCTTCCCGGCGGTCGGACGGTAGTCACGGCGTCAGCGTTCTCTCCCGTCGAAGGAGCACCATGTCCCTCCCCCTGACCCGTCGGATCGCCCGTGCCGCGCTGCTCGTTGCTGCGGGAGCGGCCGCCGGGGTCGGCGCGGCCGGTTCCGCCAGCGCGGCTCCGGAGCTGCCGGCCGCGCCGAACCTCGGCGGGCTGACCGCTGTGGACGGGGCCACCGGCAACACCGTGGACGACGTGACGAAGAACGTCACGAAGACCACGGGTGGTGCCGACAAGGTGGCGCCGGGCGCCGGTAAGACCGTGAAGAAGGCCGCCGGGTCCCTCACCAAGGGTGCGCCCGTGAAGGGGCTGCCGGTCGGCTGAGGACTGGCCTGCGGCCGGCCTGTTACGACGACGGGGTCTGGGGGTTCCCAGGCCCCGTCGTCCACGTCGGTGCAGTGGCCGTGTGTTGACCGGTGCCCGGCGTTGGTGGCTGTGCCCACCCGTTCCGCCCTGCGGAACGACTGCCCACAGCCGGGCCGGGACGGGTGGGCTGCCCACAGCCGGGCCGGGCGGGGCGGGACAACAGCCGGGCCGGGCGGGTCCACAGCCGGTCGGGGCGGGCAGGTCCGCAGCCGGGGCGGCGGACCACAGCCGGGGTGGGTCCGCAGCCGGGGCGGCGGGACCACAGCCGGGGTGGGCGTCTCAGGTTGTCAGGCGTTGTACTGCCGCCTGGACGCGTTCGTCCGTCGCGGTGAGGGCCACGCGGACGAAGTTCTCGCCCGCCGGGCCGTAGAAGTCGCCGGGGGCGACCAGGATGCCCCGGTCGGCGAGGTGGGCGACCGTGGTCCAGCAGGATTCGTCGCGGGTCGCCCACAGGTAGAGGCTGGCCTCGCTGTGCTCGATGCGGAAGCCGTGTCCCAGCAGGGCCTCGCGCAGGGCGGTGCGGCGGGCCGCGTAGCGCTCCCGCTGGACGCGGACGTGCTCGTCGTCGCCCAGGGCCGCGACCACGGCCGCCTGGGTCGGCGCGGAGGTCATCATCCCGCCGTGCTTGCGGATCTGCAGCAGCGGACCGAGGACCGCCGGGTCACCGGCCAGGAACGCGGCGCGGTAACCGGCGAGGTTGGACCGCTTGGACAGGGAGTGGACCGAGACGATGCCGTCATACGACCCGCCGTTGACGTCGGGGTGCAGCACCGAGACCGGGTCGGCCTCCCAGCCCAGCTCGATGTAGCACTCGTCGGAGAAGACGAGGACGCCGTGCTCGCGGGCCCAGGCGACGATCCGGGTCAGCTCCTCCTTGGACAGCACCCGGCCCGTCGGGTTGGACGGGGAGTTCAGCCAGAGCAGCTTCAGGCCGGTCGGGTCCAGCTCGGTCGGATCGTCGTACGCCACGTGCTCCGCGCGGGCGAGACGGGCGCCGACCTCGTACGTCGGGTAGGCCAGGCGCGGGAAGGCGACCTTGTCGCCGGGGCCGAGTCCGAGCTGGGTGGGGAGCCAGGCGACCAGTTCCTTGGAGCCGACGATCGGCAGGACGTGGTGGTGGGTGACCCCGCGGGCACCCAGCCGGCGCTCCGTCCAGCGGGTGAGCGCGTCACGCAGCTCCGGGGTGCCCCAGACCGTGGGATAGCCCGGTGAGTCCGCCGCGGCGATCAGGGCCTTCTGGATCGGCTCGGGCACCGGGTCGACGGGCGTGCCGACCGAGAGGTCGACGATGCCGTCGGGGTGCGCGGCGGCCGTCTTCTTGTACGGCTCCAGCTTGTCCCAGGGAAAGGCGGGCAGCCGGTCGGAGACTGCGGACACGGGTACGGGCTCACTTTCTGGTCCGGCGAACGCCTCGGCCCCGTACGGCGATCGGGAGGATCGGGCCGTACGGGACCGGAGCGGCACGTCGATGCGGGGCCGCTTCTGGCGGGACGGCTACGCCTGCGGCGGCAGCGCGGCGATGAACGGGTGGTCCCGCTCGATCAGACCCAGCTTGCTGGCGCCGCCGGGCGAGCCGAGCTCGTCGAAGAACTCGACGTTCGCCTTGTAGTAGTCCTTCCACTCCTCCGGAGTGTCGTCCTCGTAGAAGATCGCCTCGACCGGGCAGACCGGCTCACAGGCACCACAGTCGACGCATTCGTCCGGGTGGATGTACAAGGACCGCTGGCCCTCGTAGATGCAGTCGACCGGGCACTCCTCGATGCACGCCTTGTCCTTCACGTCGACACAAGGCTGCGCGATGACGTAGGTCACGCTGTCGTTCCTCCTCGATAGGGCGCTGGCGGGCCTCCTCAGGCTCCGCCGCCTGGCGCGCGGGAGCGCGGCGTCGTCGATGCCCGCCCCTAGTATCTCCGTTCCTGGGCATGATCCGAACAGGAGGGGTGAACTGACCTGTGGAAATCTCTGCCGCCGGGCGCCTCGAGGTCCGTATCACCACTGCTGACGTGGGAAAACGGGTCTCCGTACGGAGCTTGATCGAACATGGTCCCTCGGGTGAGAAGTTCACCGACACGGTCGGTGTTCTCACATCATGGGACAACGGTGTGCTGCGGATCACAAAGAAGAGCGGGGAGAGTGTCCGCATCGCGGAGTCCGCGCTGGTAGCGGGCAAGATCGTGCCGTCCGCACCGGCGCGTCGGCGCGGCCCCGCGGCCTCGTACGAGGAGCTGGCGCGGGTCTCCGCGCGGGCGTGGCGGCCCGTGGAGAGCGAGCGTCTGGGCGAGTGGGAATTGCGCGCCGCCGAAGGGTTCACGCGGCGGGCCAACTCCGTCCTGCCGCTCGGTGACCCGGGCGTGCCGCTCGACGACGCGCTGACGGCCGTACGCCGCTGGTACGCGGCTCGCGGGCTGCCCGCGTACGTGCAGACCGCGACCGGCGCCGAGGGGGCGCAGGAGCCGCTGTGCGCGGAGCTGGAGCGGCGGGGCTGGGTGCGGGAGGTGACCGCCGAGCTGTGGACGGGTCCGCTGGCACCGGTCGCCGACCTGGGCGGGGAGCCGTCCGGGGTCGTGCTGTCGCGGGAGGCCGACGAGGCGTGGCTGGCCCGGTACCGGCGCAAGGGGGTGGGTGAGGTGGCCCTGCGGGTACTGGGGAGCGGGCCTTCCGTCTGGTTCGCGACCGTGCCCGGCGACGACGCGCCGGCCGCCATCGGGCGGTGTGTCGTGGACGGGCGGTGGGCCGGGTTCGCGGCGGTCGAGGTGGACCCGGCGCGGCGGCGGCGGGGGCTGGCGACGGCCGTGATGGCGGCGCTGGCCCGGCGGGCGCTGGACGAGGGCGCCTCGGCGGCCTGGCTCCAGGTCGAGGACGACAACGCGGGGGCGCGGGCGCTGTACGGCCGTATGGGTTTCGCCGTGCACCACGCGTACCACCACCACCGCGCGCCGGAATCGTCGGCTCCGGCAGGTGAGGGAGCGCCGTGAGCGGGCACGAACCGGGTATGCGCGCTCCGCATCCCCCCTCCCCCGAGCGCTCCGCCGAACTGCGCCGGCGGTTCGCCGAGGAGGCCCGCTGCGAGCGGCCGGACCTGTCCACGCTGTGCCTGCTGGTCGGCGCGGAGGCGGACGGCGCGCTGGACGAGGCGGGCATGGACACCGTGGAGGTGGAGCTGGACCGGCTGGCCGGTGAGCTGCCCTACCGGCCCGGCTCGCCGCACGCGTGGGCGCGGGCGCTGCGGGAGCTGCTCGGCGAGCGGTACGGCTTCCACGGCGTTCCGGACGACTACCAGCGGCTGGAGTCGTCGCTGCTGCACGAGGTGCTGCGGCGGCGGCGCGGGCTGCCGATCCTGCTGTCGGTGGTGTGGATGGAGGTGGCCCGGCGGGCGGGGGCGCCGGTGTACGGGGTGGCGCTCCCCGGGCACTTCGTCGTCGGCTTCGGGGAGGCGGAGGGGCAGGTGCTCGCCGACCCCTTCGACGGGGGCCGGGTGCTGACCGGCGCCGACGCGGAGCTGCTGGTCACCGGGGCGACGGGGGCGCCGCTGGACGCGTCGATGCTGACGCCGGCGGGAACGCTGGACGTCGTCCTGCGGATCCTGAACAACATCCGGGCGTGGTCGGCGGCACGTCCCGAGCACTCGGGTGTGGGGCTGTGGGCGGTGGACCTGTCCCTGCTCCTCCCCTCGCACCCGGCGCGGCTGCGGTACGAGCGGGCGCAGCTGCTGGTGCAGCGCGGTGACTTCCAGGACGGCGCGCGGGAGCTGGAGGCGTACGCGGAGACGGTGGCGGCGGTGGACGGACCGGCGGCGGAACGGATCCGGGGCCAGGCGCAGGCGGCGCGGGCGCTGCTCAACTAGAAACGCGGGCGCTGCTCAACCGGAAAGCGGGCGCCGGATGATCCATCCACCGGGCGCCCGCCTCCGGGCGTCGCGTCAGCTCGGGTTCGTCTCGATGACGACGGCGGAACGGATCCGGGGCCAGGCGCAGGCCGCGCGGGCGCTGCTCAACCAGGAGGCGGGCGCCCGGTGATCCACCGCGCGCCCGCCTCCGGGCGTCACGTCAGCTGGGGTTCGTCTCGATGACGGCGACGCGGTCGGTCTTGCTGGTCAGCGCCAGGCGGAGGGCGCCGTAGACGTCCTGTGGGGTGACCGGCGTCTTCTTGCCGTTGCCCCGGGTGATGAGGACGTCGTCGAACGCCTGGCCGTACAGCTCCTCCAGGGCCTTCAGGTCGGGCTTCTCCGCCAGCTTGCCGTTGACTGCCTGGACACCGAGGAACTTCCACAGCGAGTTCTCGGGGCTCATCGGGACCGAGTGCGCCGCGTCGGTCTGCACGATCACGTTGGCCGACATCGCCGGCTCGGCGAACTCCTTCATCATCCGGTCGACCTCGGCCTTGGTGACCTTCGGCTGCTGGGCGGCCGTCGGGACGTTCACCGTGGCGGACTTCCCGGTCTCGACCTGGGTGCGGTACGCCTCCGTCACCACGTCGGTCGCCTTGGCGACGTCGATGCCCTGGCCGCCCTTGGGGTACACCGGGACGGCCTTGCCGGACTCGAACTCGATCGAGCCCTCGGTCACCGAGCCGGAGCCGCCGGCGGCGTCCTCCAGGGCGGCGTGCAGCTTCTCCTCGTCGACGGGCATGACCGGCTCGACGACGCGCTCGTTGCCGATGAGGGAGCCGATGACGTTGACCGGGTTGTAGTCACTGCCGGCGGCCCCGCCGACGGTGGCGTCGGTGTCGAACTGCAGGCCCGCGTTGTCCGGCTCCAGTTCGACGGTCTTGCCGTCGACCGACAGCTTCAGTGGCTGGTTCAGCCGGTCGTCGAGTGCCGCGTCGAGCTTCTTGACGGCCTCGTCGCGGGTGCCGCCGCCGATGTCGACGCCGAGCACGGTGGTGCCCTTCGGGACGTCGGAGCGGTTCATCAGCAGTCCGGCGCCGTAGGCGACACCGCCGAGGAAGACCACGCAGCCGCAGAGCAGGACGAGCTTGTTGCGCCCCTTCTTCTTCGCCGGCTTCGAGGAGCTCGCCGGGGGCGTGGAGACCGGCTCGGGCAGCTTCGGGGGCGTGTGCGTCCGCGGTCCGCCGGCCGGGGCGCCGGTGGCGTTGAAGTCCGCGTCCGGCGGGACGACCGGGATGCCGCTGGTGACGGTGTGCCCGGAGACGTTGTCGTGGCGGGGGCCGTAGCCCGGGGTGCCGGGCTGGGCGGGCCGCTGCGGGGTGAGGATCGCGGTGTCGTCGCTCAGACCGCCGCCGGGGGTGCCGGGGCCGCCGCCCTGGTCGGCGAAGCCGGCAGGGGCGCCTTGGGACCCCTGGGCACCGGGGCGCGCGGGGGCGCCCTGACCCGCCTGACCCGACTGGGCACCGGGGCGGACCGGGAGGGCGGGGAGGCCCGGACCACCGGGGGCGGCGGGAGCGCCGGAGCCCTTGCCCGCCTGGCGGGCGACCGGACTCGAGCCGGTCGCCGGCCCGGTGGTCGGGCCCGCGGGCCCCTGCGGGCCGCGCTGACCGGGCCCGCCGGACCGGGGCGCCTCGTCCGTGAAGAACGGCAGGTCGTCGTGGCGCGGCTCATCACCGTGCCCCGTACCCGGGCGCGTGCCGGGGCCCGCCGGCCCGGCGGCCAGCGCCTCGGTCACGTCGAAGGAGCCGGTGCCGCCGCCGTGCCCGGGGGCCACGGGTCCGCCGGTCGCACCGGTCGCGCCGGTGGGTCCGGAACCCTGTGTGCCGCCGGAACGGGGACCGCCCGGCGCGCCCATGGAGCCGACGACGCCACCCGGCCGCGCGCCACCGGGCGCGGAAGGGGCCTTCGGGGCGCCGCCCGCGGCGGGGCCCGAACCGCTCGGAGCACCGGCCCCGTTGGCGGAGCCGCCGGCCGGACCGCCCTTGCCCCCGCCCGACTTGCGCGGCACGAACCAGTCGCTGGCCGGCTTCTCCTCGGCCGACGGCCGGTCGGACCGGTCGGACCGGTCGGACTGTGCGGGCTGGGCGGGCTGGGCGGGAGACTCGGCCGTGTCGGCGGCCGGGGCCGGCGCCACCGCCTCGGCGTCGGTGGTACCGCCCTTGCCCTCCTCGTCCGCGACGGGCTTGCGCACGACGACCGGCGGAATGGGCCGCGATCCGGGGATGTTGATGCGGACCCGCGTCGTCAGCGTGGTCTCGGTCTTGCGTTCCTCCGGCCGCGCGGCCGAACGGCCCGCGCCCGTACCCTCGTCCGGAATCGCCGGAATCCCGTAGGGCGGCGTGCCCGACGGGTAGGCGGCTCCACCGCGCCCGTTGGGCCCGGAGGACGGAGTGTCAGTTTCACGACTCAAGGCAGGTTCTCCCGGTTGGCTCCGCCGCCCGTCACGACCTCACGGTGGGAGTCCTCCCAGCTCGGGCGAAGCCGAGGGTTCGAGGGAGGCTCGGCGGCGCGCACCACCTTACTGGCCATGTCCGGCCCGTATCCCAGTACCGTCGGGGAAACCCGCACCGGACCCGCACGCCCGTGACACGGCGAAGTGGTACGTCACTTGCCAAGTCGGGCGGGAGGGCCGTCCGGTTGCCGCCCGGAGACGAGGGTGGCGCAGATCACAGCCACGGCGATGCCACCGAGGAGGAAGAGATAGGAGCCGCCGCCCGCGGCGAACAGGAAGTCGCCTTCCGGGCGGCTGGTGGTGAGCAGGATGACGACGAGCATCCAGCCGCCGGCGGCCCAGGCGCCCCCCGCCCGGCCGCGGAGGGCGCGGGTGGCCCCCAGGACCAGTCCGGCCTCGCCGGCGAGGGCGAGCAGCAGCCCGCCGGGGAACCACGCGGGCTGCACCAGCGCCCCGGCCGCACCGACCACGGCGCCGAGCAGGAACAGTCCCAGACAGGCGACGACCCGCCCGGCGGAGGGCGGCCGCAGCGGCTGGGCGAGCACGGAGGGCGACCGGTCGCTCACGAC
The DNA here is from genome assembly GCF_044453165.1 of Streptomyces sp. NPDC051740. Lineage (NCBI taxonomy): Bacteria > Bacillati > Actinomycetota > Actinomycetes > Kitasatosporales > Streptomycetaceae > Streptomyces > Streptomyces sp. NPDC051740. The sequence goes on along the minus strand of NZ_JBITCL010000008.1, from coordinate 24,749 downwards.
GCCTCCCCGATCCCGGCGAACAGGTCGCTCTCCCGCTTCTCGGGACGTTCGCCGCGTACCAACTCGTAGTACTCGGTGGTGAAGAGCGGCTGGGCGAGTTCGTTGGAGAGCACGAAGTACGGTTCGGCCACCGTGATCTGGGTGACGTGGGCGCGCATCGCGGCGGCCTTGGCGGCGGCGTACGCGGTGCCGTCGACGGCGGTGGTGACCTGCTCGTCGTCGACGACGCCGGGTACGTCGCCGAGGGCGCCCGCCTTGTCGAAGGGCAGGCCGGGCAGGTCGCCGTCGAGGCGGGCGAAGGACTCCTCGGCGACGGACCGGGGCACCCGGTTCCAGTAGACCTTGGGGACGTCCCAGCCCTGCTCGGCGGCGAGCTCGACGGCGCGCATGGCGACGCGGTGGGCCTGGATGTGGTCGGGGTGCCCGTAGCCGCCGTCGTCGTCGTAGGTGACGAGGACCTGGGGGCGGATCTCGAGGATCACCTCGGCGAGCAGCCCCGCCGCCTGGTCGACGTCGGCCTGCCAGAAGCAGCCGGGGTCGTCGTTGTCGGGCAGCCCCGTCATCCCGGAGTCGCAGTACCGCCCGGCCCCGCCGAGCAGCCGGAAGTCCTCGACCCCGAGCGCCCGCATCGCGTCCTTCAGCTCCCCGAGCCGGTGCCCGCCGAGGGCGGCCCCGCTCAGATGCCCCAGCTCGGGCGGGATGACCTCGCCCCGCTCACCGAGCGTGCAGGTGACCAGCGTCACATGGGCACCCTCGGCGGCGTATCGGGCCATGGTCGCGCCGTTGTTGATCGACTCGTCGTCCGGGTGTGCGTGCACCAGCAGCAGCCGCCGGTCGGGCAGTTCCGTCATGGGGTCCACCCTATGAGGCCGCGTGCTCGTCCCCGTAGCGCGGAAGACCGTCCACGGGGTGGGTGTCGTCGAACACGGCGCCGACGCCGGGTCCGGCACCGGCCGGAAGGCCGACGCGGCTCCCCGGCACCCGCCCCGTGACCTCACCGAGCGCGGTCGCCGGCCGGCCCTTCCCGGCCGGCTCACAGGCGGCACCGAGCGGGGTCATGGACTCCGGTGCCAGGCTGCCCCTCGGATCGGCGACGGCGCCCCGCCCACGGGGCCCGACGCGGACCTCACGGACCTGTCACCCTCCGACGGAAGGCGCCCCATGCGCAAGCCAAAAGCCCATCAGACGCCCGACGGCCCCGCCTACCAGGGGCGCCTGCTTCCGAACCCCGAGGAAGAGGTCGTCGACCAGGGACTCGGCTTCGACCTGGGCACCCTCTCCCGCAGGCGGGCCCTGTCCTTCCTCGGAGGGGTCGGTGGCATGGCCGCGCTGGCGGCGTGCGGCTCGGGCTCCAGCGGCACGGGCGAGGCCGCCGCCTCCGCGTCATCGTCGTCCGGCCTCACCGAGATCCCCGACGAGACCAACGGCCCCTACCCCGCGGACGGCACCAACGGGGTCAGCGTCCTGGACAAGGACGGAATCGTCCGCCAGGACATCCGCTCGAGCTTCGGCGACTCGACGACGACCGCTCCGGGCATCCCCCTCACTTTCGAGTTCACGGTGCTGGACATCGTCAACGACGGCAAACCGCTCGCCGGCGCGGCCGTCTACGCCTGGCAGTGCGACCGGGACGGCAACTACTCCCTGTACTCCAGCGGGATCGAGGACGAGAACTACCTGCGCGGCGTGCAAATCGCCGACAGTGACGGCCGGGTCACGTTCGTCAGCGTCTTCCCCGCCTGCTACCCGGGCCGCTGGCCGCACGTGCACTTCGAGGTCTATCCCGACCTCGGCTCCGTCACCGACTACGACAAGCGTCTGTCGACGTCCCAGATGGCCCTCCCGAAGAACATCTGCGACACCGTCTTCGCCACCGACGGATACGAGTCCTCCGTCGAGAACCTCTCGCAGCTGACCCTCAAGACCGACAACGTCTTCGGCGACGACGGCGGGGTCCACCAGCTCGCCACCGTGAGCGGGTCGGTGAAGGCCGGCTACACGGCGAAGCTGACCGTCCCCATCGACACCGGCACCGAGCCCACCGGCGGCAACGCACCCGGCGGCGGAGGCGGTCAGCCGCCCAGCGGAGCACCGACCGACGGCCCCCCGCCCGGCTCCACTCCTTCGGGCAGCCCGGAATCACCGGCATCCGGCAACTGACCGGGAACGACCGGTGGGGCGGGCCAGGCCGTGCGATGCGGGCGGAGGCGACCGAAACAGTCGCCTCCGTTTCCGGATCACGCCCCTGCCGACTCGGCCTCGCCCGCGCCGTCGCCGTGGTGGAGCGGGAGGCCGCTCGTGGAGATGGTCCACTCACCGATGGTGACGTCCTCGCCGTAGACGAAGTCCTTGCGCACCGCGTAGCGGGGACCCTCCGGGGTGGAGTGGATGTCGGTGAGGACGGCGCCGCTGCCGGTACGGGGATCGAAGATCGCGTAGACCGGCACGCCCATCAGCGGATAGTCGCCCATCTTGCCCACCCAGTCGTTCTCCGGGCTGGACCTGGAGACGACCTCGATGGCGGCGATGAGTGTCCGGGGATCGAAGCTGCCCGGCACCTCCATGTCCGTCCACGCGATCACCATCACATCAGGGCGTCGCACGATGCCCTCGCACTCGTCTTCGACGTCGGGCACCCCCGTATGAGCGACGACCTCCTCCGGCATCACCTTCTCAAGGCGTTTACGCAGGTGCAGGGTGGTCAGCTCGTGCGGACCGATGGGCGCCGTCATGTCGTGGACGATCCCCTTCTTGGTGATCTCGAACTTGCCCGGGATTGTGTCGGTGTCGTCCAAGGACTGAACGACGTCCCGCATGGTCCGGTAAACGTGGGAGCCGCCCCGCCGCGCGTCGTGGGGTGCGATGGTCATGGCGCTCGCTCCTCGTCGTCTGTGCCCAGGGGCAAGGATCGTCACGTTCATGCTAGGCGGCCTCCTGGAGGTCGGTCCGGCAGGCGCGGCAGCGGCCGGGGTGGGGTGCGCGGAAGGCGTGGTCGCAGCCGTCGCAGTTCTGCAGGGGGTGCCGTACGGGAGGCGGGGCGGCGGCCGGCGCGCGGAACGGGGGCAGGGGCGGGAGTTGGTCGGCGAGGCGGTGGGCCAGGAAGGCGGCGGGCCGTCGTACGCCCTCGGGCGGCAGGTCGGCGGTCAGCGCGCGGCGTACGGCGGCGGGGGTGACGTCCCGCTCCAGCCAGGCGGCGACGCCGGGGGTCAGGTGGGCCGTGTCGCAGGCGGAGAGGAGCAGCTGGGATTCATGGCGGTGGAGGCCCGCGAGGAGGTCGGCGGCGGCCTGGAGGAGCGCGGGGGCGGGGTGGGCAGGGCTCGGCACGGCGGGGAGGGGCTTGCGGGGCGCTCGCTTCTCGCGCGTCCTGTGCGGCGCGCTCTCCTCGCACGTCTCCTGCCTCTGCGGCTCCGCTGCCGTGCGGGAGGGAACCGCGACGAAGTGCCGGGCCGCCATCGGCTGGTTGCACGAGGTCGTGCGGGTCACGATGCGGCCGGTGGAGGTGCGGACGCGTTCGCGGCGCAGATAGCCGTGAGTCTCCAGTTCGCGCAGGGCGGCGGCGATACGAGCAGCTCCCTCGGGGAACCGTGCGGCGAGGCTCTTGATGTCGGCCGGGGCGCCCTCGGGCAGCGACTGGAGGTGCGTGCCGAGCCCGATGGCGAGGAGCGAGAGCTGCTGGTGCTGGGCGAGGTGGTTGCCGATCACCGTGAAGCGGGTGGTGTGGCGGGAGTTGTCGTGCCGGAGCCCGCCGGTGGTGTGGTGGGCCCGGTTCGGGTGCTTGTCGCCCGCAAGGCGGGCCTGGGCGCGCGGGGGCACGCTAGGGTTCTGGGTACCCATTCAGGAAGGTCCTGTCTTCCTCGGTGGTCAGGCCCTCGCAGTGGGATTGCACTCCCGGCGGGGGCCGTCTCATGTCTGTGGTTGCGGTGGTGCGTTGCGCTGAGCGTCGGGCCTGGGCGGCCCGGAAATCCAGCCGAACCGGGGATGTTCACCCGCCCGAGTGAGCGCGACCACGGGCGGGAGGGGTGGGGTTTGGCGGGGTGCTTTCCCCAGGAGTTCTTTGTCTTTCAGTCGTCGACGGCACCGGAGCACGAAGATGCGGGTTCCGGTGGTGTGAAGCTCAGTTCGGCCCAGACGGTCTTGCGCGGAAATCGCCCCTCGGCCACACCCCAACGGTCGGCCAGCACCTCGACGAGCAGCAGGCCCCGGCCCGACTCGGCTTCCGGGTACGGCACTTGCGGCTCGGGCATCCGCTCACCGCGCGTGTCCGTGACCTCGATACGGAGCGTGGCGCCGACCACGTAGAGCGTGAGCCGGAAGCTGCGGCCGGGGAGACGACCGTGGGTGGCCGCGTTGGCCGCCAGTTCCGCGATGACGTGGCTCGCCCGTTCGTGCGGAAGTCCCCAGCTCCGGAGCGTGTCCACCGCGAGCAGGCGGGCGAGACGCGCACCGCGCGGTGTGGACGACAGCAGCACGGTGAAGTTGCGGACGCTGAGGTCGGGTTCGGGTCGTGACCCGTGCTCGGCGATTCCCTGAGTTTGCTGATTCACATCACCGAGCGTGGCCGACCGGACGTACCGTGACGTGTGATTGCCCTGTTACGTAGAGCCACGGTCCAGCGCTTGTCCAGCGCTGTCGGGACTGTCGAAGCAGTTCCTGCGAGCAGGGCGGAACAGTACGTCGCAGCACTACGGAGGGGCACACATGTCGGTGAACGGTGAGGCGGTGCGGGTCGGGACCGGGACGGACCAGACGGACGAGCCGGGCTGGGAGGTGGACCCGGACGACGACTGGGCGCTCGCCGTGGTCGCCACGGTGGGAAGGCAGTTGAGGCTCCGCCGGGAAGCGACCGGTATGCGGGTCTGTGACTTCGCTGTGGCGGTCGGGTACGGCGAGGATCTCGTCTACAAGATCGAGACGGGCAAGCGGATCCCGAGACCCGAGTACTTGGACACGGCGGACGAGGTGTTGGGCGCCGGTGGGCTCATCGCGGCGATGAAGGAGGACGTGAAGAAGGTCCGATACCCGAAGAAGGTGCGGGACCTTGCCCAGATGGAGGGGCGGGCTGTGGAGATCGGTCTCTACGTCTGCCACAGCATCAGCGGGCTCCTCCAGACGGCCGACCATGCCAGGGCGGCTTTCGAATCACGGCAACCCTCCTACTCCCAGGACGAGATCGAGCGGATGGTGGCCGCCCGCATGGACCGGCAATCCATCTTCCAGAAGGACCCGGCGCCCACGCTCAGTTTCGTTCTGGAGGAAGCCCCACTACGGCGTCCACTCGGAGGCACAATGGTGTGGCGCGCACAGCTCGAACATCTGCTTGAGGTGGGCAGGCTGCGTTGCGTAACACTTCAAGTGATGCCGACGCACTGTGAGGTTCATCCCGGCCTGGACGGGAAGATCGAGTTGCTGAAGTTCGAGGACGGTTCAGCAGTGGCACGCTGCGAGGGGGCGTTCAACGGCCGCCCGGTCTCGGACGCCCGGCAACTCCGCATCGCCGAACTACGGTATGGCACTATCCGCGCGCAGGCTCTCCCACCTCGGGAGTCGCTGGCCTTCATCGAGGAACTGCTAGGGGAAAAATGATCCGCAAGGTCACCGGCCACCACGCTTCGGACCTCGCGTGGTTCAAGAGCAGCTACAGCGACGGCAACGAAGGCGACTCGTGCGTCGAAGTGGCAGGAACGTGGTTCAAGAGCAGCTACAGCAGCGGCGAGGGCGACTCCTGCGTCGAGATCGCCACCGAGCCAGGCACGGTCCACGTCCGCGACTCGAAGGACATCGGCGGCCCTCAACTGGCCTTCGCCCCCGCCGCGTGGATCGGGTTCGTGCCGTACGCGGTCGAGGGCTGATCCAGCGGGCCGCTTACGGAGCTTGGCCGGGGAGGCGGAACAAGCCGAAGGTCCCCGGCCGACGTCGTCCCGGCCGCGCACCCTCCGGAAACCGTGAACACCGACCCTTTCCCCACCTCACCTCGCCGTGGCACCCCGCCGTCGGAGAAGCCTCACTTCGCCGAAAACGTGAGCAACGGGCAGAGCAATGTCATCAAGACGCTCAAACGAGCAGGCTGAAGACAGTGAGGGCTGAGATGCTCACGGTTTTCGTCAGCACCTCCCCGCCCCCCTCAGACGTCCCGGAGCCGCCGGAACGGCCGGTCGGCCTCCAGTTCGAACGCCAGCTCCAACAGTGTGCGTTCCGCGCCCGGCCGGGCGGAGAACATGACGCCGACGGGCAGCCCGTCCGGTGTCGCACTCGCGGAGGGCACCGAGATCGACGGGGTGCCGACGACGTTGTCGACCGGGGTGAACGCCACATAGTCCAGGAGCCGTTCGATCAGCGTGGCGTACGGGACGGTCGGGCTGAGGTGGCCGATCCTCGGCGTGGTGTGGGCCAGGACCGGGGAGAGGAGCACGTCGAGGCCGCGGAACCCGGCCGCGTACGCCTCGCGCGTGCGCTTCAGCCGGCGCAGTACGCCCGGCGTGGTCCGCCAGTCCCTCACGTACGACTCGCGCAGGCCCCGGCTCAGCCCGTCCATGCGGCGGCGGTCGAAGTCCGTGCCCAGCGTCCTGCCGGTGACGCCGATCAGGAACGACAGCATGCCCCAGTAGGTGAGGAAGTCGTCGGTGAAGTGCGGGTCGATGGAGAGTTCCACCGGTTCCACGGTGTGACCGAGCCGCTCCAGGCGCTGGGCCGTCTCCGTCACCGCCGCGCGGGTGTCGTCGTCGGAGCGGACGCCGTTCGGGGAGTCCACCAGGAGCCCGATGCGCAGGCGTCGCCCCGAGGGGCCCTCGACCAGGCCGACGGGCGGCAGCCTCGGGTTGCGCCAGTGCTGTTCCGCCGCGGCGAGGAACGCCGCGCTGTCGCGTACCGAGCGGCTGACCACGCCGTCGACGACGAGGTCGATCGGCAGTTGGCGGCCCTGCGCGTTCGCCACCATCCGGCCGCGGGTCGGCTTCAGTCCGACGAGGCCGCAGCAGGCGGCGGGGATCCGGATCGAACCGCCGCCGTCGTTGGCGTGCGCGATCGGGACCGCGCCGGCGGCGACGAGCGCCGCGCTGCCGCCGGACGAGCCGCCCGCCGAGTGGTCCGTGTGCCACGGGTTGCGGACGGGTTCGGCGCCCTCGTACTCCGTGGTGGGGCTGAACCCGAACTCGGGCAGCCGGGTCTTGCCGAGCACCGTGACGCCGGTGCTCAGGAACTGGCGGGTGAACGGGGCGTGCCGACGGGCGGCGCGGGGTGCGAACGCGGCGCTGCCGTGGCCCGTGGGCAGCCCCTGGTAGTCGGTGTTGTCCTTGACGAAGGTCGGCACACCGCCCAACGCGCCGTCCACGCCGTGCGCCGGCACGTCGAGGTGCGTCTGGACCGCGTTGAGCCGGGACTCGACGGCCCTGACCCGGACCGCCGCGTCCCGGGCGGCCTCGGCGGCACCGACCTCGCGCCGGCGGATCGCGCGGGCGAGGCCGACCGCGTCGTGGTCGCCCAGGGCGTCGTCCCGGAAGACGTGCACCCTGGTGCGCGCCTCGCTCTGTTCTTCGGAAGTCGTCACCGTCGGCTCCGCCCCTGAACGCGTGGATGATCGCCCGCCATCATTCCCTACCGGCGGGTAACACGCGAGGGGGCGGCGCTCAGAAGTTGATGCTGCCGATCATCCCCGCGATGTTCGTCGTCAGCTCGCTGATGGTCGGGGCGATCGTCGACGAGGCGAGGTAGAAGCCGAGCAGCATGCACACCACGGCGTGCCCTGCTTTCAGGCCCGACTTCTTGACCAGCAGGAAGACGATGATCGCCAGCAGCACCACCGCCGAAATCGAGAGTGCCACGGCGGTTCACCTCCAAAGGTCCCAGGGCGCGGGGGTAAGGGGACGTAGGAACATGGGGGCAGGTAAAGCGACACAGCAGCCAGCAGGTTCATACCCACTATGCGCTAACGATCATAACTATCCGTACGTGCGCATCGGTCGGCGCACAGCCGCACAAGGGGGCGCATGGCCAATATGGTCAGGGCATGACGACCGAGACCGACTCCTTCCCCCGACGGCACGCCCGTACCCTGCGCTTCACGCTCGGCGCGCCGCGTTCGTTCAGCGTGGCTCCCGACGGCTCGCGTGTCGTGTTCCTGCGCTCCGGTTCCGGTACGGACCGGGCCAATTCACTCTGGGTCCTCGATACGGAAGGGGGCGGGGAGCGCGTGGCGGCCGACCCGCGCGCCCTCCTGGGCGGGGCCTCGGAGAACCTCTCCGCCGAGGAGCGCGCACGGCGCGAACGGAGCCGTGAGGGCGGCGCCGGCATCGTCGGCTACGCCACCGACGCCGCCGTCGAGTTGGCGTCTTTCGCCTTGTCAGGGCGGCTTTTCACGGCCGAACTACGGGCCGGGACGGCACGTGAACTGCGCGTGCCGGGGCCGGTGATCGACCCGCGTCCGTCGCCCGACGGGCGGTACGTCGCCTACGTCTCCCGGGGCGCGCTGCGCGTCGTGGGGGCCGAGGGGGCGGACGAACGGGCCCTCGTCCGCCCGGAGTCGGAGGGCGTCACCTACGGCCTGGCCGAGTTCGTGGCGGCCGAGGAGATGGGCCGCTCGCGGGGCTTCTGGTGGGCTCCGGAGTCGGACCGGCTGCTGGTGGCGCGCGTGGACGACACGCCGGTACGGCGCTGGTGGATCTCCGACCCGGCACATCCGGAGCGGGAGCCGCAGCGGGTGGCGTACCCGGCGGCGGGCACCCCGAACGCGGACGTCCGGCTGTTCGTGATCGGCCTCGACGGAACGCGCACGGAGGTCTCCTGGGACCGGGCGCGCTACCCGTATCTGGCACATGTGCACTGGTCAGCGGCGGGTGCCCCGCTGCTCCTCGTCCAGGCGCGCGACCAGCGCGCCGCGCTGATCCTGGCCGTGGACCCGGACTCCGGGGCGACCCGGATGGTGCACGCCGACGAAGATCGAATTTGGCTGGAACTTTTCCCCGGGGTGCCGTGCTGGAGTCCTTCCGGGCAGTTGGTCCGGATCGCGGACGAGGGGGGTGCGCGACGACTCGCCGTCGGTGAACGACCGCTCACCGGAGCGCAGTTGCACATCCGCGCCGTACTGGACGTCTCCGACGACGACGTGCTGGTCTCGGCGTCGGCGGGCGAGGAGGCCGCCGACCCCGGGATCGGCGAGGTGCACGTCTACCGGGTGAACGAACTCGGCGTGGAGCGCGTCTCGCAGGAGCCCGGTGTGCACTCGGCGGTACGCGCCGGGGGCGTGACCGTACTCGTCTCGGCGGCCTTGGACCGGCCAGGTTCACGGGTCCAGGTGCTGCGTGACGGGAAACCGACGGCGACTGTCCCCTCGCACGCCGAAGACCCCGGTATGTCCCCCCGCGTGACGCTGACACAGGGGGGCGCACGCCGAATTCCGTGCGCCGTGCTTATGCCCCGGGACTACGCCGGGGACACCCCCCTGCCAGTGCTCATGGACCCCTATGGCGGTCCGCACGGGCAGCGGGTGCTCGCCGCCCACAACCCGCATCTGACCTCGCAGTGGTTCGCCGACCAGGGGTTCGCGGTGATCGTCGCGGACGGGCGCGGGACGCCGGGCCGCTCGCCCGCCTGGGAGAAGTCCGTCCGGGACGACATCGCCGACATCGTCGTCCAGGACCAGGTGGACGCGCTCCAGGCGCTCGCCGCCGACTTCCCGCTCGACCTGGACCGGGTCGCCGTCCGGGGCTGGTCCTTCGGCGGGTACCTGGCGGCCCTCGCCGCCCTGCGCCGGCCCGACGTCTTCCACGCGGCCGTGGTGGGCGCCCCGGTCACCGACCTGCGCCTGTACGACACCCACTACCAGGAGCGCTACGTCGGCCACCCGGACGAGCAGCCGGAGGTCTACCGCCGCAACTCGGTGATCGACGACGCGGGCCTGGTCGACGCCGCCGCACCGCACCGCCCGATGATGATCATCCACGGCCTCGCGGACGACAACGTGGTGGTCGCCCACTCCCTGCGGCTCTCCTCCGCGCTGCTGGCGGCCGGCCGGCCGCACGAGGTGCTGCCCCTGTCCGGCGTCACCCACATGACCCCGCAGGAGGAGGTCGCCGAGAACCTGCTCCGGCTCCAGCTCGGCTTCCTCAAGCGCTCGCTGGGCATCGCAAACGGGGACGAACCGCGTTAACACGCACGCAACTTCACGGAAGCGGTACCGATATACGGACACGGCACGCTGATCAGCGTACGGCCGTGCGGGTGCCGTAAGCGGGCCGGGGTGCGCCATGTCACCCCGGCCCGTTGCCGTGTCCTTCCACGGGCACCAGGACTTTCTCCTCCGCGAAGTGGCAGGCCGAGTCGTGCGCCACCGGCCCCCCGGCCGTACGGAACCACTCGGGCACCGCGAGCGCCGGCACCTCCAGCGCACAGCGCTCCCGCGCCTTCCAGCAGCGGGTGCGGAAGCGGCAGCCGGACGGGATGTCCGTCGGCGACGGCACGTCACCGCTGAGGATGATCCGCTCGCGGTGTTCCCTGGCCTCCGGATCCGGTACGGGCACGGCGGAGAGCAGGGCCTGGGTGTACGGGTGCGTGGGGTGCTCGTAGATCTCGGTGTCCGTGCCGGTCTCCACGATCCGCCCCAGGTACATCACCCCGACCCGGTCGGAGATGTGCCGGACGATCGACAGGTCGTGCGCGATGAACACGTACGCCAGACCGAACTCGGACTGCAGCCGGTCCATCAGGTTGACGACCTGGGCCTGCACCGACACGTCCAGCGCGGAGACCGGTTCGTCGGCGACGATCACCTCGGGGCGCAGTGCCAGGCCCCGTGCGATGCCGATGCGCTGGCGCTGGCCGCCGGAGAACTGGTGCGGATAGCGGTTGACGTACTCCGGGTCGAGGCCTACGACGTCCAGCAGGTCCTGGACCCTCCGCCGCCGGTCGCCCTTCGGGGCCGCCTCGGGATGGATGTCGTACGGCTCCCCGATGATGTCGCCCACCGTCATACGGGGGTTGAGGGAGGTGTACGGGTCCTGGAACACCATCTGGATGTTGCGGCGTACGGCCTTCAGCGCACGGCCCGACAGCCTGGTGATGTCCTCGCCCTTGTAGCGGATCGAACCGGCCGTCGGGCGTTCGAGGTTGACCAGCATCTTCGCGACCGTGGACTTGCCGCAGCCGGACTCGCCGACGATGCCCAGTGTCTCGCCCCGGCCGAGCGCGAAGTCCACGCCGTCGACCGCCCGTACGGCGCCGACCTGCTCGCGGAGGACGACACCCCGCGTCAGCGGGTAGTGCTTGACCAGACCGCTGACCTCCAGGACCGGCTCAGCCATCCAGGCACTCCCTCCAGAAGTGGCAGGCACTCCCCCGCGTCGGCGAGACCTCGTACGGCGGTGGCTCGTCGGTGCGGCAGACGTCGCGGGCCAGTGGGCAGCGGGGGTGGAAGGCGCAGCCCGGCGGGATGTGCGTGAGGTTGGGCGGCAGGCCCTTGATGGCGCAGAGCTCCCGGCCCTTGAGGTCCAGGCGCGGGATCGAGTCCAGCAGGCCCCGGGTGTACGGGTGTGCCGGAGCCTTGTAGATGTCGTGCACGGGAGCCGATTCGACGATCCGGCCCGCGTACATCACGGCGATGCGGTCGGCGACGTCGGCGACCACGCCCAGGTCGTGGGTGATGAGGATCAGACCCATGCGCAGCTCGCGCCGGAGTTCCGCGAGCAGCTCCATGACCTGGGCCTGGACGGTGACGTCGAGGGCGGTGGTGGGTTCGTCGGCGATGATCAGGGCGGGTTCCAGGGCCAGCGCCATCGCGATCATGACGCGCTGGCGCATGCCGCCGGAGAACTGGTGCGGGTACTGCCTCACCCGCTCCCGGGCGGCGGGGATGCGCACCCGGTCCATCAGCTCGACGGCCCTGGCCCGCGCGTCCTTGCGGGACATGCCCCGGTGCACGGTGAACATCTCGGCGAGCTGGTCGCCGACGGTGAGCACGGGGTTGAGCGACGACAGCGCGTCCTGGAAGATCATGGCCATCTCGGCGCCCCGGACCCTGCGGCGTTCGTCCTCCTTCAGCTTCAGCAGGTCCCGGCCCTGGAACAGCACCTCGCCGCCGGTGATCCGGCCGGGTGGCGTGTCGAGGATGCCCATGACGGCCTGCGCGGTCACGGACTTGCCGGAGCCGGACTCGCCGAGCACGGCCAGGGTCTCGCCCGCGTCCACGCCGTAGCTGACGCCGTCGACGGCCTTCGCGACCCCGTCACGGGTGTGGAACTCCACGTGCAGGTCCCGCACTTCGAGCAGCACGGTGGCTCACCTCAGCTTCGGGTCGAGGGCGTCGCGCACCGCGTCGCCGAGCATGATGAACGCCAGGACGGTGATCGCGAGGGCCCCGGAGGGCCACAGCAGCGCGTGCGGGGCGTTGCGGACGTACGGGGAGGCGGCGGAGATGTCGATGCCCCAGGAGACGCTGGGCGGCTTCAGACCGACGCCGAGGTAGGACAGGGTGGCCTCCAGGGCGATGTAGGTGCCGAGCGCGATGGTCGCGACGACGATGACCGGGGCGACGGCGTTGGGCGCGATGTGCCGGAGCATCAGGCGGGAGGGGGAGGCGCCGAGCGCCCGCGCGGCCTGGACGTAGTCGTTCTGTTTGACGGTGATGACGGAGCCGCGGGCGATGCGGAAGATCTGCGGCCAGCCCAGCAGCACGATGAAGCCGATGACGGGCCAGACGGTGTTGCTGGTGATGACGGAGAGCAGCACCAGTCCGCCGAGGACGACCGGGATGGCGAAGAAGACGTCGGTGACGCGGGAGAGGACGGAGTCCCAGACGCCCCCGAAGAAGCCCGCCAGGACGCCCAGGACGCTGCCCAGGACGGCGACGCCCAGGGTGGCCAGGACGCCGACCGTGACGGACGTACGGGCGCCGTGGACGGTGCGGGTGTAGACGTCGCAGCCCTGGCCGTCGAAACCGAAGGGGTGGCCCGGCTGGGAGCCCTCCTGGGCCCTGGCCAGGTCGCACTTGAGGGGGCTGCCTGAGGCGATCAGCGAGGGCCACAGGGAGATGAGGACGAGGAAGAGGATGACCAGCCCGGAGACGAGGAAGACGGGGTTGCGGCGCAGGTCGCGCCAGGCGTCGGACCACAGGGAGCGGGGTTTGTCCCGCGGTCCGGGGCCGCCTCGGCCCTTCGGCCGCCGCTCCGGCGTCCCGGCCTCCTCGACGCCCACGTCCACGGTGCCGCCGATGACGGCCCCCGCGACGGCGGGCTCGGGCTCGTAGTGCTGCTCAGGCATAGCGGATCCTCGGGTCCAGTACGGCGTAGAGGAGGTCGACGACGAGGTTGGCGACCAGGAAGACCAGCACGAGCACGGTGACGAAGCCGACGACGGTCTGGGTGCTCTGCCGCAGGATGCCCTGGTAGAGCTGGTAGCCGACGCCGTGGATGTTGAAGATCCGCTCGGTGACGATCGCGCCGCCCATGAGGAAGCCGATGTCGGCGCCGATGAAGGTGACCACGGGGATGAGGGAGTTGCGCAGCAGGTGCCTCACGACCACCCGGTGGTGGGGCAGGCCCTTGGCGACGGCGGTGCGGACGTAGTCGGAGCGCAGGTTCTCGGCGATGGAGGTGCGGGTCAGCCGGGTGACGTAGGCGAGGGAGACGGAGGCCAGGACCAGGCCGGGCAGGAGCAGTTCGCCGAAGGGTGCCTCGGTGGAGACCGAGGGCCGGATCCAGTCCCATTTCACGCCGAGCAGCAGTTGGAGCAGCAGGCCGGTGACGAAGGTGGGGACGGAGATGACGACGAGGGTGAACAGCAGGACGCCGGTGTCGACGGGGCGGCCCCGGCGCAGTCCGGTGACCACGCCGAGGGTGACGCCGACGACGATCTCGAAGACGATCGCGATCAGGGTGAGGCGGATGGTGACGGGGAACGCCGTCGACATCAGCTCGGTGACCTCCTGGCCGTTGAAGGCCGTGCCGAAGTCACCGGTGAAGACGTTCCCCATGTAGGTCAGGTACTGCTGCCAGACCGGCCGGTCGAGGCCGAACTCCTGCCGCAGCCGCCCCGCGGTCGCCTGGTCGCACTGGCGTTCGCCGCAGAGGCCCGCGATGGGGTCGCCCATCACGTTGACCATCAGGAAGATCAGCAGCGTGGCCCCGACGAAGACCGGGATCATCTGGAGCAGCCGCTGGACGACGTAGCGTCCCATGGCGGTTCAGCTCACCTTGATCTGGTCGTAGACGGGGACGCTGAAGGGGTTGAGCTCGACGTCGGAGAGCCGTTCGGACCAGCCGGCGCTGCCGTTCTGGTACCAGAGGGGGATGGCGGCCATGTGGTCGCGGACGACCTCCTCGGCCTGCTGGAACAGGCCGACGGCCTTGGCGGGGTCGGTCTCCCGGTTGGCCCGGTCGACGAGGTCGTCGAACCGCTCGTCGGACCACTTGCCGTCGTTGGAGGAGGCGCCCGTGTAGTAGAGCGGCTGGAGGAAGTTCTGGATGAGCGGGTAGTCCATCTGCCAGCCGGCGCGGAACGGGCCGCTCATCTTGCGGGCGGTGATCCGGTTGCGGTAGTCGGCGAAGGTGCCGACCGGCGCGGCGACACAGGCGCGCTCGTCGTCCAGCGCGTTGTTGATGGAGTTGCAGACGGCGTCGACCCAGGCGCGGTGGGAGCCGGTGTCCGCGTTGTAGGTGATGGTCACCTTGCCGCCGGGCAGCCCGCCGCCCTCCTGGACGAGCTTCCTGGCGTCGTCCGGCTTGTACGCGCAGTACTCCCCGCACAGGCCGGCCCGGTAGCCGCCGTCCTCGCCGAGGACCGGGGAGGTCCAGTCGGTGGCGGGGGTGCGGGTCCCGTGGAAGAGCGTGTCGGTGATCTGCTCGCGGTCGATGGCCATGGACAGGCCCTTGCGGACCTTCTCCGCGCCGGGTCTGTTCCAGGCGTCGTCGTAGTAGGGGAAGGCGAGGGTCTGGAGGATGCCGGCGGGGGTGTTGAGGTAGCGGTCGCCGAGGTCACTCCTCACGTTCTTGAGCTGGGCGGCGGGGACGTCGTCGACCAGGTCGAGGTTGCCGGCCATCAGGTCGGTGTAGGCGGTGTTGCTGTCGGTGTAGACCTTGAGGTCGACGCCGCCGTTGCGGGCCTTGTCGGGGCCGGGGTAGTCGGACCGGGTGCGCAGGGACATCTGCGAGCCGCGGGTGTACGAGTCGACCAGGTACGGGCCGTTGCCGACGGGCTTCTTCACCCAGGCGTCGTGGTCGTCGAAGAAGGCGCGGGGCAGCGGGGCGAAGGCGTTGTAGCCGAGGGTGTCGGGGAAGCTCGAGAACTTCTGGGTGAGCGCGACGGTGAAGGTGCGGTCGTCGACGACCTTCAGCCCGGAGAGGGTGTCGGCGGTCTGCTTGCCGCCGTCCTCGGGGTGGACCTCGTCGTAGCCCTCGATGTAGCCGAAGAAGTACGCGTTGCGCTGGTTGTTCCTCAGGCTCGCGCCGTAGTTCCAGGCGTCGACGAAGGACCGGGCGGTGACCTTCTCGCCGTTGCCGAAGGTCCAGCCGTCCTTGACGGTGATGGTGAAGTTCTGCGAGTCGGAGGTCTCGATCCTCTCGGCGAGCATGTCCTTCGCCTCGCCGGTGACCGGGTCGTACCGCTTCAGGCCCCGGAAGATCATGTCGAGGACCTTGCCGCCCTGGACCTCGTTGGTGTTGGCCGGCTCCAGCGGGTTCTGCGGGTCGCCCCAGGAGGCGCTCAGTACGGCACCGGCGTCGTCGGCGCTGCTCTCGCCTCCGCAGGCGGTCGCGGCGAGGGCGACCGCCACCGCACAGACGGCCCATCGGGCGTGCGTGGCTCCGCGCATCGGGTGCCTCCTCGTACGTGGGCTGGGTGCGTACGCCGATCCTTCACGTCAATATCGACGCAAAGGGTGCATGGCGCACATGTACGGCGCCTGTACGAGGGTGACTCCAGCCGTATGTACGTATGAGACGCCCGAAAAGGGCAGCCGAAAGGGCACGGGTGCGGGAGTCCTGCGCTCCCGCGCCCGTGCCCCTTCAGAGGGTCGACGTCAGGCCTTGGCCACGTCGTTCTTCTCCAGCGCCTTCAGCCCCGGGTCCATCACCACGTCCTCGGCGCGGGCCTCGGTCGTGGGCTCCTCCGGGAAGTGGCAGGCCGTCAGGTGCCCCGGCTTGCTGCCCTCGATCCGGAGCAGCGGCGGCTCCTCGGTCGCGCACTTGTCCTGCGCCTTCCAGCAGCGGGTGCGGAAGCGGCAGCCGGACGGCGGGGAGATCGGCGAGGGCACGTCGCCCTCGAGACGGATGCGCTCCCGCTTCTCCGCGTCGATGTCGGCGTCCGGGACGGCGGACAGCAACGCGTGCGTGTACGGGTGGCGGGGGCCGTTGTAGATCGAGTCGCGGTCCGCGATCTCCACGATCTTGCCGAGGTACATCACCGCGACACGCTGCGAGAAGTGCCGCACGATCGCCAGGTCGTGGGCGATGAAGACGAAGGCGATGCCCATCTCCCGCTGCACCTCCTGCAGCAGGTTCACCACCTGGGCCTGGATCGACACGTCGAGGGCCGAGACCGGCTCGTCGGCGACGATCAGCTTCGGCTCCAGCGCGATGGCACGCGCGACACCGATGCGCTGGCGCTGGCCGCCGGAGAACTCGTGCGGGAAGCGGTTGTAGTGCTCCGGGTTGAGACCGACGATCTCCAGGAGCTCCCGGACCCGCTTCTCACGGCCGCCCGGCGGGTTGATCCCGTTGATCTCCATCGGGCCCGAGATGATCGTGCCCACGGTCTGCCGCGGGTTCAGCGCCGTGTACGGGTCCTGGAAGATCATCTGGATCTCGGACCTGATCGGCGCCAGCTCCCTGCGGCCGGCCCGGCTGATGTCCTGACCCTTGTACTCGATGCTGCCCGTGGTCGGCTCGTACAGCCGGGTCAGCAGCCGGCCGGTCGTCGACTTGCCGCAGCCGGACTCGCCGACGAGGCCGAGGCTCTCCCCCGGGAAGACCTCGAAGTCGAGGCCGTCGACGGCCTTGACCGCGCCGACGGTGCGCTTGATCGGGAAGCCGCCCTTGATCGGGAAGTGCTTCGTCAGACCACTGACCTTCAGCAGCGGTGCGCTGTCACCGTCCCGCTGCTGCGGGACCGTGTCGGCGACCGCCGTGGTCGTCTTGCTGTTGTCGCTCATGGTGATGCCCCAGTCGCCGGTTTCCGCTCAGCCCAGCCGGGGCTGAATCGTCTCGATGAACACCTGCTGCCGCTGCTCCGCCGTCAGGTGACAGGCGGCGGCACGCCCCTGGGCGAGCGGCGGGCGCTCGCCCGAACAACGGTCCCCCGAGACCTTGTCGGTGAAGCCGCACCGCGGGTGGAACGGGCAGCCCGAGGGCGGGTTGAGCAGGGAGGGCGGCGATCCCGGGATCGGCATCAGCGGCTCGTCGACGGAGGCGGAGAGCCTCGGCATCGAGCCCAGCAGGCCCCAGGTGTACGGGTGCTGAGGCGCCTTGAGCACCTCGCGCACCGAGCCGCGCTCCACGGCACGGCCGGCGTACATCACCAGGATGTCGTCGGCCATGTTGGCGACCACACCGAGGTCGTGGGTGATCATGATGATCGCGGAGCCGAACTCCTGCTGCAGGTCCTTGAGCAGGTCGAGGATCTGCGCCTGCACCGTCACGTCGAGCGCCGTGGTCGGCTCGTCGGCGATGAGCAGGTCCGGGTCGCAGGAGAGCGCCATGGCGATCATGGCGCGCTGGCGCATACCGCCGGAGAACTGGTGCGGGTAGTCGTCGACCCGCTGCTGCGGGTGCGGGATGCCGACCTTCTGGAGCAGGTCGATGGCGCGCACCCGGGCGTCCCTCTTGGAGGCGCCGGTGTGCTTCATGAACGGCTCACCGATCTGCCGGCCGACCGTGTAGTACGGCGACAGCGCGGTCAGCGCGTCCTGGAAGATCATCGCCATCTTCTTGCCGCGCAGCGTCTCCAGCTGCTTCTCGCCGGCCGTGATCAGCTCCTGGCCGTCCAGCGTGATCGACCCGTCGACGGCGGTCTTCTTGCGGTTGTGCAGGCCGAGGACGGCCAGGTTGGTCACCGACTTGCCGGAGCCGGACTCGCCCACGATGCCGAGGGTCTTGCCGCGCTCCAGGTCGAAGGAGAGCCCGTCCACCGCCTTGACGATGCCGTCGTCGGTGGAGAAGTGGACCTTGAGGTCGCGCACCGAGAGGAAGGCTTCCCCCGCGGCGGCGGCCGCGGCCTCTTCGGGCTTGGTCTGAGTGGTCACGGTGATTCTCCTAGGACAGACGCACGCGCGGGTCGATGACGGCGTACAGGGCGTCCACGATCAGGTTGAAGAAGATGATGAGCGCGGCGCTGACCAGCATGACGCCCATCAGCATCGGCAGGTCCTTGTCGATGACGGAGTCCAGCGCGAGCCGGCCGAGTCCGGCCAGACCGAACGTCAGCTCCGTCACCATGCCGCCCGACAGCAGCGAGGACAGGTCGATGCCGAGGATGGTGATGATGGGGATGAGGGAGCCGCGCCAGGCGTAGCGGAAGAAGACGAAGTTGCCCGACATGCCCTTGGCGCGGGCCGCCTTCACGTGCTCTTCCTGGAGCTGCTCGATCATCGAGGAACGGCTCATACGAGTGTAGTTGGCGGTGAAGATGGTCGCCATGACGACCCAGGGGATCAGCAGACCCATGAACCAGCCGCCGAGGTCCTCGGAGAAGGGCACGTACTTCGGCTTGTCGAGCCATCCGGTGCTGTAGACCAGGCCGAGCAGCACCAGCGGGCCGAGGAAGTAGATCTGCATGGAGCTGATGACCAGCGAGCCGGAGCTGAAGGTCTTGTCCACCCAGGTGCCGCGGTACTTCGCGGCGAGCATGCCGGCGCCGAGGCCGACGATCAGGAAGACCAGCAGGCTGCCGAGGGTCAGCGAGAGCGTCAGCGGGAAGCGGTCGACGATGGTGTCCCAGACGTTCTGGTTGTTGGCGAAGGAGACACCGAAGCAGGGGGCGTCGCAGTGGCCGACGGCGAAGTCACGGCCGGCGAAGACGCCGATCAGGAAGTTCCAGTACTGGACGGTGACCGGCTGGTCGAGACCGAGGTTCTTGTGGATGATCTCCAGCGCGTCCGGAGTGCAGTTCTTGCCACAGGCCAGCAGCGCCGGGTCCTGCGGGATCGCGAAGAACATGAAGAAGGTGAACGCACTGATCAACACCAGGATCAGCGCCGCGCCGAATGTCCGGCGAATGAGGAAGGGAAGCATGGCAGGAAGCTGCTCTCAGGACGGCGGCAATTCGGAGGGTGAGTCTGGAGACGTCCGGGGCCCGGTGGTGGGCGCTCCGCCGCGCGCCCACCACCGGGATCCCGGGCCGGCGGTTACTTCTTCAGGAAGACCCGGGTGACGTCCACGTAGCTCGAGTCGGAGCTGTAGCGGATGCCGCCGACGTTCGAACCGAAGATCTGGAAGACCTTGGTGTAGTAGATCGGGGCGGCCGGGTTGACCTCCTTGGCGATGTACTCGCTCAGCTCGGTCCACGCCTTGGTGGCCTCGGCGGTGTCGGTGATCTTCAGGATGCGCTGGATCTCCGAGTTGACGTGGTCGTCGTTGATGTGCGAGTAGTTCGACGAACCGTCCTGGATCTGCGTGCCGTCGTAGAGCGGCGGGACGACCGTGGAGGCGGACGGCCAGTCCTGGCCCCAGCCGGTCATGTACAGGTCGTAGCTGTTCTTGACCTTACCGACCTGCTCGTACCAGGTGGCGCCGTCGATCTCCTTCTTCTGGATGTCGAGACCGATCTTCTCCAGGGCGTCGGTGATCAGCACGGCCTGCTGCTGGCGGACCGGCGTGTTGGCGTAGGCGTAGACGAGGCTCTTGCCCTCGAAGCCGCCTTCCTTGATCAGCTTCTTGGCGGCCTCGATGTCGCCGTTGGGCTTCTTCGAGCGGTTGAACGGGTCGAAGGCCTCGTTGTAACCCGGAGTCGTCGGCGAGGTCAGGGAGTTGGCGACCTCACCGCCGTAGGCACCGCCGTCGGCCTTGAAGACCGAGGCGGAGGGCAGGGCGAGGGTGATGGCGTCACGGAGCTTCTTGTCCTTGACGCGGTCCATGTTGAAGTTCAGCTGCCACACGTAGGGCGCGTAGCCCTGGATCGTGCGCTTCATGGCCTCCTTGTCGCTCACCACCTTCTGGAGCTGGGTGGTGGCGACCTGGCCCGTGAACATCATCGCGTTCTTGGCCTCGCCCTGGTCGGCCAGGAGCGTCTTGGTCTGGTCCTCGTCGTCGTGGTTCATCGAGATGTCGAAACCGTCGACGTACTGGTGACGCACGGAGTCGGACTTCGCGTCCCACGCGGTGTTCTTGACCAGCTTCATGGACTTGCCGGGCTTGAACTCGGCGATCTTGTACGGACCCGTGGCGACCGGGTCGGAGTCGTACTTCTCCTTGGTGTCCGTCTCCTCC
Organism: Streptomyces sp. NPDC051740; assembly: GCF_044453165.1. Classification (NCBI taxonomy): domain Bacteria; kingdom Bacillati; phylum Actinomycetota; class Actinomycetes; order Kitasatosporales; family Streptomycetaceae; genus Streptomyces; species Streptomyces sp. NPDC051740. The sequence goes on along the minus strand of NZ_JBITCL010000008.1, from coordinate 4,347 downwards.
GGGACGACGCTGTAACCGGGCATGGTCAGCATCTGCGGGAGGTCGGGCTGCGCGTCCTTGAAGTGGAAGACGACCGTCTTGTCGTCCGGCGTCTCCAGGACGTCGTTCGGCAGGTGCTTGCCCTTGAACGGACCCTCGTACGCCTTGCGGTAGGTGGTGCCGGCGCCGGACAGCCACTGCTGCAGGTAGGTCGGACCGTCGGTGATGAACGTGGCGTACAGCCGCTCGATCGTGTGGCGGATGTCCGCCGAGTTGATCGGGTTGCCGTTCTCGTCCTTCAGGTCGTCCTTGAGGGTGTAGGTCCAGGTCTTGCCGCCGTCCGAGACCTTGCCCGCGTCGGTGGCGAGGTCGCCCACGACGGTCAGGTTGCCCTGGTCGTCCTCGGAGTACTGGGTGAGACCGCGGTAGATGAGGCGGCTGAGCAGCTTGCCGTCCGAGACGTAGATCTGCCCCGGGTCCAGGTGGGAGAAGTCGTCCTCCTGGTAGACGGCCATGGTGCCGCCCGGCTGGGCGCCCGGGATCTCGGCGGCCGGACCGGTCGACGCCTTCACGTCACCGATCTGCACCGGCTTCGACTGCGACTTGGCGTCGTCCTTCTGCTTGCTGTTGTCCTTGGCCGGACTGTCGCTGCCGCCGCCACCGCAGGCGGTGAGGGTCAGGGCGCCGGCGGCGACCGCGACGATCGCGGCCGTGGCGGCACGGTTACGGAAGATGCTCATGGGGACGGATCCACCTGCCTGTAGTAGTGAGCACTGCTGGTACATGGCCGGAACCGGGCCGTAGGGCACCGGGGACCGGCCGGGCGAGAGTGTGGGGGGATTTCCCCTGTGGGCTCAGCGCCCCGTCTTGGGATCGAAGGCGTCTCGCACCGAGTCACCGAGGAGGTTGAAGGCCACGACGAAGATCACCATGGCCACTCCGGGGAAGAGCATGTAGTACGGGTCCTGCTCCACGGTGTTGGCACCGATGGCGAACATCCGACCCCAGTCCGGCGTGGGCTCGACGTACCCGACGCCCACGAAGGAGAGGAACGCGATACTGAGGATGGTGGCGGGCAGCATGAGCGTCGCCTGCACCAGCGTCGGCGTGACGATGTTGGGCAGCAGCTCCTTGCGGATGATGCGCCAGGGCGAGGCCCCGGAGATCCGCGCCGCCTCGATGAACTCCCGGTCCCGCAGGGAGAGCGCGGCACCACGGACGATCCGCGCCATGCTCATCCAGCCCAGGAAGGACAGCACGATGATGATCGCGGAGGTGCGCACGTAGGTGGGCGTCTCCTTGTCCGGGGCGACGAACACCGTGGTGATGACCGGCATCGCGGCGACGAAGAACAGCTGGCTGGGCAGGGCCATGAAGAAGTCGGTCATCCGGCCGAGCCAGTAGTCGATCTTCCCGCCGAAGTAGCCGCCGGCGAGACCGATCAGCACGCCGATCACCGTCATCAGGAGCGTCGCGACCAGCGCCGTGGCGAGCGAGGTCCGGATGCCGTACAGCAGCTGCGTGAACACGTCACGGCCCAGGCCGGGCTCGACGCCGAACCAGTACTCCCCGTCGATGCCGCCGAAGGCCTTCGCCGGCATGGTGAACATGTCGAGAAGTTCCGGGTCCTCCTGCCCGTAGAGGGTGTACGGGTCCTTGCCGTACACCTTCGAGATGAGCGGGGCGCACGCGGCGACCAGGAAGAAGAAAATCACCACACACGCGGAGACGACTCCGGTACGGTCGCGCTTGAAGCGCTGCCACATCAACTGGCCGGGGGAACGACCCTCGGGCTGCTTTTCACCCTTGGCGACCGTTTTTTCGGTGGTCGCCGCGAGCTCAGGGTCCAAGACAGCCGCGGACCCGGAGTCCTCGGCCTTGATTGGACTGGTCATCGTGTTCGTCCCCCGGGGGGTTGGAGAGTTGAGCGCAGCACAGATACCGGCAGGTTCTGTGGTTTGGGGGAACTTTCGCCAAGACAGTCAACGCGCGTCAAGGGCGGAAGGCATAGGGATCTCCCTACCGTTCATATTTTGAGCGAAAATTGCAAAGATTGACACCTACGCGCGCTTGACACCCTTGGAGAGAAACCGGCAATTCGGACAATTAGGTGCAGCTTTTTGTTTACATGTCCGAAACGTGTTCGCGCGCACACCGATATCCGAACGCGTCCTCCCGGCTCCCATGAGTAACAGAGGGCCCACGGGCTCGCGAAGGCGGACCCTCCGGCGGCCCCGTACCATGGGGTGAGGCCGAGGCGTGTTCAGCCCGGCAGGGCCCGCACACCACAGACGCCCGTGCGGGGCATTCCTCAGCACTCCGGGAGTACGCCTTTTATGGCCACGCGCCACGACATCCGCAACGTCGCCATCGTCGCCCACGTCGACCACGGCAAGACCACCATCGTGGACGGCATGCTCAAGCAGGCCGGCGCCTTCGCCGCGCACCAGCTCGACTCGGTCGACGACCGCATGATGGACTCGAACGACCTGGAGCGTGAGAAGGGCATCACGATCCTCGCCAAGAACACGGCGGTGAAGTACCACCCCAAGGACGGCGGGGAGCCCATCACCATCAACATCATCGACACCCCCGGCCACGCCGACTTCGGCGGCGAGGTCGAGCGCGGTCTGTCGATGGTCGACGGTGTGGTGCTGCTGGTGGACGCCTCCGAGGGCCCGCTGCCGCAGACCCGCTTCGTGCTGCGCAAGGCGCTCCAGCAGCGGCTGCCGATCATCCTCTGCATCAACAAGACGGACCGTCCGGACGCCCGCATCGACGAGGTGGTCAACGAGACCTACGACCTCTTCCTCGACCTGGACGCCGACGAGGAGCAGATCGAGTTCCCGATCGTCTACGCCTGCGGCCGGGACGGTGTGGCCTCCCTCACCAAGCCCGAGGACGGCACGGTCCCGGGCGACTCCGACTCGCTGGAGCCGTTCTTCTCCACGATCCTGGAGCACATCCCGGCCCCGACCTTCGACGAGGACGCCCCGCTCCAGGCCCACGTCACCAACCTCGACGCCGACAACTTCCTCGGCCGTATCGCCCTGCTCCGCGTCCACCAGGGCGAGCTGAAGAAGGGGCAGACGGTCGCCTGGATGAAGCGCGACGGGTCCGTCTCCAACGTGCGCATCTCCGAGCTGATGATGACCGAGGCGCTCACCCGCAAGCCCGCCGAGAAGGCCGGCCCCGGTGACATCTGCGCCGTCGCCGGTATCCCGGACATCATGATCGGCGAGACCCTCGCGGACACCGAGAACCCCGTCCCGCTGCCGCTGATCACGGTGGACGAGCCGGCGATCTCCATGACCATCGGCACCAACACCTCGCCGCTGGTCGGCCGCGGCGCCACCGGCAAGGGCGCGGACAACAAGGCGGTCGTCAAGGACCGCAAGGTCACCGCCCGCCAGGTCAAGGACCGCCTGGACCGCGAGCTGATCGGCAACGTCTCGCTGCGCGTCCTGGACACCGAGCGTCCGGACGCCTGGGAGGTGCAGGGCCGCGGTGAGCTGGCGCTGGCCATCCTGGTGGAGCAGATGCGCCGCGAGGGCTTCGAGCTGACCATCGGCAAGCCGCAGGTCGTCACCAAGGAGGTCGACGGCAAGGTCCACGAGCCGGTCGAGCGCATGACGATCGACGTGCCCGAGGAGCACATGGGCGCGGTCACGCAGCTCATGGGCGTGCGCAAGGGCCGGATGGACAACATGTCCAACCACGGCTCGGGCTGGGTCCGCATGGAGTTCGTGGTTCCTTCCCGCGGCCTGATCGGTTTCCGGACGGAGTTCCTGACCCAGACCCGCGGCACCGGTATCGCCCACTCCATCCACGAGGGCCACGAGCCCTGGTTCGGCACCCTGACGACCCGCAACAACGGCTCGCTGGTCGCCGACCGCTCCGGTGCCGTCACCGCGTTCGCGATGACCAACCTCCAGGAGCGCGGCGTGCTCTTCACGGACCCGGGCACCGAGGTGTACGAGGGCATGATCGTCGGCGAGAACTCCCGTGCCGACGACATGGACGTCAACATCACCAAGGAGAAGAAGCTCACCAACATGCGGTCGTCCTCGGCCGACTCGTTCGAGGCGATCGTGCCGCCGCGCAAGCTGTCGCTGGAGCAGTCCCTGGAGTTCTGCCGCGACGACGAGTGCGTGGAGGTCACCCCGGAGGCGGTCCGCATCCGCAAGGTGAACCTGGACGCCCGCGAGCGCGCCCGTGCCGCGAGCCGCGCCAAGCACGGCTGAGCCCGACGCACACGAGAAGCGGGGGGGGGGGGGGGGGGGGGGGGGGGGGGGGGGGGGGGGGGGGGGGGGGGGGGGGGGGCCGCCGGCCGGGGCGGGGCCGCCCCCCCCCCCCCCCCCGCGCGGG